>JBLIIB010000046.1:0-17002 GCA_047634795.1 Candidatus Azotimanducaceae bacterium | reverse complement strand
TCGAAGTGTTACAGACTCTGCGATCTGAATACTTACAGCAAGCGACCGCTCCACTCGATGGTATGTGGCTCGTTGGTTACGTGCCAGCATCAACACACTACGGGTTCTATTTGGATTCTGAGTTGATAGGTTTACTGTTGTGTCAATGAGGAAGGGTATTTACTGCAGTTTCACCTAATTGAGGGCTATGACGCTGAAGCATCAGCGCTATTTGCTCGCGTCACAGCGAATAAATGCGACTCCGTGCGTCAAATACCAGGTGCTTTCACCAGCACCGCCGAGCCCCGAATGCTTTCGTATTGCGCAGACGCCTTCACGAAAATATCTGTCAACGCTTTGATGTACCAACTGTCTGAGAATCATACGGCTTCCCATGAATCTGCCAATACCGTCTCACTCCAACCCATTAACTCACAGCAATTGGAGTCAGCTGTCGCTTTTGCTAACGAAACGATCGGCGCCCCACGTGAGTGGCTTACCGACTATTTCGAAAATCTCATAGAGCGACAGGAATTGTTTGGCTACAGGGATAATCAAACACTTGCTGCCACCGGCGAGTGCAGGTTATTCGATGGATTCCAATCCGAATACGCGGACCTAGGGGTTATTGTCTCCGAAGCTCACCGTGGGTAAGGCGTCGCAACGAAAGTACTAGAACAGCTCATAGCGTATGCCCTATCACAAACCCTGCAACCAATATGCTCAACAGAGAAAACGAACTTGGGCGCGCAGAAAGCCATCAGTCGAGCAGGATTCATTACCCATCATCGTATCATCGAGTTCAGCCAATCTCTTGTTGCGTGAAAAAAATGCTAAGAAAGCCGATCTCTACGGATCATCGCCGTGCGCAATTAGCCGGACACCATCTTTCGTAACGCAACATGGGAATGTGTGCTTTCGCTCCAGGCAAGACAAACCAAAGGCACTAAGCGCCCAAGAGCTTTTGTGAATTCCAAGAGCCCCGATTCATCTGGTGAGAACGAACACACTCGAGCATACTCTCGCTTCTTATTCTTCTAGGGAGCAAACACATGGTTGACCTAGCCTATCCGGGAATCGTCAGTGGTTTAGCACTACTGGCGTATTACTTCACGTTGTACCAGGCCGGTATGGCCCGAGGAAAATTTGATGTGCCTGCACCGTCTCACGAAGGACCCGAGGAATACATGTGCTATGTACGCGCGCATCAAAATACGCTGGAACACCTGGTCTTGTTCCTGCCAGGGCTCTGGTTATTCGCGATTGCAGTTGACCCTCTCTGGGCGGCCGGTATCGGCATGCTCTGGCCGATAGGCAGAGTGTTATATGCACTTGGCTACTACCGTGCTCCCGAAAAACGGACTGTCGGCCTGCTGATCAGCATGCCACCCATCTATATTTTTGTGCTCGGTTCAATCGTCGGGTTCGTCATGAAACTAATTTAGCGGAAGCAAGGCTGGATAACTGAACTACAGATCGGAGAGCGTCCGGCGCCGCCTATGGCCGGGCGAAAAATAGAAACTTTCGAGTCATCGGTAGCCGGTTAGGGAACCCCAGACCTGTCAGCCTGGAACAACCCAAAGCAGCGAATCCAAAGCGGGCGCTTCTAACTGCCCCCGAGCAGGCCCATTGTGACCTACGATAACGTTACGCTCTACATTCAGACCTACGCGGTCATCACAGAATGATAACAAAGACTCTACTTACTCGGGTCTGTAGTATCCGGAACCTATTAACCAAACACGATAATTCGAAATGACGGCTCATGGCGTCGGGACTGGTGGTGCAACTGGACGAACATTTGTCGAACAGCTACTTGCGAGCGGGACAACGAATAAAGGTCGTTGTTCGATCTGCGGAAAATCTGCCTGACATCGTCTCGAGTCATAAAAACTTGTCCGTGATCGAAGCCAATATTTCGGATCTTAGTGATACGAAGATGACCGACACTGTCGGTGACTGCGACGTAGTGGCTTCCTGTCTCGGCCAAAAGTTGAGTTTCAAGCGCATGTTCGGCTCTCCGCGCAGACTCCTGACAGAGACTACCCGCCGGTTGTGCCGTGCGCGCTAAACCAACCAAAAAAGGGCCCGACTAAATTTGCACTAATGAACACGACTGGCAATCGTTATCGCGACCTTGCCGAACCCATTTCATTCGGCCAGAAGTGTCTTGTCTGGCTTCTCCGTTTGCTGAGAACACCCCATGTGGACAATAAGATGGTCGCAGATTTTCTATTCACAGAGATTGGACGGGATCATGAAGCGATCAAGTGGACCGCCGTTTGACCAGAGGCTTTGATCGATAACACTGATCTCACTGAATATTCCGTTCACCCTTCACCCAATAAATGCGCAATTTTTGATTACGGCACCACTCGTTGGGTAAACGTAGCCCACTTCATGGCAGACTTGATAACTAACGATGACGCATGGAACGAGTGAAAGGGAATAATGCCGGTGATCTACCACAGCGAACTCAAAGCACTATTAATGATAAACACTTAAGAATCGGGCTAGAAAAATAACTCTCGCGTGACGCGCTAGAAACTTTTTTTGCAGCAATAAGGCGTGCCCTACCCCGGCACCTGAGCCAGGCCTTGATTTATTTCCGAACATCTCAGAATTGGTCCCTTTAGGCATCACTATGGAACGACTTAACCCACCGTATTTCGTCATGCATTATATGACGCGGCGACATGGTCTTTGTTCAAGTAGAATAGCGACCGAAAATTCTCTTTCCAGGTAAGTTCTGATTTTGAAAAGCCATTGGCTATTACTATTCGGCGTATGGATGCTCTACGTGTCTTTTGGATTAATCGCAGCAAGTCTCGCACCAATCGCATCAGAGGTACTCTCTGACTTAAACATGACCCATACCGAAATGGGTCTCGCCATGGGTGCCTGGCAGTTTATCTACATATTCTCTGCCGTACCTTCGGGCATCTTGCTCGACCGGATTGGCGCCAGGTATGCACTCACTATCGGCGGATTCGTGGTAGCACTTTCGGCGCTAGCACGCGTCTTCGTGGATGACGCAACCACTTTGATTCTTGCGGTTATGCTGTTTGGACTCGGCGGTCCGATAGTCTCTGCCGGCGCATCCAAGGTTGTCATATCTGTCTTTACAGGATCATCGCGCGGGCTGGCCATGGGTATCTATATGACAGGCCCCGCCATCGGCAGCATTATTGCACTGACGACCACACACTCTGTGCTACTGCCCTATTTTGATGGTTCATGGCGCTCAATACTCTTACTGTGGTCCGGCATCGCTTTCCTAACCACTTTTTTCTGGTTCGGATTGGCCACCGCGGCGAACTCTTCGGCGACTGGCAAACAGACGGGCGCCAGAGTTTCACAAGTTCAGGTCATTGGGGAACTGCTGTCTCAACCCGCCGTGCTCATCGTACTTCTCATGAGCGTCAGCGTGATGATGTTTGGTCATGGGCTAAATAACTGGTTACCCGAATTACTTCAATCCCACGGTTTGTCCGCCGTCAACGCGGGATACTGGGCGGCACTACCGACCGTCATTGGCGTTATGGCTTCGTTGATTATTCCCAGACTCGCCACGCCGGAACGACGATTCAAGGTGCTGATTGGACTCAGCCTTGCTGCTTTTCTTGCTACCGTAATGCTACGATTTACTGAACCGTCATCGATGCTGACCGGCTTAATATTGCAGGGAATAGCGAACAGCAGCCTGGTGACGGTGCTGATTCTTACCCTGCTGGAATTACCCGAAGTCAACGAACGCTATGCGGGTGTCGCGAGCGGATTGTTCTTTTCGGCGTCGCAACTTGGTGGTGTCCTTGGCCCGTTCACTCTGGGCTTGCTTTACACTCCGGAAGTTGGGTTTTCAAGCGGTCTGACTTTACTGACGATAATTTCTCTAACCATCGTCGGCGGTGCAAGTATGCTTCAGTATCGATCGCACAATGCTGCAATTAGAGCTAATGCCTAACCTTTAATGCGCTCGGGGGCCCTGACCCAAGGGGCGCGTTAACTCCAGCATTGAAATACTCTGAACGGAACACCTTGATCAAACATGAGTCACCACGAAACAAAAAGAGACCCTTCGGGTCCCTAAATCTGCTTAAAGCTGGGTCCCTTTAAGCGAGACCTACTTCCTAAGAGCCAACCCATCCTGAGTGAAAGCCGTATGGCACCCTGTATGGAATAAGGATTCGAGCAACGGGGTCACCATCAAAATTTTTCGCATCAATGATAATACACTCACTCTGATTGACGTTTTCGTCCTGTATGAAACAAATCACGTAACCATCGTCTTCATCTGATGAGTCAACTTTTGGCGCGAAGACAGCCTCTCCAACATATCGCCCATCTCCGAAATGATGATGTTGTGTTTCACCGGTTTCTCGATCAAATTTCATGATCGCTTTGAACGTGATGTCGCGCGTCTGATCGAATTCAGAAGAGTAGGTATAGCGCGTTTTCGCACCTGCATACTTTTCATTAATACGTGAAAAATCTGAATAGTATTCATGCAGAGGGCCTTCTGTGATGTCGCCCGTTTTTACATTGATACGCCATTCATACATTTGACCCAAAAGGTCAGTAGGGTCATCAGTTTCGACTTCCGCTGCGCCGATAATGTCTGATGATTTTGAACGACACGCTTGAAGTACAACGACATCGCCCTCCTCCCAGGCATTTGCAGTATGGATCACAACACCTACGTCAACGGTAAACCACTTAACATCTTCGTCAGATCCATGGCGCGGCATAATCCCAATGCGGGAGCCATGCTCAGGTTCAAACCCAAGCGGAGACTTACCTTCCATCGCCGCCTCGATATCAAAGGTCAGTGGAAAATCGAGGAAAATCGAATAATTTCTGGAACACGCAAAATCGTGCATCATCACGCCCTTCGGAATCGTGATCGGCGTGGAGTGAATTAGCGCGCCTTCCTTGTTGACCACGGAATAGCTCACAAAAGGCGGAAATGGGCCGTAGCCAAAGGTCATCATTTCACCGGTGCTCGGGTCGACCTTCGGATGTGCAGTAAAAGCGTGCGTGAGCTTACCGTCAAAATTTGTTGTGCCGATGGTATTGAGATCCGGCAAGCTCATGATATGCGGGTCGGAGCCTTCATGCAGGGCATAAAGTGTCCCATTGTGATTAACGAAGGCAGTGTTGCCCGGGTTCTTACCCGATGGTGCGCCTTCCGGCATCGACGCAGGACCGCCGTCCATCATGCCGTTGAGACCTCTCCAGAGCCAACGGTCTTCTTTTCGCTCCCACTCAAGCCCTTGCGTCTCAACAAAGCGATTGCGATAAGTCACCGCGCCATCTTCAAATTGTACGGCGTGCACCATGCCGTCGCCGTCAAACCAGTGGTATTTCTCTACATTTGAAACATAAACAGGATTTGGACCTATCCTCAAATAGTGCCCCTTTAAATCGGCAGGGATTTCACCAATGACCTGAAGATCTGTGGCGACGTGTTCACCTTTAACCGGGCCATAATTACCCTCAAGGAAGTAATTACCTTCGAAGGTGACTTCGGGTGCAGGTTTTATCGTTTGCCGACTGGCCATTTTGGTTCTCCTGAATTTGGTTTTCTTATGAATATTAGCAGTTTCCACACAGGTAGAACCTGCCGCTAATGCCTATTTCAAACTTTTCAAAAACGTATCAACGCCAGGTCCCAGTAATTTAACCATCAGTGCTGACAGTTGGTCCGGCGAGTCGATAAACCCTCGTTCAACCCATACGGTTAGTGTTGCGTGCAGGGTACTGCTATGAATTGCAGTCAGATACTCACGTTCGAATGCCGGTAGGGGATGGAAATGATTCACGCTAATGATTCGGTCAAGTAGTTCCCCGATAACCTCTCTGCAAGGATCAAGAAACAAAAAACCTGGGCAGTGCATCAGTAGCGGTGTGAGCGTTGATTTGTGCTGCTCATGAGCGCTAAAAACGACAGACGTTAGGACGCTATAACTCAGCGGTACCTTCAACATGTCATTGCTTATGCCTTCAGCAATTTCTTCGAACATGCTGGATGCCATCTCTTTGACCACCTGTTCCAGAGATCCAAATCGCGCATAAAGTGTTTTACGTGTCACCCCTGCCGCCTTGGCAACTTCAGAAATAGTAAGCGTTGGAAAAGGATGCTCCTCTGAGAGCAGCCTAACCACGGACATTTCTACCGCCGTCTTTGATTTGGCTATTCTAGGATCGAGGATCCGCTTGGGTTCGCTCATCGTTTGGCCTTTCATTGATAAGAGGTCTTGCTAAAAGCTCTACCGTAATGGGGTACTTAGACAAAGTATACACTTGACTACTTTCTTCCCCAAAGATAAGTTACAGCTGTTTACTAATGAGAGATGCCAATGAAAACGCCCCTGCAGAGACCGAATGTTGAGACTCAAGCGCTTGAAGATATCGACGTCAGTCTCCCGGAGCGGTTTCGTGATGATGACTGGCACGACTGGTTTGCCCGTCTACGCAAGGAAGATCCCGTTCACTATTGTCGGGACAGTGTTAACGGTGCCTATTGGTCTGTCACTAAACATGCCGACATTAAGGCCGTGGATACAAACCACGAAATATTTTCGTCGGAGGCAGGCGGCATAGCCATTGTGGATCCAAGGGAAGAAGACGCCAGGGTCGAGAATTTTATTGCCATGGACCCACCCCGGCATGACGAGCAGCGCAAGACGGTAACGCCTTCCGTCGCGCCTGCTAACCTCGCCACAATGGAACCACTAATCAGGGAAAGAGTGATCGACATCCTTGATAACTTACCCGTGGGCGAAACCTTCAATTGGGTGGATAAAGTCTCTGTTGAGCTAACGGCCAGGATGCTCGCCACCCTGTTCGACTTTCCCTATGAAGACAGGCGCAAATTGGTCTATTGGTCTGATCTCACCACCAATGTGCCACAGGTTACCGGCATAGAGATCGACATGGCTGAACGGCAAGCAGGGCTCCAAGAATGCGCCCTAACTTTTTTCAAACTATGGCAAGAACGCGCTGCTGAAGAGCCTAAGTTCGACTTAATATCGATGCTCGCGCACGGTGAATCGACAAAAGATTTGATCGCTGACCCAATGGCCCTGCTAGGTAATATCATATTGTTGATTGTCGGCGGTAACGACACAACTCGAAACAGCATCAGTGGCGGTGTGATTGCACTCAATCAGTATCCTAACGAATACCAAAAGCTCCGAGATAATGCTGCTCTGATTCCAAACATGGTGTCTGAAATGATTCGCTGGCAAACCCCAGTGATTCATATGAGGCGTACAGCGTTAAAAGATTTTGATCTCAATGGGAAGGACATTAGGGAAGGCGACAAGGTCATTATGTGGTACTTGTCGGGTAATCGTGACGAGAGTGTTTTTCCTGATGCGGATCGATTTATCATCGAGAGGGAAAACGCTCGGCAACATGTCTCTTTCGGGTTCGGCATTCATCGTTGTATGGGAAATCGCCTTGCTGAGATGCAACTACGCGTACTTTGGGAAGAGATACAAAACCGCTTCCGGAAGGTCGAAATAGTGGGCGAAGTTAAACGACTACCAAACAATTTCATACGTGGTATCTCAGATGTGCCTGTTGTGCTGCATCCATACTAGGACATTTTCAGGTAACATTAGTTACTACAGCAATGCACTGACGAGTGAGCGAACCTAGGCAGTTCAGCACACCCTTAATCAATCTCGACTCAGGGCATTCCGTTTGGCATTTCGCCTGTTTGAGACGTATCCCCCGGTTGTTGCCAAAGGCTGCCTAAGGTTACTCGTCAAACTGATCACCGATTGCAATCACCACCGCGCCAATGCGTTGCTCTGTTTCCACCCTAATATGCGCGTCGACTGCCTGCTCCATTGGGTAGATTCTGTCCACTATCGAGGTGATCTTTCCTTCTTCGATCATTTCTTTGAGGATGAGTAGGTCAGCTTTTGTTTCGTCTGCGAATGCGAATCTAGCTGTTTTGTCGGTAAATCGGGTTGTGAGCACAGAACGAATCATGACGGACAGACGGGGGTTACACGATAGGTAGCGGCCGCCCGAATTGAGTATCTTGATGCAATCGCTATAGGAACTCGAGGCAACCATGTCGAAAATAACATCATAGCTTCGCCCTATTTTTGCGAAATCCTCTTTCATGTAGTCAACAAAATGGTCGGCACCTAGGCGCCGTAGCATCTCTTCCTTGATCGCGCTGTCGACGACAGTGACTTCTGCCCCCATTGATTTAGCTATCTGTAGGCCGTGCGCCCCAATGCTACCGCCTGCGCCATTGATCAAGATCTTCTCTCCAGGGAGAATTCCCGCGTTCCGCATAAAATGCAGTGCATTGAGTCCGCCAAGCGGCACCGCCGCGGCTTGCGCAAAACTCATATTCGCAGGCTTGGCAGCGATGGCGTAACTTGCCGGCAAGGCAACATACTGCGCATAGGCTCCCAGCCGGAGGGCAGCAGCCCCATATATCTGGTCTCCGACTGAGAACTGGGTAACGTCTTTTCCAAACGATTTGACGTAACCTGAAAAATAGCCGCCAAGGATTGGTCGTTTGGGTTTTCGTAAGCCGAAAACGATCCGCAAAGGTATCCAGAACCACTTTACTGCGAACTTAAAACTTCGCATTTCGACATCACCTTTTGTCGCCTCAGCCGCCTGCACGCAAATCAGAATTTCATCGTTTTTCGGGACGGGTTTTTCCAACTCGTCGAGCTGTAAAACGTCGGGTGATCCATAGCGAGCAAACGTAATGGCTTTCATGTGTTCCTGGATATTGTCGAGAGTCGGCGCAAACGACAAGCTTATCGGTTATGACTTTCGAACACAGCATAGGGACGCATGCAGTCGCACGAGATGTACTGCTAAACCGTCACTATCGACTCGAAGTCGAGTTTCACCAAGATCAAGATAAGCCCTGGGGGGCGTTGGTTTGTTTCCACTCAAGGACCGACTTGGCGGTTACTGTCTCCGGTGCCTGTCTCGCCAAATGATTCCCGGCAGCCCAAATGACGAGTTTCATACTCAGCGAGCGCCTTAGAAATATTTCAACTACGCGAGCCACGTCACGCGATCGCGTTGATATCTTTCACAATTTGGTTAAGCGATGCTTTATCAGCATCATTAGCTACCGGAATGCTGACCTCTATGCGGTCGATCAGGCCAGCGTATCGTTGTGCTATTTTTTTGGCGAGTTCGTCATAACGGGCAACGATGACAAACTCCTCTAGCAGATCATCGTCAATCATCGCAGCCATCTGATCCCAAGCCTGCCGCTTACTGGCTGAAGCAAGGTCAGCGCAGAGGCTCTCTAATCCGTAAAGGTGGAATGCGCGAGAGTAAGCTGGTGTGGAACAGTAAAAGGCCAGCCTCTGCCTGGCAATCTCTTTTCGTTGTTGTAGTGTTTCGTCGTCGCGCGCGGTGGCAATGAGCGGTTTCAAACATATCTCAAAGCCCGGTTGCCGCCCGACGACTGCGGCGGTAACGACTTCCTCGATATAACGGGGTGAGCAGACAGGATGCAGACGAACACCATCTGCAACTTCCGTCGCGACCTTGCACATGTAGGGTTTGACGGCAGCGACATGAATTGGAATGATCGGGTGGGCTATTGGTTCCGGTGTAAAAAGCGGTACGGATAGATTCAGTTGGTAGTGATCCGACTCAAACTGAAGTTTCGATTGAGTCTGCCAACTGTGCCAGATGGCGCGCACGGCATTGACGTAATCACGCATCCAAGGCCCGGCAGCATGCCAATCCATACCGTATCGACGCATGATGTGGCCGCGGACCTGAGAACCCAACCCCAATTCGAATCGCCCATTGGATATTTTTTGTAACGTCCAAGCAGCCTGTGCGATCACAAAAGGGCTGCGCGCGAATGCGATAGCAACAGATGTACCGATGTTCACTCGCTGAGTGGCGAGCGCTGCCATAGTGAGGACTTGAAAAGGATCGTCCTTGGTTTCTTCCATGAGCAGCGTCTGATAACCAACCGACTCCGTCGTAACAGCATCACTGGCAACTTTGCCCAGATCTAAACCATCATCCGGTGCTTTAAGGCCCGGGTCCAGTTTACCGAGCGGTAATAGTGTTTCAGCTTTCATATTACGAAGCCTAGGCTGAGTTGATAGTGCTGCGCAACCGTATCAGTTCAGCAGTTCCAGTGCAGGACATCCCTGACCAAAATGGACGCAGAGCGTTCCTGATAAAGAACACCCCCATGCAAGACATCTTAGCAATTCGGCCCGAGAGCTCGCTAGATCGTATAAGCGTTGGCTAATTAGACTAGCGAGTGTCCTGAACTGCCTCTGAAGCACCTGAACTTATCAGCTTCTAACTTACGACCTGAGGTGACAGATTACGATGTATGCTGATGTGGCCGACCCCGCCGTGCTCGAAAGGACGCTCGACCACACTGCTGCTCAGCCACCATCACTGACAATAAAGCCTGCTGCCATGTTGTTCTGAGCGCATTAAAGATGCCGAGTGACAGGGTATAAATACTAGAGATCATCCATTGCAATGTGAGACCTTGCCAACTGTTGTGTAAGCGCACCACCCGGGTGATTGCTGTCTGCAGAAACGTGCGAACCGAACAATTGTTGCCTAAACAATGTCCAATTCCACTGATGCGAGGGAATCTCTAGAAATGTGCCGTTTTAGAAAATTGGGTTTGTTTTTCCTATCTTCTCTTCCGATTAACAAAAGACGGTGGCGGTGAACGAAAAGCCATCGCGATCAGACGTCATGCAGCGAATAGAATTGATTATCTATCCTCGTGTCAAAGGCTAAACCAAAGAGACGGTGTCTACAATTATGGGATCCGCGCGACTAAACCATGCCTACTAGCCTCTGAAAAAACCAGAAGGCCGCCAGCACACCAACGACATAGCCACTCGCCAATTGTGATCTGGCGCCTGTCAGCGCAATCCGATTGTGACTGACTTTGCGCAACAGTAAAACGCCTGCAAGTAGTCCACTGATAAACAACAGTTGCCCTACCTCAACACCAACGTTAAAGGCAAACAGCGCCAGCAGTGAATCGTTGGTCGGCAGTCCTATTTCCTTTAGCACGCTGGCAAATCCCAATCCGTGCAGCAGACCAAAGATGGAGCTCACCGCAACCGGGAAGCGCCAGCTCAGCGAACTCTTTTTCTGCCGAGCAAGCTCAGCGGCAATAAACACGATGCTCAGTGCGATAAGTGCTTCAGTCGGCTCAATCGCCGGCGTAATAATTTCTAATGCCGCTAACCCCAGCGTCACGGAGTGCGCGATCGTAAACCCGGTAATGGCGAGAAAGATTCGCCTAGCAGTAAACGCCAACCAGACCACACATACCAAGAACAGTAGGTGATCAAATCCTCTCAATATGTGTTCAATACCCAGACGACCGTATTCCGTGAGCACGCTATTACTGTCGACGCCATCGGGAATCTTTATGAGCGTGATCCCGGGGCCCGCGTGCTCCACCTTTGCAGGCAGATTCAGGGGCGCGATTCTGACGATGCTGGATAGGGATGGATTGGTGCGAGGATAATTCAGGGAAATAGCGAGTCTTGCCTCGCTCGAGCAACGGTACAGCCGTTTACCGAGCAAACCCATCTGCACACCCACGGTGGATGTTTCCTGGCAACCACCCGCCAGATTGATTTGAGGTAAATTCATCTGGTCGAGTGTCGGCGGCAACCGCCATGCGAGTTCATAGTCGCTGGTCGTTACCTGCGTGAGTTCAAGGTAGACGGGGCGGCCATCATGAGCAATCGCCAACATTGCATTAAGAAGCAGAAGCAGCAGCGTAAATATCCGAAACTCTTGCCGCTTCAAGGTGGTTCGCTCAAACTTTCTTTGAACTCCGGCGCGATTTCAATCTCAAATTCGCTGATTAACGCCGAGATCACAGATTTTTTGCGGTCCACTTCGCGAAGACGCTGCACCTCACTCGCCATCTCATTGCGAATCTCAAGAATGGTTGGGATCCGCGCAGATTGTTTCTTCGTAATGAGGACCAGGTGCAATCCAAACGACGACGGAATGGGCCCCTGCCAGCGTAATGCATCTGGCTGCAACTGGAACACAGCTTTAGCCATTGCCGTACCAAAGTGACCAGCAACTTCATCCCGGGTTCGTTCAACGTAATTCAGCTGGTAGGGGAATCGCTCGCCGTAATTCGGTGCCTGATCAAACCGCACCTTTAAATTATTCAACGTTGACAGGGTTTCACTCGCTAACTGTTCGAGATTTTCGCCGTGTCGGTCGGCACTGAAAAATACATGGGTGAAGGTCATCGCTGCCGGAAGTTCGTACTCCGCACTGTGCACTTCGTAGTACTGCCGCAATTCTGCACTCGTCAGATTGACGCCAGTAGGCGTCGTACCTTCAGCAAGAAATTCCATCTTCTGCACAAGACGGCGTTTGATAACATAGTCCTGCCTGTCCATACCGTAGGCCAGTGCCTTGCGATATAACGCCTCTTCCTCTACGAACTGGTCAACGACATCTCGCAAGGCGCTCGGTGATAGACTCTCCAACTTCTTTTTAGCATTACCTGAGAACGACTGGGTCCTAAACTGAACGAACTCGCCCAAAGACTGAGAATCAACTACGATAACTTTGCTACTTTCAGAATCCCCCGTATTCCACCAGTCGTTAGCGAGGAACAACGCGAATCCAAGAAGGAGGAAGTGGAGGATGGGTTCGCGCACCCATCCCGATAAATTCACGGGGTGTACCAAATGGGCGAAGTGTAAGCGCGATCCTGAATTGTCTTTGGCGCACCATCTGGAACCTCAATATCAAAGTAAGCCGCATCATACGTAGTCCAACGTGGCCTCGGAATCTCCAGCACCCTGACGTAGTAAAAAGCACGTTCCTTAGGATCAAAATCCGGATCCTCCCATACTGTCGCGAGGCTTGCGCTCCCTATCGTGTTCTTGTACGTTGCCTGCTCAACATCCACCGTGTTGCCTACAGCAGGCAATTTACCGGTGTCTGAACCGATTTCGCGGTGCCCTGACCAGGCAACGTCATAGACTTTCTCCTGCAGATCACCCCCCCGATTCAACCACCCTTTGACGATTTGAACACGGTCCAGGTTCGCGCCGTCAGGGTCTTTCGCTGCCGTCACCATAAAAGACGGCGCCATGTTTTTTGGCGCTTCGGTCAGATCGCCGCCCATGGGTACACCTTGCGAGTACCCCTTATCAAGATAGTTAGGATGGTGAACATCATCCGCCTCATAATCCCATCCGCCGAACAACCGGACCTGAATCCGTGATCCCGTCGTTGCATAGACTTCGCGCCTTTTCATCGCATCGAAGATCGACTCGCGGGTATTTTCTTTCGCCCAGACCGCCGCATAACCAGAGGCGACTATACGCCAGTTTTTCCAAAGCGCGTTGTTAGCCATGGCATTTTCCATACGCTCTGGGCTTGGCTCTGATTCGGGGAACTTGCCGAAGAAGTTATCCTCTTCCGTGGTCGAGATCGAATTGTGCCCATCTGTACTTGCAATCAATCCGATCTTGAAAGGATTAACCCCCAGCGATTTCTCATACTGCAAGCCAAGCTTCAGTGCACCACGTGCGTATTCGTGCTTTAACATCCAGTCTTCTTTCTTTGCAGTTCGACCAATGTTGTCCCAATCCCAGGTTTCAAAATCCGCAAATTCGTCATCCGGCGACAGCGTTGGGTGTGCTTCCCCGTCTCCTTTTACCTGAGAGACCTCGTAGATCGGCTCCCAGCGTGCTCTAAGTTCAGCGTAAGCTCGATTGATCTTCTTGCCATCAACAGACACGCTGGGGAACATCATGCCGTTTGAAATGTTGCCGTTATGCGCAATTGCCATCACCTCACCACCGGTTGCATCTTCGTAACGGGCGAGTGCCTTCCAAAGTTCTCTCGGATCCAGTGAGTCCTGACCTGAAAACGGCGGAAACTGTGTCGTCTTGTCTGCGCCGTCCTTGTAAACCACAACCCGGTGCAAATTGTTACCTTCGATCATCGAAGTCCATTCGTAACCGGTAAATGCCGTAAATCGACCCGGTTGATTATGTTCATCCGCGGTTAACGCAACATCGTCCCAAATCAACCGACGCGTTGTTTCGGGAAACGGATAATTATTGACAGGGTCTCTCATGCTGGCAGTAAAAGCGGCGATTAATTTGCCTGGATCGCCTTCCTCAAGATATCCCTGCCACTGCTTCCCTGCCGCCGTGTCTGAAACCACGGGATCACCAACATTGAATCGGTAGTAGCCGCCCAGATACTCGGCATGGTCAGATACCACTAGAAAATCCAGAGGTCGACGCAGTTGAACGCGCATCCCGTTGTGAGCAACTAACTCCTGGCCGCGGGCAAAGCGAAACGCATCTGCTGGCGTCAGGTTCATGTTACCAAGGGAGTATGCGTCGGCAGAGTTTCGTGTGTGCAGGTGGGTATCACCCCAATAGACATTCTTCGGATAGTCCGCATTAACCGTGTCAGAATAAGGCGCCTCGTCTGCGTTAGCAGTGATCGAGAAACAGCAGACGGTGACAAGCGTGATCAGCTTTTTGGTAGTAATTATCATGAAGCTTAACTCCCGATTACAAAATTATGGGGTATACCAAATGGGTGATGTGTAGGCACGATCCTGAAAAGACACAGGCACACCTTCGGGGACCCCCAGGCAAAAATAGGCGGCGTCGATGGCTGTCCAACGTAGGCGCGGCAGAACCGCGCCTTTCCCCGATTTAAGTCGGCCTAGTTGCCGAATATCATTTCGATTTCAACACCATAGGTGGTGCCTGCCTGAATTCCTCCGGTACAAAACAGAACGGACAGACAAGAAACGTTCTCGAATTGCTCGTCGAGCAGGTTCTCACCGAACGCCGTGACGCGAATTTGATTCCAATCATAGGCAACCTGCGCACTCACGAATTCCGTCTCCGGGATCTCGGTACCCGGATCGTTGAAGGTGTCGGTATCCTGCGCATCAACATAGTTATACTTCAGATGCAACGAAAGCTCACCAGGACCTACCTGTCTTGTGTAGGTCCCGCCAAAGCCAAAGGTCCACTCCGGCGCATACTTGGGGTTAAAGCCTGAAGCATCTATCGGCACGCTATCGTCGTTCAACTCATCAGCGGGAATGGCTCCTAACGAAAGAAACTTGTCGTATTCCGCGTGCAGCCAACCCGTCGTGGCGAACAGATCCAGGTTTTCAGTGACCACGAACCGCGTCTCGACCTCGACTCCGTAATACTGTACCGAAGACTGGTTTTCCCAAACCGTTGCAACCGTGTTGGTGTCCTCATCGCGCACCACGTTGGAGTCCTGCTTATCTTTGAAATCGTTGAGGAACGCAGCGACGTTCAGCTGCAGTCGATTATCGAGCCATTGAGACTTCATCCCGATTTCAAAGGAATCCGCGGTCTCCGGATCGTATTGATTGCGAGAAAAATCCCGGATGTTCTGGTTAACGCCATAGAACCCGCCACTTTTGAATCCCTGAGCCCAGGAACCGAAGAACATTACATCTTCGGTCGCGTGATAGGCGAGACCAATCTTGACGGTCGTTTCGTCCCACTTATTGCTGAGTTCAATGTGCGGCACGTTGAAATTAAATGGGTACCGCAAAGCCACCGCCCCTCCGTACGCTTGGTAACCAATAAAATCCTTTGTGTCCTCGGTCCAGCGGACGCCCGCGGTTGCGATCAGTTTTTCATTGATCTCATAATCAATGTGCCCAAAGAATGCGAGGGACTCGGTCTTTTGGGTTTGGAACAAGCGTCCGTCGTAGTTGGGACCGAGCGCTTGACCAAAATTTGCACCTCCCGGAGCAAAGCTGACATCGCACCAGTACGGGTCATGCACGCCTGACGCGCAAGCCGCGACGGCCACCGGATCGTTGGCCAAATCTCCCGTCGGCAAACCGGCAGCGCTAATGGCGGGTTTCAAAATTGACCGAAACGACCCGAATGTTACCCAGTCCTGATCGTATTGGCTGTCCAGATAATAGGCACCCACTACAAAATCGAAGCGATCAAAGCCGCCTTCAAGGCGAAACTCCGTGCTGAACTGCTCGTATTCGTTTCTATTATCGATGGCGATAAAGTCAAGGGAGCTGCCGTCGAAGTCCCGGATCGTATCTTCATAGGGGGTATCGTGATTGCCCGTTGTCGATATCAGAGTCAAGTTGTCGTTGATCTGGTATTTCATGGTTAGTGAGATGACGTCGTTGCGATAGTCGCCAGAGTTGCGATTATTGGCATCCACCGAATCGCCAACATCACCGACGGTCTTACCATTCCCTCCGCAATCCCCGAAAAATAGACAAGGAAACGAGAACGCGATACCTGGAACCACCCCACCACTATTGTTCCAGTTCGTGGGTGCGCCACCATCGCTGGCGTTGTTATATCGATCGTAGGCGAGCAGAGCATCAAACTTTTCGTTGGGCTCCCACAACAGCTGAATGCCGTAATTTTCGTAGTCGACTTTAGGCGCATGCCCACCGTCGAAGGTACGGTCTAGAGGCCCATCTGACTTAACGCTAACGTAATAGACCTTGGCAGCCAACTCGTCAGTGACAGGAAAATTGAGCAAACCCCGCACTTCCTCCTGACCGTAACGCCCAGCGGTGACTCTGAGCTTGCCGCCAAGCTCGCCGGTGGGTCTGGTCCGAATCACGTTGATTACGCCCCCCACTGTGTTTCGGCCGAACAAGGTCCCCTGAGGGCCACGGAGCACTTCCACACGTTCTACATCAAAATTCTGGACGATCCGTCCGGAGTCTGAATTAAAAAATATGCCATCCAGAGATACTGCAATGGGGTTATCAAAGGATTTCTCGCCTATGGCACTTCCTGCAATACCGCGAATAATAATTCGCGTGCCCCTACCGCCGCCGCCACTAGCACCGTCGTTGAAAACGACATTGGGCGCATATCCTTCGATGTCTGCCAGGTCGCGAATGGTTGAGTCCTGAAGCTCTTTCGACAACGCCGTCATAGAGATTGGAACGTCCTGCACGGATTCTTGTTTCTTT
>JBLIIB010000045.1:0-17175 GCA_047634795.1 Candidatus Azotimanducaceae bacterium | reverse complement strand
ATAAATGGCTTTAGCTCACCAAATAACGGCGAGGGCCCCTTCTGAGGGCGACATATATAAGATCAATGTTAGTGAAGGTCAAGAACCTTTCTCCTTACATTTTCATTGCACTTTGATTGCACTTTCATTTTTGGGCTCTCTCACTTCGCCGTTTAATAAGGCACTATTAACCCACACAGTGCCCAGCAATCAACGAACAAGCCTGAGCTTTATGGCGCGGACTGTCCCGAACAAAATTCACATCCCACGGAGAGAAAGTTTGATAATCAGCCGCAACTCAACGCAAGTCCTTTTTTACTTTAGGGTCAAACGCTAGGGAATTGTCAAGCTAATTAGTTTGCATCAGGACGAAACGTCGCAGCCAAGGAGCGAATGCGATGCAGATTCAACTAATTATCAATTGCGGCCTGATGGGCATCTTTGGATGCGCATTCCTTTAGAAATTCAAAGACATCTTCCTCGGTCCCCTCCTCTCTTTCGTGCCAGTGAACGGTAATAATCCAGGATTCTTCCATCACCAATTCCACATCATCTGGAAGCTTTTCGACCGCGCCAAGCAACCATACTTTGAAATCAGATGTGACGCGCTCATTGGACCAATCCCACTCCCAGCCGTTTCGGCCAGAAATGCCCTTCCATTCAACCGTCGTCAGAGAACGCCTGTCCGCTGGCCGCTTCCTTGGAAAGCGGTAAGCCGCGGTTTTCAATATCGGAGGCATCGCCTGCCCGGTTGGAGAGATGTACTTTTCCTGAACAGGCACAGGGTCATCGATTTGGGTTAACTCAACGGCGACGCCCCGCGCTCGGGCGGCTGCGCGCATTCTCATCTGCGCCTTCTGGCGAGGATTCGGTAGCACAGCAATAATGGGGACAATGATAAACAACATTGCCACACCTATAATGACGTAGACCATTGACGGCATTCCTAATGGAGACTCGGGAGACCAGAGCCGTCTGACTGACCCTGAAAATTAGCTGAACCAAACGGTTGTCGCCGCCTGCTTTACTGTGTACATTTGGCGAAATCCCAACCTAAACATAACAACATTGGAAGGTGGATGCGATGGGCGAGTACAAACACATACTGGTAGGTGTCGATCTAACCGTTGAGTCACGCGACGTCTCAAGAAGGGCTTGTGCACTCGGCAGCGCACTAGGTGCCAAACTTAGCTGCGTCCATGTCATTGAGCCGTTATCTCTAGCCTATGGTGGCGATATCCCGATGGATCTCTCCACCATTCAGGAACAGA
This sequence comes from Candidatus Azotimanducaceae bacterium, assembly GCA_047634795.1. Lineage (GTDB taxonomy): Bacteria > Pseudomonadota > Gammaproteobacteria > Pseudomonadales > Azotimanducaceae > UBA9659. Next base: position 15,925 of record JBLIIB010000045.1, on the reverse strand, counting down.
TTCAGGACACGGCAACAAGTCATCTCGCTGAATTTGCGAAGACTTTGGGTATTCCTGAAGAAGACCGTCACCTCATTTTCGGGCGACCGGAAACTGAAATCCACACACTCGCCAATGAAATCGGCGCAGACTTAATTGTGGTTGGCAGTCATGGAAGGCACGGGCTCGCTCTACTGCTGGGGTCAACGGCTAATGGCGTGTTACACGGCGCCCCCTGTGACGTACTTGCTGTGCGCGTGGGCGAATGACTTTAAGAATGAACGAATAAACGAATGGACAAGCGTTCTTTCGCGCTTCCATTGCCGCTTCGTTAAACTTTCATTACTCTTGCACGCAATTCATGATCCAATGCCTGCGTGAAACTTCTAACATCGATACTTCTCCTGGCACTTGGTGCGACTCACGCCTTCGCGGACTTTTCCCGCGGCGCTAACTATAGCAGTGACGCCACACAAAGCCGGTTCGACGAGCGCAAACGCTATCTCGATGCCTTACAGCTAATCCGTTCCAGTCAGTTCACCCGCCTGAAGGCGGTTAAACCGACCTTAAGAACCTATCCTCTCTATCCGTACCTGATCTACACAGAAATGTCCTACCGAATTTCTCGACAGACCGTCAGTGATATTGATGAATTCGAGCGCGAGCACGGTGATACGCCACTGGTCAAACCACTGATACAGCATTGGATGCGAAGTCTCGCTAAACGAGGTGGCTGGCAGATTTTCGCAGATAATTACCATCGCGCAACGCCCGCAAAAGATCTCGCGTGCCACCATGCTTACGCGCTTTATAAAACGGGACAGCAAACCAAGGCCTTTGATGCGGCAATTGACCTTTGGACCGTCGGGTTCTCCCAACCCGACGAATGTGATCCCATTTTTAACGTCTGGCGAGGACAAAAAGGTATGACACCGGAAATCGCCTGGTCGCGTTTTTCCCTCAGCCTGAAGGCGAACGAGAAGAAGCTATCGAGTTATCTCGTGCGTTTTCTGAGCAAATCCGACAAACCATTTGCCAGCAATTATCGACTGGTTCACTTAAAGCCTATAACCATCACGCGGTTCGGCACATTCGCAGACCAGCATCCACGAAACCGCGAAATTATTCTTCACGGTGTTCGCCGGTTAGCCCGAACGGATCCAGAAAGGGCAATTGCCACACTTCGCCAATACGAAGTTCAGCATCAGTTCGACGCTGCGGCGCTCGAAGAAACCTACGCTGATCTAGCCATGCAACTCGTCGTTAGAACGGACCTGAGTGAACTGGCTGACACACTCCCTATCAATCTGAACAACCACCCCGCGCTAATAGAAGCACGAATCCGTCAAAGCCTGAGTCTCGCCAACTGGAGCGATGTGATTGTACTGATCAATCGGTTACCTGAGGAACTAAAGGACACGGCGCGTTGGCAGTATTGGCGAGCTCGAGTGTTAGCGCTCTCAACGGAAGCGGCTGATCTCGCCATCGCAAAATCGGTGTTCACCGCGCTCGCCAAAGAACGAACATTTTATGGGTTTCTGTCAGCGGACATTCTCGACTTGGAATACAGCTTTGAAGAACTAGAAACGCCTGTAACCCAAGAGCAAATACTGGCCCTGGAACAGTCGCCAGGGATAGAACGTGCTCTGGAACTGTTTGCGCTGGGTGAGCGATCAAGCGCGAGAAGCGAATGGTATTTTTCAACCCGTCAGTTTTCAACCACCGAACAGGCCATCGCTGCTCGGGTTGCCCTACGTTGGGGCTGGTACAAGGCATCGATCCAAACAATGATCACCGCCGGCGCCTGGGATGAACTGAACGCTCGATTTCCTTTGGCGTTTCAAGACAACTTTATTGACCATGCCCGCAGCGCCGATATTCCCGTGACATGGAGCCTAGCCGTCGCGCGCCAAGAAAGCGCATTCATGCCTGACGCTAAATCCAGCGCAGGCGCACTGGGTGTTATGCAACTCATGCCTTCGACCGCCCAACAGGTTGCAAGAAAAACGGGCGTGAGCTACGCAAACAATCGCGCCCTGACTAAACCTGACCTCAACATCAAATTGGGTTCACATTATCTGGGGCAAATGCTGCGTCGCTTTGACAACAATCGAATCCTCGCAAGCGCGGCCTACAATGCGGGACCAGGTCGAGTGCGCCAATGGCTGAATCCAGACGTGCCTTTTGATGTCTGGATCGAAATCATCCCCTTTAAAGAAACCCGCGGCTACGTGCAAAACGTGTTGATGTTCTCGAATATCTATAGCCGCAAACTTAACGATGAGCAGCCGCTCCTGTACCCGCATGAACGGGACGCGTTTTCACCGGTGCAGTTCACCTTTTTGCCCAATGTAGATAACGAAACCACTTCATCGCCCACAAGGGCCCCAATCAGTACACCAGGAAAATCATGACGCTCATCGACATTGGCGCAAATTTAACCCACGAAAGTTTTGAACACGATTTTGATGAGGTGCTTCAACGCGCTGCCGACGTCGGCGTCTCCCAGTTCATCGTCACCGGCGCATCAACCAAAGGCAGCGTTCAAGCCCTTGAGATCGCCAACCGGCAGGACAACCTATTCGCCACCGCGGGGATTCACCCTCACCACGCAGAAGAAACGACCAAAGCGAACCTCTCAACGCTAGCTGATCTGATCACCGAAGAACGCGTGGTTGCGGTAGGAGAAACAGGCCTGGATTTTTTTAGAGATCTCTCGCCCAGAGACGTACAACAGCGATCGTTTGAGGCGCACATCGAGCTCGCCGCAAACTCAAAGCTACCCATGTTCCTTCACGAAAGAGACGCTTACCCCAGATTCGCAGAGATTCTTGGCACCCACAGAGATGTTATTAGCGACGCTGTTGTGCATTGTTTTACCGGTGAGAAGGATGCGCTTTATCGCTACCTCGATCTCGACTGCTATATCGGCATTACAGGCTGGATCTGCGATGAGAGACGCGGTGAGCATTTACTAAAACTGGTCAAGGATATTCCTGATCATCGACTACTCCTGGAGACAGATGCGCCTTACCTCGTGCCAAGGACCATTCGACCAAAACCCAAATCGCGACGAAACGAACCGTGCAACCTGACGTACGTGCGCGATACCGTCGCCAATTGCAGAGACCAATCCGCTGATCACGTGGCGACAATTACATCAGACAACGCAAGGCGGCTGTTTGCATTGCCCGAAGTCAAACCACAGATCGACGCAGACTTCGAATGACTGATGAGGCCACGCGTGTTGATTTGTATACGACCTCGGGTTGCCATCTCTGCGAAGACGCCGAAACCCTGCTGACACGTCTACAGGGTGAGGGTCTTCACATTCTGGTCACACCAGTTGAAATCGCTTATTCACCGGAGCTCGTCGATCAATACGGTATCCGCATTCCTGTAGTGCGTGTGGCCGAACGTGAGCTAGGATGGCCATTTACGCTTGATACCCTCCGGCACTTCCTCGCGCTCTAGCGGCTATGATCGAACCTGATCGAACCTGATTGAATATCGTTCTGAGGGGCTTTGATGCGAACCTGCAGCCACTAAAATAGTTAGCCTAAAATAGTTAGACTAGAACCGTCCTTAGAAAGCTAACAGACCATGCCACCGCTACTTCAATGCCACCGACTGCGCCATGCCGCGGGAACCAAAACGCTGTTCCAGAATCTGGACCTTACGATTAATGGAGGGGATCGAATAGGGCTGGTCGGTCACAACGGTTGTGGTAAGTCCACGTTGTTTTCGCTCCTCAACGGAAATGCAACACCCGACGAAGGTGATCTATCCCGAAGCCGGGATTTAAAACTGGAAACCGTAGAGCAATTTATTGACGACGCACTGTTGCCGTTTACTTTACTAGAAGCCGTAATGGTCAAGCTTCCTGAGGAACACCAAGCCAGCGAACAATACAAAGCAGAAAAGCTTTTGGAACAACTCGGGTTCGCCGCGGGCGAATTTCATCAAACAACCCTTGATTTATCAGGGGGACAGCAAAACCGTCTCATGTTCGCACGGGCGCTTATTACAGAGCCTAACTTGATTCTTTTTGATGAACCGACAAACCATCTCGATCTTAGAACCCTGATCCTCTTTGAGAAATATCTCAAACAACTGCCAATTGCGTATCTGCTCATCTCTCACGATCGCCAGTTTTTGGACGCCGTCACCGATCGCACCGTCTTTCTCAGGGATGAACGGCTGTACTATTTTGATCAGCCTTTCTCGCAGGCAAAGGATTCGCTGGACGCCCAAGATGAGGCTGCGGAACTCGCCCGGGAACAGGAAGAAAAAGACATCAAGCGCCTCGAAACCAGCGCTCAGCGCCTCGCCACCTGGGGTAAGGTTTTCGACAGCGAGAAGTTTGCGAAGAAAGCCAAAAGCATGGAAAAGCGCATCGACAAGATGCGCGAAAACCAGACCTTTGTCAGCAAAGGTTCAGGTCTAAATCTAACCATAGAAGTTGGCAGCGCGCACGCTAACCGCATGCTTCAGATCGAGCACCATGATGCTCTGGCACCCGACCAACTGCCTTTGTTTCATATTGAAGATTTTATGATTCGGCCAGGACAACGCGTTGCACTAATGGGTCACAATGGCGCGGGCAAGACGACATTGATCAATATGATCATGAATGGTTACCAACTCAATCGCGAAACCGGACCGGTAAAATTCAATCCACAGTGTGAAATAGGCTACTACGATCAGGAGTTAGCGCTGATCAATGAAAATCGCAGCATGACGGAATCGCTGCGTGACAATTGTGGTGGCTCAGATGCAGAACTCAAATCCGCGTTGATCAAGGCTGGCTTTCCTTATCTCGATTTAGACAAGAAGGTTTCCGTACTCTCGGGTGGAGAGAAAGCGAGATTGATGTTCCTCATTATTAAGATGAACCAACCCAACTTCCTGATTCTTGATGAACCGACAAATCACATCGATATTCAAGGTAAGGAACAACTCGAGGCTCAGATTCTAGAAACGAATGCGACGATTTTGATCACATCGCATGATCGCCGGTTTGTCGACAACATCGCCGATCGCTTTGTACTCATCAAAGAAGGCAAGCTCCAAGAGATCAACCACCCGAATGAATTTTATCTCAATATGCCATCGGCTAAAAGGTCAACAAAAACCGGCAACACAAAGAATCATTCGATGAAATCGTCCGCAACCTCACAGGCACCTGTCGAAGATGTGCTGACAAGGATCATTGAATTGGAAACGCTCCTTGAGGAAGACCGGGCGAGAAAACCAAAGTTTCAGAAATTGAAAAAACAAGACGCTTGGCAACAAGAACTCACCGAACTGAATCAAAAACTCGATTAATCGGACTTTTCAACCGCAAACTTATCCAGAATGCTGCAGTGGACGGCCGACTCGCCCCCCACAACACTGCCGTCTGTTAACTGCTGGAGCGCTACTTTCATTTTTTGAAGTTCAAGGAACTTCTCCTCAATCGCCGCCAATTTCCTTTCTACGACCAGCTTTACATTGCCACAAATCGATGGCTCAGGGTCAACGCCTAAGGCCATCAACTCACTAAACTCTCTGAACGAGAAGCCCATTCCCTTTGAGCGAAGGGTAAAATTGCCTCGCTCAACATCCGCATCGCGTTTGAGCAGAGAACCCGCAGGCGTTCTCTTGGGTTTTGGCAACAAGGTCTCGGACTTGTAGTCGCAGATTTGTAGTAGCGAAGTGCATCTGCCCGCGTGTCCGTCAATCCGGCCAACCGCCCTATTTTTCAGGTTCGCCATGTTTCCCCGAACCTTTTCTAACGTGCCCCAACATTCCCTAAAATCAAAAGTCCTCTTCAACGTTACCGATAAACCCATCAACAACCCTTTCACTAAGGTCGCCCAAGGCTGCCTCCATAAAATCTCAATCGCTACGCCTTTTTCACGCCACTTTGTCAGGTAAACTGCTGTGTTAAAGAACACTAAGGAATGGCAGCATGACCAAAACACTGGTCGACGGATTATGCTTTGGAGAAGGACCAAGATGGAGAGATAACTATCTGTGGTTTTCTGATATGCACGCTAATACGGTTTATCGAATGGACCTTTCGGGGCAACTAGAGACGATCGTGACGTTGGCCGATGACCAGCCATCAGGATTAGGCTGGCTGCCGGACGGGCGACTGCTCATCGTATCCATGCAATCCCGACAACTGCTGGTGCTTGAAGACGATGGCCCAAGAATGTTCGCCGATCTCTCTAATGTTGCGGCTTATCACTGTAACGATATGGTGACGGATGCCCAGGGGCGTTCCTACGTCGGAAACTTTGGCTTCAACCTGCACACCGGTGCCGATTTTGCGAAGGCTGATCTCGCACTGGTGCACCCCGATGGTCGGGTTGAAAAAGCAGCCAGCGATCTCGCATTCCCCAATGGTGCTGTCATCACCCCTGACGGAAAGACCCTTATTATCGGCGAAACCATGGCGGCCCGCCTGACCGCGTTCGACATCGCCACCGACGGAACACTCAGTAACCGCAGACTTTGGGCAAAACTTCAAAATGCAGTGCCGGACGGGATCTGTCTGGATGAAGCAGGCGGTGTTTGGGTTGCTTCCCCTTCCAGCAACGAAGCGCTACGCGTGGTTGAAGGCGGTGACGTCACGGACCGAATCAAGGTTAAAAATCAGGCTTACGCTTGCATGTTGGGCGGCGCAGATGGCCGCACGCTATTCATACTGACCAGTCAAACCTCAATGCCCGCGGACTGCGTCCGTGATAAATCCGCCGCGATCGAAGCAATCGAAGTACAACACGCGGGTGCAGGTCTCCCATGATCAAAATCGCTGTTATTTCAGGAGGGACCTCCGCCGAGGCAGAGGTATCGCGGAGCAGTGCCCGCGGAGTGATCACTGCTCTCAAAGAAAACTATTCCGACGTTGCCGAATTCGAGTTGAACGAGCATTTGACCAAAGCACTCCTCGATTACGCGCCTGATGTCGTATTCCCCGTGCTACATGGTCCGCCCGGAGAGGATGGAACCCTGCAGGGGTTCCTGGAAATTCTCGGATGCGCTTACGTGGGTAGCGACGTACATGGTAGTGCCGTTGCCATGGACAAGATTATTTCGAAAGAAGTCTTTCGAGCCGCAGGATTCCCGGTCGCCGATCAGTGTGTTGTCACGCGCGAAGACGGATTGGCGCACGCAGTTTCAAAAGTCAGCGAATCGTTGGGTCACTATGTGGTCGTCAAACCGGCCTGCCAGGGCAGCGCTATTGGGGTCACTTTGGTCGACAACGAGAGTTCGCTCAATGAAGGCATCAAAAACGCGTTCACGTTTGATCATCGCCTTTTGGTTGAGCAACGCATTGACGGGCGGGAAATTACGGTCGGCGTCATCGACACTGATCAAGGCACCAAAGCATTTCCAGTGATCGAAATCACGACCCCAAGCGATAGCTGGTACGACTTTGACCACCGCTACGAACCCGGCTGGTCTGATCACATCATGCCAGCAGCGCTACCCGAAGCACAGTCCAAGGTGCTTCAGGATATTGCCGTCAAGGCACACAAGGCACTGGGATGCAGAGACCTTTCGCGGGCAGATTTTGTTGTTACCGACGAGAAGATTTACTTGTTAGAAGTGAACACCTTGCCCGGCATGACACCCACCAGCCTGTATCCAGATGGTGCCGGAGGCTTCGGACTTGATTTCCCAGCGCTGGTGAAACATTTGGTGGAACGTGCGGCTAACCGTTAGGTTAGCGGCGCGCCCTTCACCTGAGATAAAAAGCCCTGAGATAAAAAGCCCTAAAATTGAAAGCCTCTAAATTGAAAGCTTTGGTAGTAGCATCCGTTACAAATCGTAGCCGCGTTCATTGTGCTGGTTAATATCGAGACCTTCCGTTTCTTCGTCTTCAGAAACTCTCAATCCAAGCGCCCTATCAATCACCTTGAGCAGTATATAAGTGATCACACAGGTGTAGACCCCTACTGCGACGACACCAATGATTTGAACAACAACCTGCTCACCCATGGGCAGACCATCACCCTGGCCGCTGAACACACCGAGTGAACTGCTGGCAAAAACACCCGCCAGTATTGTACCCAGTGCGCCGCCGACACCGTGGACAGGAAACACATCCAGCGAATCGTCAATGCTAAGTTTTTGTTTCAGGAACATGGTAGCGTTGAAACAAACGAAGCCGGCGCTCACACCAATCACCAGTGCGCCCGCAGGTCCAACAAACCCGGAGGCTGGTGTAATAGTTCCAAGACCGGCAACCATACCCGTCACCATTCCCAGTGCACTGGGCTTTCCGTATTTAATCCATTCGATACACATCCACGTGAATGCACCGGCAGCCGCAGAGATATGCGTGACCAGCATCGCCATACCCGCATCACCGTTCGCGGCAAGCGCACTACCACCGTTGAATCCAAACCAGCCAACCCAGAGCATGCCCGCACCGGTGACAGTCATCGTCATATTGTGCGGTGTCATGGGTGTCGTGGGAAACCCACGGCGTGAACCCATCACAACAGCCGCAGTGACCGCCGCAACCCCTGCGGTAACGTGGACGACCGTGCCGCCGGCAAAATCAAGCAAGCCCATATCAGAAAGCCAGCCACCGCCCCAAACCCAGTGGACAACCGGGAGATAAACCGCGATCAGCCAAAGTGCCGAAAACATCAACATTGCTGAAAAGCGCATTCGCTCAGCGAAACCACCGACAACCAAGGCAGGTGTAATGATGGCAAACGTCAACTGGAACATGGCGAAAACACTGTCAGGAATGGTTCCGTTCAGCGTATCTTCCTGAATGCCGACCATTAGCACATTAGAGAAACCACCAATAAACATATTGCCTTCGGAGAACGCCAGAGAGTAACCAATGACGAGCCAAATGATCGACACAATGCAGGTAAGGGCGAAACACTGCATCAAAACGCTCAGCACGTTCTTTGATCGAACCAGCCCCGCATAAAACAGCGACAGACCCGGAATGGTCATAAACAAAACCAGCGCTGTTGAGGTAAGAATCCATGCCGTATCCGCCTGATTCAATTCGTCAGCCATGACGAGCGGGGATACAAGCAATAGAAAGGCCACAGCCAAAGCTGTTCTAATCATTGGGTTACTCCTGAGCGCGTGTGTTAAAAGTGTGCAGTCTGTGCACTAATTTGGGGCATTTTTGTTGTTTTTAGTTTTGTTTTTGTGCTGCAGGAGAGTGTACGTATTGCCGCCAAAATTCACAAGTTACAGAGCCTTGTGATCGCCATCAGAAAGACGTTAGCAACAGGATCAAAAGATCGCGAACTAATATAGGGCTCGACTAAGACCGCGTCGCACGACTAACGGTCATTACTTCAGAGCCGTCAATTGAGGATATTCAGTCAACAGGTTCGTTCCGTCAGGCAGATCTTTCCCCTCCGAAAGAGACACTCGCCCCTTTGCCATACTGTCTGAATTTTTCGCAGGTATCCCATTGCCGGCGCGGGCCAGTCGGAATTCTGGCATCTCAGGAAGCTTTGATTAAATGAATATTGATCGGGCCGCGCAGGTGTGGGGACGCCCAGCCCAAGACAAGCGGTACGACGTTCCGGTCCGGGCCCACATCTTTTGGTGCGGCCCGATCGCTGGACTGGCCTGCGCGGCCCGACAAATAGAATTTAATCAGAGATTCCCTAGTGATACGCCACCTCATATTGCCCGGCGCCAATGAGATAGGTTTTACGCCAAATACCAATGTCGCCGTTCGAGCCAACCCTGCGATTGGATTCTATTCAGGTCGGCAAATGTTCGGCATCACGCTTTCGCGCATAGGCGTGCGAGTGCTCAAAGGATCGCCAGTACTGAACCATCTAGCTCTAAACCTTCCAGCTCGATACCATGATAGCGGGCGACCCATTCCACATTTCGACATAGAGCATCCCCAGCTCTGGATTTTGTCGAAGCTCACTCACCAAACGATTCATGGCGCGGGCAATCGGGATAAATGACAGCGCCCCCTAGCATCAATTGAGTGGCAGTGGTTTACCCGAGCGCCGATTAGAAACACCACAAAGTCACCCTCAATCTTTACCGTCACTCTCTGACTAACTGTTATTGCTGTGGCTATTGTACCTGCTTACGCCGTGTGACATTGTCGCCCGCCCTGGATTGATTAAACCTCGCGTGCCATCGCAGGAAACCCTCAACTTATCTGTAGTATCATCCGCGCACGGAACCTCACGCAGCACATGCTGTCTACTTTCTATCACGCGGTAAACACCTGATTATTGGGGGTTTTGCCCCCAACTATTGGTGCGCAAAACGGCATGCCGTGAATTTATCTCTGCTGTAAGGAGCAATAGCCAGACTTATGTCCCATCGCGATAAAATTATAGAACTGGAAACCTGGCTGGCCAGCAAAATTATTGGGCAGGAGAAATTGGTCAACCGCCTACTTATGGCGCTGCTCGCTGACGGCCACCTCCTCGTTGAGGGGGCACCCGGCCTCGCGAAAACCAAAGCGATTAAGACGCTCTCGGATGGCGTAGAAGGTGAGTTTCACCGCATACAGTTTACCCCCGACCTCTTGCCCTCCGATATTACGGGTACAGAAATATACCGCGCTCAGGAAGGTACTTTTGAGTTTCAAAAAGGTCCGATCTTTCACGATTTGATTCTGGCCGATGAAATTAATAGAGCACCAGCGAAGGTTCAGTCCGCATTGCTCGAGGCCATGGCTGAACGTCAGGTGAGTTTTGGTCGCCAAACCTTCGAGTTACCACCCCTGTTCCTCGTGATGGCAACGCAAAACCCTATCGAACAGGAAGGCACCTATCCACTTCCCGAAGCCCAACTTGACCGTTTTTTGATGCACGTTACGGTGGGCTACCCCGACGCCATCTCAGAGCGCAGCATTCTCCAATTGGTACGAAACGAGTCGCGACAGTCCAAGGAAGAACCCGCGCCCGTTAAGGTTTCGCAGCAAACAATTTTCGGCGCCCGACAAGAATTGCTTGAACTTCACATGGCGCCTATCGTTGAGGAATACATCGTGGCGCTGACCATGGCGACCAGAAACCCTGCCGCATTTGGCGATGATCTAGCGAACTGGATCGACTATGGCGCGTCGCCCCGAGGCACAATTGCCCTGGATATCTGTGCCCGCGCCAATGCCTACCTGCTGGGCAAAGACTTTGTCTCACCCGATGATGTCCAGGCTGTTCTGCACGATGTGTTCCGCCATCGTATTATTGTGAGCTTTGAAGCAGAAGCAATGGGCATTACGCCCGACACCATATTAGATACACTGGTACAACGTGTTGCCGCAGCTTGATGCCACTCGAGTCAGACCAAAAACACTATGAACGTTAAGGCTGCAACTCATACTTCGGACGCATTAAAGGCACTGCACGAGTACCGGGGTGCCTACACCGATCTCCGAGACCTGGTGAGATTGCGTTATGCCGCGCGCGAATTGAACGCCTTTGAAGAACATCAAACCTCCAACCCCCTTGCCGGCCTGTTAAGTTCCAGCTTCAGGGGGCGAGGAATAGACTTTGCGGAAGTCCGTGCCTATCAACCGGGTGATGATGTCAGAACAATAGACTGGCGGGTCACCGCAAGAACGCAATCGCCGCACACCAAATTGTTCCAGGAAGAAAAAGAACGGCCCGTACTCATTCTCGTTGATCAGTCTGCGTCTATGTACTTTGGATCCAGAGTGACCTTCAAGTCCGTGCTGGCGGCAAGGGTTGCCGCATTGGTCGGTTGGGCTGCCCTGGATCGCGGAGACCGCGTTGGAGGGATAGTCTTTTCCGGGTTGGGCCATAGGGAAGTTAGACCACGACGCAATAAACACGCTGTTTTAAGACTCCTGAACGAATTAAATGATGCCAACCATGCCCTGTCACCGGAGCGAGAAACGCAATCAACACAATACTTTAATGATGCACTTGCCAACGTCAGGCGGGTCACCAAACACGGTAGCATGATTTTCCTCATCAGCGATTTTCAGAGTTTCATGCCAGAGTCTCGTATTCATCTCCAGACCCTCGCCCGCCACAACGATGTCATAGGAATACATATATCGGACGCACTGGAAGCGAGCCTGCCACCGCCTGATATCTACAGCATCACCGATGGCCACCAGCGCGCAAGAATTAACACGGCCAGTAAAGCAAATCGCCAGGCCTATGAGGCCGGCTTTAAACAACGATTATCAAACATTAAGGACGAGTTTCTGCGCGTCAAAGCGCCCTTGGTCACTCTCCGTACCGATGAGTCCATTGTCGATGCCATCAATCGGAGTCCGGGCACTAAACGGCGGCGCAAATAGTGGCCAATCAACCTCCCGCGAATCCCGCCATGATGCAGCAGGCTAGCGACCCGTTGGCAGCGCTGCGCGACATCTATCAACCCGCCCTAATCGAATTATGGCCACCTGCGCCCGGTTGGTGGATCCTCGCCGCCGTCGGAATGATATTGCTGATTACCGCCTGTTTCTGGCTCTGGCACCGATGGTCGGACAACCGTTATCGCCGCGAGGCTTTGCAAGAACTCGAAGGGTATTTCGAGGCATGGAAACGAGAAGAAGACGATCACGTATTTCTCTTCGAGATACAGCAACTACTCAAACGCGTGGCGCTTACAAGATTTGATCGACAAAAAGTCGCGAGCCTGACCGGCGAAGCCTGGCTGCTTTTTCTGGATCAATCATCGAACAGCCACGCCTTTAGCATTGGCCCTGCCGAGGCGCTAATCGATGGCAACTATCGGCTCGACATCAATATCGATGTCACTGCCCTTGAAAACTGCGCGCGGCAATGGATCAAGCGACATGATGCAAAACACTTGATCGATAAAACTTATGCCGACGAGCACAACGCAGATGCCACACAGACTCGAGAGGCGTTGTCGTGATCGAATTTCTGTGGCCCTACGCTCTGGGCTTCCTGCCACTTCCATTGATTGTCTTTTGGCTAATTCCCAAAGCCTCAACGAGAGAGCCTTCACTACAGGTACCCTTCTTTGGCAAAGCATCGAGCTACGAGGCGCAAGCCTCTAGCGGTCAGCGACAACTGTTTCGTCGTATCTTAATGCTACTGATGTGGCTTTTACTGGTCCTGGCCGCAACCCAACCTCAATGGGTAGGCGACCCGGTCTCTTTGCCCACATCCGGCCGTGATCTCCTCCTTGCTGTCGATATATCAGGTTCCATGGGAACCGAAGATATGAAATTGGAAGGCAGTACCACGACCCGATTACAGGTGGTAAAAGATGTCGTAGGCGACTTTGTCGAACGAAGAAAAGGCGATCGACTCGGGCTGATTTTGTTCGGCTCAAGAGCCTATCTACAGACCCCGCTGACCTTTGACCGAAAGACCGTAAAAACATTGCTGCAGGAAACACCTCTGGGTATTGCCGGCGGGAAAACTGCCATTGGCGACGCGATTGGGCTTGCCGTAAAACGATTACAAGATAGGCCAGCCGAGAACCGCGTCTTGATCCTGCTCACCGATGGCGTGAATAACGTTGGGGAGGTCGACCCCGAACAGGCGGCACGTCTCGCGGCCCAGGAAGGCATCAAAATTTACACCATAGGTTTCGGTGCCGACGAAATGGTCGTGCCCGGTTTTCTATTTCAGCGAACGGTCAATCCTTCTGCCGAACTCGATGTTGAAACATTAACCAATATCGCTACGCTAACCGGCGGGATTTTCCAACGCGCTCGATCCAGTAATGAGCTCATGGAAATCTACGAAGCCCTGGATGAACTCGAACCTATCGAGCAGGCAGCAGAAACTTATCGACCCGTGAGATCACTGTACTGGTATCCACTGGCAGCAGCCCTGCTGCTGACCCTGCTACAGACGTTAGCTCATCCCGCGCTAACACTTTGGGTATCTCGTTTTTGGTTTCGTCGAACCCATCCGTCAGAGGGGACTTCACAGTGAACCCCGAGTTTTACAATGACATCGTCACTCACTTTCATTTCATCAGACCAGTATGGTTTTTTTGCCTGGTACCGGCACTGCTGTTGTTCCTGCTACTAAGATATCGCCAGAGTCACCACAGCAATTGGGAATCTGCCATTGAGCCACACCTTTTAGAGCACCTGCTGGAAAACCCTAACAAGAAGGTGAGCCGCAGCCCTCTCACGCTAATATTGATCGCCTGGATCATTGCCATAGTGGCGCTGGCAGGCCCGGTCTGGCGCAAGACTGCCCAACCCGTGCATGAGCGCGAAGACGCCTTAATCGTGATCTTCGATTTAACTAAAAGCATGTTGGCGACGGACGTCAAACCGGACCGGCTAGTCAGGGCAAAACGGAAGTTAATCGACCTCCTGGAATTAAGAATTGAAGGCGTCACCGCGCTGGTCGTATTTGCCGGTGATGCACACGTCGTCTCGCCCTTAACCGACGACACCAAAACGATAGCGGCCATGATCCAGTCCCTGGCGCCGGATCTCCTACCGGCGCCGGGTAGCCAGCTTGCGCCCGCGATTGAAAGATCGATTGAATTGTTCAAAGACGCCGGCGTCACCAGCGGGCGTATGCTTGTCATTACCGATGAAATCCGCGATGTCGTAGCGGCACAACAAATCGCACGCCAATACCGCAACTCTTACCCGATTTCCGTGATGTCTGTCGGTACACCCGAAGGTGCACCGGTGGCACTCATAAGCGGTCGTCCAGAAGCCGGGTTTCTCAAAGACCGTCGCGGTAATCTCGTGATCCCAAAGGTGAGCCCCGGCGACCTGGGCGACTTTGCCTCACTTGCGGGCGGGCGGTATTCCCCCATGACGCTCACTGAAGAAGACCTGGACTACCTGCTCGCCGAACAGCCTCTGCTCCCCGACGAACAATTTCGGGAATTAGAACGTGACTTCGATATCTGGTTTGAAGAGGGGCCCTGGCTATTACTCCTACTGTTACCCATTGCCGCATTCGCATTTCGGCGCGGTTGGCTTTGGGCAATCGTATTGCTCGTGGCATTACCCACACCACAATCAGCACAAGCGTCCGTCTGGGACGATCTGTGGAGAACCCGCGACCAGCAGGCCATCGACGCATTGGAGTCGGGGGACGCCTTGACCGCCGCGACACTTTTTGACGACCCGGCATGGAAAGCAACCGCACATTATCGCGGTGAAGACTATGAGGCTGCCGCTAGTCAGTTCGGACAACTCGAATCATTTGACGCCCGCTATAACCTCGGCAACGCGTTCGCGAGACAAGGGCTTTATGAAGAATCCATAGAAGCTTATGAACAGGCATTGGTTATAGATCCGAGAAACGAAGACGCGAGTTTTAACAAAGCGCTTATCGAGGAGTTGTTAGAACAACAAGAGCAACAGCAGCAAGAAAATCAGGATCAGGAACAGAACGACGAGCAGGATCAACAGGATCAGGAACAAAACCAGCAGGATCAGGAACAGCAAGATCAGCAGGACGAGCAAGAACAAAAAGAAGGTAGTGAGCAAGAGTCTGAAGAACAGAAAAAGAATGAAGAACAAGAACAGCAGGAACAAGAACCACAGGATCAGACGGATGAGCCAAAAGAAGCCGAGGCCTCACCCGAGGACAAAGAACCTCTTGATGAGGAAGAAAAACAAGCCCTGCAACAATGGCTGCGCAGGGTACCTGATGATCCGGGCGGATTACTTCGCAACAAATTTAAACAGCAATACGAAGAACGTATTCGTGAAGGTAAGATTAATGGCAATGATGCAGCATCTGATTGGTAGAAAATTTCTTTTAATCGCCCTGCTGCCTTTTCTTCTGGTCGCAGAAGGCACATCGGCGGCTCTGATCGCGAGCGTGGATCGGACCATACTCAGCGACGCGGATCTGGTTACACTGAGCATTCGTGCTTCTGATGAATCGTCGGACGTAGAACTGGATTTTTCAGGTATTGAACGTGACTTTGAAATCCTGGACACCGGCGCCAGCAGCAATAGTTCAATCTCTATCGTGAACGGGCGAACGACGAG
>JBLIIB010000044.1:0-17269 GCA_047634795.1 Candidatus Azotimanducaceae bacterium | reverse complement strand
CGGAGTAAAGTGCATGAGTAATTTACTCATGCACTTTACTCCGAGCCAACTACGACCCCACTAATCGGCGGCTTGCTTTTTAAAGCGGCCACTGTAGAATGCGGCCTCGCGAAGGCGGGTGCCGCCTGAATGATTAAACGGAGTAATTTTAGTTATGGCTAGAATCAACCAACTGGTTCGTAAGCCGAGAAAGCGCAAGGTTGTTAAAAGCGACGTACCTGCGCTGCAGTCCAGCCCGCAAAAGCGTGGTGTCTGCACCCGTGTTTATACCACTACGCCCAAGAAGCCTAACTCAGCGCTTCGAAAGGTTTGTCGTGTGCGATTAACGAACGGTTATGAAGTGACTTCCTACATTGGTGGTGAAGGTCATAACCTGCAGGAACACTCTGTTGTTCTGATTCGAGGAGGTCGAGTTAAGGACCTTCCGGGTGTTCGATATCACACAGTTCGCGGCACACTGGATACTACCGGTGTTAGTGCTCGTAGACAGGGTCGCTCGAAATACGGAGCTAAGAAGCCCAAGGCGTAAAACGCCAATAAACAACGACAGGTGATGGAAGCCGGTTTTGATCGGGTTCCCTGCCTGAAGTAAGGCGGGTCATTTTGACTCGATAACCTGAAGATAAGGAAGTAATCATGCCTAGAAGAAGAGTCCCCCCGAAAAGAGCCATCCTCCCTGATCCTAAATATGCGAATCAGACGCTAGCCAAGTTCATGAACCACGTCATGGTGAGTGGTAAGAAAGCGGTAGCAGAAAAGATCGTTTACGGCGCACTGGATCGAATCAAAGAACGCGGTACCGCAGATCCTATCGAAGTATTTGATGCTGCGCTTGAAGCGATTGCACCTGCGGTCGAGGTTAAGTCTCGTCGTGTTGGTGGTGCAACTTATCAAGTGCCAGTAGAAGTTAGACCTTCAAGACGCACAGCGCTTGCAATGAGATGGCTGGTGGATTCTGCGCGAAAACGTGGTGAAAAATCTATGGCTCTTCGCCTTGCAGGTGAATTGATGGAAGCATCCGAAGGTCGTGGCGCCGCTGTTCGAAAGCGTGAAGACACGCACCGAATGGCTGAAGCTAACCGAGCGTTTGCTCACTACCGTTTCTAACCTCTATCGTTTACCGAGGCCGCCGTGCCAAGAGAAACACCGATCAAGCGATACCGAAATATCGGTATCGTGGCTCACGTGGATGCGGGAAAGACCACCACGACCGAGCGCGTACTCTTTTACACCGGACTATCCCACAAGCTAGGTGAGGTGCACGATGGTGCAGCCACTATGGACTGGATGGAACAGGAGCAGGAGCGTGGTATCACCATCACGTCTGCTGCGACGACTACCTTCTGGCAAGGTACCCAGGGTCAGTTCGACCAACATCGCATCAACATTATTGATACACCGGGGCACGTCGATTTTACCATCGAGGTAGAGCGCTCGCTGCGTGTGCTTGATGGTGCGGTTGTTGTCTTCTGCGCCACATCAGGTGTTGAGCCGCAGTCAGAGACAGTTTGGCGTCAAGCGAATAAATATGAAGTGCCGCGCCTCGTCTTTGTCAACAAAATGGACCGAGCCGGTGCCGATTTCCTCCGTGTCGTGGACCAGATTGAGCAACGATTGGGTTCAACGCCAGTCTGTTTGCAGCTTGCGATTGGTGCCGAAGAGCATTTCCGTGGTGTTATCGATCTGGTCAAGATGAAAGCGATCTACTGGAACGAAGAAGATCTTGGCCTTACGTTTAACGAAGAAGATATTCCAGAAGAGTTACGATCGCAGGCAGAAGAATACCGTGAGAAATTGGTAGAAGCGGCAGCTGAATCCAATGATGACCTGATGGAAAAATACCTCGAAGGTGGGGTACTTACGGACGACGAGATTAAGCTGGGGATCAGGCAGCGAACGGTTGCCAATGAGATTGTGCCTGCGTTGTGTGGGTCTGCCTTTAAGAACAAGGGTGTCCAGACCATGCTTGATGCCGTGATTGAATACCTGCCAGCACCGGACGAAGTCAAATCTATTCGTGGCTTTGTGGGCGATACAGAAGAAGAAACCGAGCGCCATGCTGATGACAACGAACCATTTGCCGCTCTGGCTTTCAAAATAGCGACCGACCCGTTTGTAGGGGCGCTAACTTTTTTCAGGGTCTATTCTGGCGTGCTGGAAACGGGCGACTCAGTTTGGAACCCCGTAAAAGGTAAGAAAGAACGTATTGGTCGGATGGTGCAGATGCACTCCAACGATAGAAAGGAAATCAAGGAAGTGCGTGCTGGTGATATCGCAGCAGCGATTGGTCTAAAACTGGCCACAACCGGTGACACGCTCTGCGATCAAAAGCAGCCGATCACTCTAGAGCGCATGGAGTTCCCTGAGCCGGTTATTCATGTTGCGGTTGAGCCAAGGTCGCAGGCAGACCAGGAAAAGATGGGCGTTGCGCTTAGCAAACTAGCGGCTGAAGACCCTTCATTTAGCGTACGAACCGATGAAGAATCAGGTCAAACTATTATTGGTGGAATGGGTGAGCTTCACCTCGACATCATTGTTGATCGGATGAAGCGTGAATTCGGTGTGGAAGCGAATATTGGTAAGCCACAGGTCGCTTACCGAGAAACCATTCGGAAATCCGTCAACTCCGAAGGCAAGTTTATTAGACAGACCGGTGGTAAAGGACAATATGGTCATGTCTGGCTTCGAATAGAACCGATCGAAGGTGACGGCTACGAGTTTGTTGATGAAATCGTGGGAGGCGCAGTTCCTCGTGAATATATTAGCGCAGTCGAAAAAGGCGCCAGAGACCAGTTGTCAAATGGAGTGCTTGCCGGCTATCCACTTCAAGGAGTGAGAGCGACGCTTTATGACGGGTCCTATCACGATGTAGATTCCAGTGAAGTCGCCTTTAAGGTGGCGGGTTCAATGGCCATGAAAGTGTGCGTTAGATGCCGACCCTGTCTTGCTCGAGCCTGTAATGAACGTTGAAGTAGTTACACCGGAAGAATATTACGGCGACATTATTGGTGACCTAAATCGTCGCCGCGGTGTGGTTCAAGGGATGGAAGATGTCCCTGCTGGCAAAGCTGTGCGAGCCGAAGTGCCGCTGGCTGAAATGTTTGGTTACGCTACCGATATGAGAAGTGCGACGCAGGGTCGAGCGACCTATTCAATGGAGTTCGCACAATACAAAGAGGTGCCTAACAATATCGCTAACGTGGTGATAAACAGGTTCTAGCGTTTGTCCGGTTGTCACCGGCGGGTGTTAGTCACGGACGGGTATTGTCATTCCTTTAGCAGGGGCCGTCCAAATAAAACAGGTGGGTTTTATAACCCTAAACAACGAACGTGTCGGGTGTTGGAGTTCAGCCCGGTAGCAACCCTTCCAGAATTTACCCGCGGGGAAGCTGGATATATCTAGAGGTACAACATGTCTAAAGAGAAGTTCGAGCGGACGAAGCCGCACTTAAACGTAGGAACGATTGGTCACGTTGACCACGGTAAGACCACGCTGACAGCAGCCATCACCAAGGTATGTGCTGAAACTTGGGGCGGCGGTACATTTCAGGCGTTTGACCAGATTGATAATGCCCCTGAAGAACGTGAGCGCGGTATTACGATTTCTACTTCGCACGTTGAATATGATTCGTCCATTCGACATTACGCACACGTCGACTGCCCGGGTCACGCGGATTATGTGAAGAACATGATCACGGGTGCGGCGCAGATGGATGGTGCGATTCTGGTTTGTTCGGCAGCTGATGGCCCCATGCCACAGACGCGCGAGCACATTCTGCTGTCGAAACAGGTTGGTGTTCCTTACATCGTCGTGTTCCTGAACAAGGCGGACATGGTTGATGATGAAGAATTGGTTGAGCTGGTAGAGATGGAAGTTCGCGAACTTCTTGACCAGTACGATTTTCCAGGTGACGACACGCCGATCATTATCGGTAGTGCACTCAAGGCGCTGGAAGGTGATGAGTCAGAGATTGGAGCGCCCGCGATAATCAAGTTGGTTGAAACGCTCGATTCCTATATTCCAGAGCCAGAGCGCGCGATTGACCGGCCTTTCCTGATGCCGATTGAGGATGTGTTCTCCATCTCGGGTCGAGGTACGGTTGTGACAGGTCGAATTGGTCGTGGCATCGTTAAGGTGGGCGAAGAGATCGAGATTGTTGGTATTAGAGACACTCAGGCCACGACGTGTACGGGTGTCGAGATGTTCCGTAAGTTGCTTGACGAAGGTCGCGCGGGCGAGAACGTTGGTGTTCTGCTGCGAGGCACGAAGCGCGAAGACGTAGAGCGCGGTCAGGTGTTGGCGAAACCGGGATCGATTACGCCTCACACACAGTTCGAAGGCGAAGTATACGTGTTGTCGAAAGATGAAGGTGGTCGTCATACGCCATTCTTCAAGGGCTATAAGCCGCAATTCTTTTTTGAGACAACAGACGTTACGGGTTCATGTGAATTGCCTGAAGGCACCGAGATGGTGATGCCGGGTGATAATGTGACGATGGTCGTTGAGCTGATTGCACCGATTGCGATGGAAGAAGGTCAGCGATTTGCTATCCGCGAGGGTGGTCGAACGGTGGGTGCTGGTGTTGTAACTAAAGTCGGCGGTTAGACTTTATTGCCTTAACCCAACGCTAAGGCATGAATAAGAAGGCTGTGTTCCTTTCTGGGGCGCGGCCTTTTTTATGTCCGCAGTTCTCGTCTTTTTTATTTTTTGAGCCTTAGAGCGATGGTGTATCACCGTGGTCACGTATCCAGTGGATTGACCAAAAAGCTCCAGTTCAGTGGTTCTTTCCCGACGATCCGTTTTGTCACTTCCATTTGGGCTATCGTAAACGTTGGGTATCAGAGTAAGTCAGCACCCACACACAGTGTTGTCCTGCAATACGGCTCGATGCTGATCGTGGCGATACAGCTTGGCCAGGCTTGTTACCAGAGCCCGGTGTGGTCGATGGGCCAGCCTGTCCAGACAGCTTCTCGCGGAGCTGCGCCAATGCACTCAAGTCAGACACTCGGATAGTGACTCTGTTATCGCCTACCTTTAACGTTTAGAAGATATCGTGGGAAAAGGGCGTATAACCGCCCCGAGATTATCCAGATTGATGCTCGTTGACGATGCCTTGAGTCGCGTCTTCGATAGCGGCAAAACCTCGGCTCCCGCGTTCAGTGGATTGACAGTAAATGTTGACTTCGATGGTTTGTTCACCGACCCCCCGTCTTGTAACTTCCGTCTGGACTCAATTAAATCCGTCGCATTACGATAAGTAAGCGCTTACATACCGCGTTGATTCGCCAATACCCTCAATGCTTATCGCGACGATACAGCCTGGCCGTGCTTGCTACCAGAACCCGGTAAGGCCGGCGTACTCGATGGGCCATTTTCAATGTCCCGTCTGTTTTTCGGGGGGGTTAGAACCATGCCCCGAATCAGCCACACGGATAGTGACTCTGTTATCGCCTACCTTTAAAACTTGGGAGATATCATGCCAAAAGGGCGTATAACCGCCCCGGTTTGTCCAAATTCCTGGAGCATTGACGAATACTCGAACTGAATGGTCGACGGCACCTATACTCAGTGCAGGGCTTGGCTTCAGACCCAGAACTAGAACAAGGCGACGCCCGGGGCTGCTTACCGAAAACTTGTTACACCTTGAAAGTCAGTTAGTGACCGCGTAAGTTGCCCTCAAACTTCGATTGATAACCAAGGGAGGGATTGAATAAAGTAAGGGACCTTGTTGGGTCGCTCTCTGTTTTGGAAGTTGGATCGGAAGTTGGGAAAGCTTACGTGTTTAAACCATCTGTAATCCGATCCGAGTTCGGCCAATAAGACATCGCCATTAACCGTTTGGCGTAGCGGCGGTCCATTGCTGAAGCTAAAGATTCCTAACGGGTTTCGCGGTTGTTCGAACTCGGTTGCACCGAAATACCAGATTATTTCGCCAATTGAATAAGTTTATTTGTTTAGCCGTGGCCCCAAATAGGCCCGTTCCTGGCGGCCATGACGGTGGTATTTGGGTGTATCTTGCTGATAGTTAAGGGATACTTTCCCGAATATCGTTCTGGCGCACGCCTACTCTAACGCTTAAAATAATCCCCTCTAACGCTGGCAATTCCCCTGAAAGATGCGTAGTATTCGCGCCCTCACGTAGGGGAACACTCTTACGTCACCTTGACCCCTCACTGCCTAGCGGAGTGGTGTAAGAGGTGGAATGAACAGGGCTTCAATTCGAAGCCATGGGCAGCTCGTAAAGAGCACTGGCTTAAAAGCGTCTTCTCCGGATCGGAGAGGGTGTTTTTTGCTTTTTAAAATAGGGACTCCTTTTTAATAAAGAAATTGGGTCCCAACGGAGACGCCTTGGATGCAAAACCAGAGAATTAGAATACGACTAAAAGCCTTTGACCATCGGCTGATTGATATCTCGACACAAGAGATTGTTAACACCGCCAAGCGCACGGGTGCGCAAGTTAAAGGGCCGATTCCTCTGCCTACACGGAAGGAGAAGTTCACCGTATTAGTCTCTCCTCACGTCTACAAGGACGCCCGCGACCAGTACGAAATCCGCACACACAAGCGGTTGCTTGACATAGTAGAGCCAACAGAAAAAACCGTAGATGCGCTGACCAAGCTGGATCTTGCGGCTGGTGTAGAAGTTCAGATCAATCTCGGCTAAATAGCAGAGATTAAGGTAAAAGGAAGGGAGCAAACAAATGACCATTGGCATAGTTGGAATCAAGCGCGGTATGACCAGAGTCTTCACGGAAGACGGCGTGTCAGTACCTGTGACTGTGATCGAAGCCACTCCCAATCGCGTCACCCAGGTGAAGTCAGCAGATTCCGATGGATATTCTGCGATTCAGGTGACAGCAGGAGAAGTTAAAGCGTCTCGCGTCAACAAACCCGAAGCCGGCCACTTTAGTAAAGCTTCAGTAGCAGCAGGTCGCGCACTCTGGGAGTTTCGGACGTCAGGTGATGATGCGTTGAGCGTCGGCGATGCGCTGACCGTTGAAGCCTTCACAGAAGGTCAGAAAGTTGACGTATGCGGCCAGTCCAAAGGTAAAGGATTCGCCGGTGTTATAAAACGTTACAACTTTCAGACCCAAGACATGACCCACGGTAACTCGGTTTCTCACCGGGCGCCTGGTTCAATCGGCCAGTGTCAAACACCCGGTCGCGTATTCAAGGGCAAGAAAATGGCAGGCCATATGGGTGCTGCTCGTGTCACAACCCAGACTCTTGAAGTTGTGAAAATTGATCACGAAAACAATTTACTGTTGATTAAGGGCGCAGTTCCTGGCGCGAACGGCGGCGATGTCATCGTAACGCCATCAGTAAAAGTCGTAAGCGGAGGTGAATCTTGAACCTCGACATTATAGGTGCCGGTAACGGCGTAGATGTATCCGATACAGCTTTTGGTCGCGAGTTTAACGAAGCGCTCGTACACCAAGTTGTGACGTCATTTCTGGCAGGCGCTCGTCAGGGCACTAAAGCTCAGAAGACGCGTTCAGAAGTGAATGGCGGTGGTCGAAAGCCTTTCAGGCAAAAAGGAACTGGCCGAGCTCGTGCCGGTACCATTCGAAGCCCGATTTGGCGTGGAGGCGGCGCAACATTTGCCGCAAAACCTCGTGATCACTCCAAGAAAGTAAATAAGAAAATGTATCGCGGTGCGATGCAGGCCATCCTTTCTGAATTAGTTAGGCAGGATCGACTTATCGTAGCGGAAGATTTTGTTGTCGACGCGCCCAAGACTAAAGCGGTTGCAGTCAAGCTCAAAGAATTGGACTTGCGCAATGTGCTGATAGTGGTTGAAGAGCTCGATGAGAACCTCTACCTCGGTTCGCGAAATCTAAAAGACGTCGATGTGATCGATGTTCAGGGTGTCAACCCGGTGAATCTGATTGGATTCGATAAGGTGTTGTTCACCGTGGCTGCATTGAAGAAAGCTGAGGAGCTATTCGCATGAATCAGGAACGTTTGTACAACATCATTCTTGGCGCGCACATCTCTGAAAAAGCATCTGTAATCGCCGATCAAGCAAATCAGTTTGCCTTCAAAGTTGTCAAAGATGCGACTGCACCGGAAATTAAGAAAGCTGTCGAGACCATTTATGAAGTGCCTGTGAAAAGAGTTCAGGTCATGAATGTGAAGGGCAAGGTAAAACGAAACGCACGCGGCCTCAGCAGGCGGCCAAGCTGGAAGAAGGCTTACGTTAGCCTGGAAGCCGGTCACGATATCGATTTTTCGTAACTGACTTACCATCTAAAAGATAAGAGAACAGAACATGCCAGTCGTAAAAGCGAAGCCAACATCACCGGGACGTAGATTTGTCGTCCAAGTTGTTAATCCGGATCTCCATAAAGGCGAACCGTATAAGCCCCTCTTGGAAAAGAAATCCAAGACTGGTGGCAGAAACAACCGCGGCCGGATTACCACGCGTCACATTGGTGGTGGTCACAAGCAGAAGTATCGAGTTATCGACTTCAGGCGCAATAAAGACAGCATTAAAGCCGTAGTGGAAAGACTTGAATACGATCCAAACCGCACCGCGAATATCGCGCTGCTGAAATACGAAGACGGCGAGCGTCGTTACATCATTGCGCCGAAAGGATTGGCACAAGGTGACACTGTCGAGTCTGGCGATTTGTCCCCGATTAAGACAGGTAACTGCCTACCCCTAAGAAACATTCCAATGGGTAGTGTGATTCATGGGATTGAATTGAAGGCGGGAAAAGGCGCTCAAATAGCCAGAAGTGCTGGTACCTCAGCGCAGTTGGTCGCGAAAGAAGGCCGGTACGTTACGCTACGATTGCGGTCAGGTGAGATGCGAAAAGTTTTGGCTGAATGCCGCGCAACAATGGGTGAAGTCTCGAACTCTGAGCATAGCCTTCGCTCTCTTGGTAAAGCGGGTGCAAAACGCTGGCGCGGTGTTAGACCCACCGTCCGTGGTGTTGTTATGAATCCGGTCGATCACCCTCATGGTGGCGGCGAAGGTAAGACATCTGGTGGCCGACACCCTGTATCACCTTGGGGCGTGCCAACTAAAGGTTATAAGACTCGTAAGAACAAGCGAACTGACAAGATGATTGTTCGCAAACGTTCTAAGCGATAGGAGAAAGCATAGTGCCTCGTAGTTTAAAAAAAGGACCTTTTGTTGACCTGCATCTCGCGGCCAAAGTACGGAAGGCTATAGATAGCAATGACAAGCGTCCTATTAAGACCTGGTCACGTCGATCAATGATTACACCTGACATGGTAAGCCTGACGATTCAGGTGCATAACGGTCGTCAGCACATACCCGTCTTTATCAGTGAAGATATGGTGGGTCACAAGCTCGGTGAATTCGCGTTAACGCGAACGTTCCGCGGCCATGCCGCAGATAAAAAAGCGAAGCGATAACGTCCTTAGGGCGAGTAGAGGATTAAACGATGGAAGTAGCAGCGAAACTCAAAGGCGCAAGACTGTCGGCCCAGAAGGCCCGGCTCGTTGCTGATCAGATTCGAGGCAAAGAAGTCGGCGAAGCACTGGATATATTGAACTTCAGCACTAAGAAAGGTGCTCACCTGGTTCGTAAATTGCTTGAGTCAGCTATTGCCAACGCTGAACACAACGAAGGTGCAGATGTCGACGAATTATCAGTCGCCGTGATCTTCGTTGATGAAGGTTTGACTATGAAGCGAATTAAACCTCGCGCAAAAGGTCGAGCAGACAGAATTTTAAAACGTACTTGTCACATTACCCTTGCGGTAGCAGACAAGTAAAAGTAGGGAATAGCAGGAGACCATAATGGGTCAAAAGGTTCACCCCACAGGATTTAGACTGGGCATTGTCAAGGAGCATACCTCGATTTGGTATGCGAGCGGCCCAGCCTATGCTGCAAAACTACACGAAGACCTTAAGGTTCGAGAGTACATTCGAAAACGGCTGTCCCAAGCATCGGTCAGTCGTATTCAGATTCAGCGACCTGCACAGACTGCGCGCATTACTATTCACACTGCCCGACCTGGCATTGTGATTGGAAAGAAAGGCGAAGACGTCGAGCGGCTTAGAAAAGAAATCGCGAAGATGATGGGTGTACCTGTTCACATCAACATCGAAGAGATTCGTAAGCCAGAGCTTGATGCTCAATTGGTAGCCCACAATGTGGCGCAGCAGTTGGAGCGCAGGGTTCAGTTTCGTCGGGCGATGAAGCGTGTGATGCAGAACGCGATGCGTCTAGGCGCGTTAGGCATCAAAGTTCGGGTAGCTGGTCGATTAGGTGGTGCGGAGATCGCGCGATCTGAGACGTACCATGAGGGCCGGGTACCGCTTCATACACTTCGTGCCGATGTTGACTATGCCACTGCGGAAGCACTGACAACCTATGGAATTTTAGGCGTCAAAGTCTGGATCTTCAAAGGTGAAGTCATTGGTTCTCGCGAAGAAGCGACATCGAACGTTCAGAGTTTTGGATAAGAAGTCATGTTACAACCAAAAAGAACCAAGTTTAGAAAGCAGCACAAAGGCCGAAATCGCGGGCTTGCTCATCGGGGCAGCTCGGTATCATTTGGTGAATATGGGCTGAAATCGATGGGGCGAGGTCGTATGACAGCGCGCCAGATAGAAGCGGGTCGTCGAGCAATGACCAGGCGTGTCAAGCGGGGCGGGCAGATATGGATTCGCGTATTCCCTGACAAGCCAATTACCAATAAACCTCTGGAAGTACGGCAGGGTAAAGGAAAGGGTAACGTTGAATATTGGGTTGCTCAGATTAAGCCAGGCAGAATGATTTACGAGATGGAAGGTGTTACGGAAGAGACTGCCCGTGATGCATTTCGACTGGCGGCGTCAAAGCTGCCGTTCAAAACGGCTTTTGTAAAACGCGTAGCAATGTAAAAAATGATGTGAGCGTTTTAGACGAACGCAGGTGAAGACAGATGAAAGCGTCAGAATTAAGAGAAAAAACGGTAGAAGAATTGCAGCAGGAAATCGACAATCTTGCAAAAGAACAATTTAACTACCGCATGCAAAAATCTACCGGACAACTGGGTCAGTCCCATTTGTTGAAGCAGATTAAGCGGGATATTGCGCGGCTCAAGACCGTGCTCAATGAGAAGCAACAAAGCGTCGAAGCGTAACGCTTTTAGTTTTGAAGGAATCGGAATGAGCGAAGATAAAGGCCTGGCCAGAACCGCAAGCGGTTCGGTCGTTAGCAACAAGATGGATAAGACGATCACCGTTAAGGTTGAGCGTCAGATTAAACATCCGCTTTACGGTAAGTACATTAAGCGATCAAAGAAGATCCATGCCCACGACCCTGAAAACCAGTGTCAAGAAGGCGATATCGTCACAATTGAAGAGACGAAACCGATCTCTAAATTGAAAGCGTGGAAATTGAGCTCGGTTGATCGTAAGGCAACGATTATCAGCTAGTCGTAGTAAGCAGCAAGCTTAAGTAAGAGCTTAACGGCTGATTTTGGAGTAACGAAATGATTCAGGTACAGACATATTTAGATATCGCGGATAACAGTGGTGCCCGCCGCGTAATGTGTATCAAGGTGCTTGGTGGTTCCAAGCGTCGTTACGCCAGCGTGGGTGATGTGATCAAGGTCACCGTGAAGGAAGCTATTCCAAGAGGCCGGGTTAAGAAAGGCCAGGTTTTGGATGCAGTAGTAGTGAGAACCAGGAAAGGGGTTAGACGAGCCGACGGTTCTTTGATTAAGTTTGATGGCAATGCGGCAGTTCTGCTAAATGCGCAGAGACAGCCGATTGGTACACGTATTTTTGGACCGGTGACGCGTGAACTGCGTAACGACAACTTTATGAGAATCGTCTCTCTTGCACCGGAAGTTTTGTAGAGGAAATCATGCAAAAGCTTAAGAAAGATGACCGAGTGATTGTAATCACTGGCAAAGACAAGGGTAAAACTGGTGCTGTGACCAAGATTCTTGATGACGGAAGACTTTATGTGTCTGGCATCAATATGATCAAGAAGCACACTAAGGCTAACCCACAGATGAATCAGCCTGGTGGCATCATCGAAAAAGAGGCTGCAGTTCAGGCTTCTAATGTGGCGATCTATAACGGCAGCACGAACAAGGCCGATAGGGTTGGTATCAAGCATTTGGACGACGGGCGAAAAGTTCGAGTATTTAAGTCCTCTGGCGAAGAAATAGACGGTTAATTGAGATGGCAGATCTAAAACAAGTATACGAGACGGAAATTCGCTCAAAGCTAAAAGAAGAGCTTGGGTTGGATAACGTGATGGAAGTTCCTCGCATCACCAAGATCACCCTCAACATGGGTGTAGGTGAAGCTTTGGCAGATCGCAAGCAACTTGATGCTGCGGTATCTGATATGGAGTCTATTGCAGGTCAAAAGCCGGTAATAACGATGGCCAGAAGATCTATTGCGGGCTTTAAACTTCGGGAAGAATCACCGATCGGGTGCAAGGTAACATTGCGGAAATCACGCATGTACGAATTCCTTGACCGATTGATCAATATTGCGATTCCGCGTCAGCGTGACTTCCGTGGTATTAGCAACAAGTCGTTCGACGGCAGGGGCAACTTTGCGATGGGAATCACGGAACAAATCGTTTTTCCTGAGATCGACTACGACAAGATAGACAAAATCCGCGGGATGGACATTTCAATTGTCACCACTGCGAAAACGGACGAACAGAGCAGAGCTTTACTTCGTGCATTCAACTTCCCTCTTCGGGAAGCGAGCTAGAAATCGGCAGCGCATAAAGGACGATTAAGTTTATGGCAAAAGTATCGATGATAAACCGGGAGCTGAAGCGGCAGAAGACTGCGGCGAAGTTCGCGGCTAAAAGAGCGGCCCTTAAAGCGATTATTAGCAATCCGGAGTCTTCCGACGACGACCGCTGGGAAGCACAATTGAAACTGCAGAAGTTGCCTCGCGATGCCAGTCCCACTCGGCAGGTTAGGCGTTGCACTTTGACGGGCCGCCCACACGCGGTATATCGCCGATTTGGTTTGTCACGCAATAAGCTTCGAGAAGCAGCGATGCGTGGCGATGTACCAGGTCTGGTTAAGTCCAGCTGGTAAGGAGAGCAATCTAATGACAATGCAAGATCCGATGGCAGATATGCTGACTCGAATTCGAAACGCCCAACGCGCTCGAATCCAAGATGTATCAATGCCGTCTTCGAAGATAAAGGTAGCGGTTGCTAACGTACTGAAGTCCGAAGGTTTTATTGAAGACTGTAGCGTTGCTGAAAGCGATGGCGGGAAGTCGAACCTGAATATTTTACTCCGTTACCACAACGGCGCCCCTGTTATAGAAGAGATCAAGACGCTTAGCCGTCCTGGCCTCAGGCAGTACACGGGTAAAGACGAGATCCCAGTCGTCAAAGGTGGATTGGGTATAGTCATTCTGTCTACTAACAAGGGTGTGATGACTGACCGTACGGCTCGCGCCGAGGGTGTTGGTGGAGAACTTATTTGCTCCGTCTTCTAAATAGACAGTGCTAAACGAGCAAGTGAAGAGAAGGTAAATTGATATGTCACGTATCGCGAATAATCCAGTTTCGATCCCCAGCGGAGTAGAAGTCTCCGTTCAAGGACAGGAAGTGAGTGTGAAAGGTTCCAAAGGGAACCTTTCGATGACAATGAATGATTTGGTCGAAATCTTACACGAAGATGATCAGCTCAAATTGAAAGCACGAGAGAAGTCCAAGAAATCAGTTGCGCTGTCGGGAACGTTTCGTTCACTCGTCAACAACATGGTGATTGGCGTGAGCGATGGCTTCAGCAAGCAGCTTGAGCTTCAGGGTGTTGGTTACAGAGCGCAGGTTCAGGGTAAAAACCTAAATTTGTCACTCGGTTTTTCACATCCCGTGGTTTACGAGGCGCCTGAAGGTATTGAGATTGAAACGCCTACCCAGACCCAGGTCATTGTTAAGGGTATTGATAAACAGTTGGTAGGTCAGGTTTCTGCTGACATACGCGCCTTCAGACCACCAGAGCCCTACAAGGGTAAAGGTGTTCGGTATGCAGATGAGTATGTGAAGCGTAAGGAAGCCAAGAAGAAATAAGAGACGACTATGAGCAGCAAAAAGAAAACATCCAGGTTAAGAAGAGCCAGACGGGGCCGAATGCATATTCGGAACCTTGAAGTTCCGCGTCTTTGCGTATTTCGGTCACCACAGCATATTTACGCGCAGATAATCTCCGCGTCGGGCGATCAGATTCAGGCCAGTGCTTCATCTCTGGACCCTAGCGTACGCGGCGACAATAAGGGTAATACAGCAGACGCGGTAAAAGTCGGCAAGATGATTGCAGACAAAGCTAAGGCATTGGGCGTAGAAAAGGTCGCGTTCGACCGTTCTGGCTACCAGTATCACGGCAGAATTAAGGCGTTAGCAGATGCTGCGCGCGAAGGCGGTTTGCAGTTTTAAGAAACGCTGCGCTTAATTTTTTGAGGATTAGTAATGGCTTATAAAGATCAGGACAACGAAGAAGGCATCCAGGAAAAGCTGGTTGAAGTAAATCGGGTCGCCAAGGTTGTGAAGGGCGGACGGATTTTCGGCTTCACTGCGCTGACGGTTGTTGGTGATGGTAATGGTCGTGTTGGATTTGGTCGCGGTAAAGCGCGTGAAGTGCCTCTTGCTATTCAAAAAGCGATGGAAGCTGCAAGACGAAACATGATTCAGGTCGACCTCAAAGGATCCACGATTCAGTATCCGATTACATCTAGTCATGGAGCATCAAAGATCTACATGCAACCAGCATCAGAAGGTACTGGTGTGATTGCGGGTAAGACCATGCGAGCAGTACTAGAAGTTGCAGGCGTGCATAACGTGCTTGCAAAGTCATACGGGTCTACAAATCCGGTTAACGTACTTAGGGCGACTTTTAAGGGCCTGCAGAATATGCGTTCACCGGAAAATATTGCCGAGAAACGCGGCAAAACGGTTGAAGAGATTACGAGTTAATAGCAATGGCTGATAAAAAAATTAAAGTCACTCAGAACAAGAGCTCGATTGGCAGACTCAAAGCACACAAAGCTTGTCTTGCCGGTCTTGGTTTAAGACGAATCAGGCACACAGTGGAAGTCGAAGACACTCCCGCAGTGCGCGGAATGATTAACAGGGTCTATTACATGGTCAGTGTAGAAGACTAGCGGAGTATTAGAGATGCAGCTAAATACATTAAGTCCCGGTGAAGGCAGCCGCAACCCTCGTAAAAGAGTGGGTCGTGGAATGGGCAGTGGTACGGGGAAAACCTGTGGCCGTGGTCATAAAGGTCAAAAGTCGAGATCTGGAGGTACTGTTCGTCCGGGTTTTGAAGGCGGCCAACAACCTTTGCAGAGACGTTTGCCTAAGTTCGGTTTTAGCTCTGCCAAGGCGCGAATTACCACTGAAGTGACGCTGTCAGAGATCGGTTCTGTCGACGCCGACGTCATCGACTTACAGGCGCTGATCGATGCCGATTTGATTAAAGGCACGATGAAGCGAGCCAAGGTCATTTTGTCAGGCAGTATTGAGAAAGCGGTGAAGCTGAAAGGCCTCAGAGCAACTAAAGGTGCACGAGCAGCGATTGAAGCTGCCGGCGGCACGATAGAAGAGTAACGACGAGACCTAATGAGTAGTTCGGTAGTTCAAAATAAAGCGAAGGCCATGATGGAAGGTGGGGGTCTGTCCGAGTTGTGGGCACGGCTGCGCTTTGTCCTGCTTGCGCTCATTGTCTACCGGGTTGGTAGTCACATACCTGTACCCGGTATAAACCCTGAGCGATTGCGCGCACTGTTTGATGCGAATCAGGGCGGGATTTTGGAATTGCTCAATATGTTTTCTGGCGGCGCCATTGAACGTATGAGCATCCTGGCGCTTGGTATTATGCCTTATATTTCGGCATCAATTATTTCGAACCTGGTTGTCGCAACCACACCATCGTTGCAGCAGCTTAGGAAGGAAGGTGAGGCGGGGCGTCGTAAGATAGCGGAGTACACGCGATACGGAACCTTGTTACTCGCTACCGTTCAGGGTTTTGCCATGAGCAGTGGTATGGCATCCCAGGGGTTAGCCTACAGCCCAGACTTTACGTTCCACTTTGTTGCGATCACAACGCTCGTGACCGGCGCGATGTTTATGATGTGGCTGGGCGAACAGGTCACGGAACGTGGCATTGGTAATGGTATCTCGATCCTGATCTTTGCAGGTATTGTGTCAGGCTTTCCTAGCGCTATTGGCCAGTCGTTCGAACAGGCTCGCCAAGGTGAAATTTCGATTATAGCTTTGCTAGGTATTGCATCGCTTGCGATCATCATCGTCGCCGGGGTTGTTTTCATCGAGCGTGGACAACGTCGAATTACGGTTAACTATGCAAGAAGACAACAGGGGCGTCAGCAGTTTGCGGCACAAAGTAGTCACCTACCGCTCAAGGTTAATATGGCGGGCGTTATACCGGCGATTTTTGCGAGTAGTTTGCTCTTGTTCCCAGCTTCATTGGGACAGTGGTTTGGGCAATCCGAAGGTATGGAATGGTTGCAGGACCTTGCTCTCTTGATTGCACCGGGACAACCACTCAATTTGTTGTTGTTTTCTGTTGGGATCATCTTCTTCTGCTTCTGGTACACGGCGATTATGTTTAACCCTAAAGAAGTGGCAGATAACCTCAAGAAATCGGGCGCGTTTATCCCTGGTTTCAGACCGGGCGATCAGACAGCTAGACACATTGATACAATTTTGACCCGCCTAACGCTAGTAGGGTCGTTATACATGACAGCAGTTTGTCTGCTGCCGCAGGCCTTGATCCTGCAGTTCAATATCACATTTCAGCTGGGTGGTACGGCTTTGCTCATTGTTGTTGTGGTGGTCATGGATTTCATGGCGCAGGTTCAAACACACTTGATGTCACATCAGTATGAATCGCTGATGAAAAAATCAAATTTGCAGAATTTTGGCAGACGCTAGTAGGCGCTGAGGAAAGATAAATGAAAGTCAGAGCTTCAGTAAAAAAGATGTGCAGGAACTGTCGCATCATCAGACGCAAAGGAGCGGTACGAGTAATCTGTTCAGAACCGCGTCATAAGCAGCGACAAGGATAAAGGAGAGCGAACCGAATGGCTCGATTAGCTGGGGTTAATATCCCTGATAACAAACACACCGTGATTTCCCTGACTTACATTTTTGGGGTTGGACGAACGACTGCACAGAAGTTGTGCGAGATAACTGGCGTAAGCCCTTCCGCAAAGGTCCAGGACCTGACGGCAGAAGAGCTGGATAAAATCCGGGCCGAAGTTACCAATTTGACGGTTGAGGGTGACTTGCGT
>JBLIIB010000043.1:0-17421 GCA_047634795.1 Candidatus Azotimanducaceae bacterium | reverse complement strand
AATTCTGAAGTCAGTTTTAATGTCGGTCTCTCGTATGACCTAAATGACCAATGGGCCGTGGGCGTAGGATATGCGCAGGCCGCCCGAGGCAAGGAAATCGGTGACGGCTTCACCATCGATTCTTATCTGTGGGACGGCGCACCCACGCCTGTAGTCGACCCTGAATTAGACGCTGAGCAGGTCACCAATATCGAAGCATCGATTGAGTATCGCGGCGATAACCTAAACGTCAAGCTGGCGGCGTTCAATTCGTCGATAGACGATGTCATCTCTGAGCGTCCCTATGGCGCATCATTTTACCAAAACATTGGCACGGTTGATGCCGATGGGTTTGAACTTGATTTTGCTTACCGTTGGCATGAAGTCGAATTCTTTTTGGGGATTGCCCGTTCTGATTCAGCCCTCAATCCGCGTAGTGGTCTCTACGCAAACGACGTTGGCTCTATTGATTTGAATGGCTACAAGTTTAATGGAATTGGTAATTCACGTGGTGATACCTGGAATCTTGGTGTTAACTACCTTCCGTTTTCAAACCTCCAATTAGGCACGAACGTCGCCTATGTGGACGATTTATCTATCGACACCCTGCATCAGGATTTTGACCTCGGGTTTGTTCCGAACATCTACAGGCTGGAGAAGTCGTCTTACACAACCGTTGATGTGTTTGCTGAGTGGCAAGCATCCGAGAGACTGGTATTCAATATTGCAGCGACGAACTTGCTTAATGAGCAATTCAGAGATCATTCAAGCGTGGGAGACTATAGCGACGTGCCGGGTTATGGCATTGTTGTCGGACCATCAGAGGCGGGTCGGGACATCCGTCTTTCTGTGTCCATCAGTTTCTAGCGTGCTGCTATATTCCGCCGGTCTCATATCTATTGAAGTGAGAAACCCCCAGTGTCCATCGGTCTAAGGCGCATTGTGTTCTGGTCCCACCTTATTGTGGGTTCGGGCGCCGGCGTGGTCATTCTAGTCATGGCTATCACCGGCGTGTTACTAACGTATGAGCGACAGATCGTTGAATGGACGGAGCAACAGTACGCCGTTCAGCATTCGCCGGACGTAACACTTCCAGCAGATGTAATTTTTAAGTCGCTGCGAGAGCGCCATAGTGATGAGCATCATTTTTTCGTCAGGTTTGTTAATCGGCCCGGCTCTGCAGTGTCAGTTTGGGCGGGGCAGCATAGTTATCTAGTTAGTCCCTACACGGGTGAAGTGTTGAGGGTTGGTCAAGGCGTAATCGCCAATGTTTTTCACGTGATAACTGATTTACACCGCTCTTTGGCGTTTGGAGGCGACGCGAAAGATCTAGGAGGGTCTCTCATCGGTTACAGCAACCTTTTTTTTATATTTCTAATACTGACGGGCGCATATCTGTGGTTGCCTCGAATGTGGAAGTGGCCACTATTGCGCTCGAGGATACTCATATCTACCAACGCCAAGTGGGTTAAGGCGCGCAATTACAACTGGCATCACGCAGTGGGTTTCTGGGTGATGCCCCCCCTTTTAATTATCGCACTCAGCGCAACTTTATTTTCTTTCTCTTGGACCAATACATTGCTTTATGGGTTCTACGGGGAAGAAGTGCCGGTTCGTGATGATGGCGCTGAAGAAATTTTCAGACAGACTGAAAGCGCGGTGAGCTATCAATCTCTGTTTGAACGATCAACGCAGCATGCAACGATGAATGGCGCGACAGACTGGTACTCCATTTGGATGGAGGTTGGCGAAAACGCAGGTGAGGTTCGGTTCTACATTGATCGAAGCATAGGCCGGCGACCAGAATTTGCGTACTCGTTGCGATTGAGTGATGAATCGGGTGATGTTTTAGAAGTTAAAAAGCATACCGATTGGTCCGAAGGTGATCAAGCCTGGGACGCTGCGCGGTTTTTACACACGGGTGAAGTTTTTGGCTTTGTGGGACAGACCATTGCCGGATTAGCATCATTAGGCGCTTGCGTGCTGGTCTATACTGGGCTCGCTTTGAGCTGGCGACGTTTTTGGTTGTGGCATCGCGTTGGTAACTCTGGGCGAAAGAAGTCCGTGTCGCAGAGTGAACTGTAAGTAATTCAGATCACGTTACTTTAAAGGAAGTCCTAGCCCACTTCAGCAAAAAGCTTTTTTGGCATGGTCGGTACCCGCGCTTGCTTAGTTTGTTTGTGAGCTTTGGTGTTTCCTGGAACCCGTTTTTGCCAAGGCGTTAAATGATGCTTGGTAAGATCCGAGGGGTTTAAGCAAGCTTCGGCGGCTTGGCGGTTTCTCTTGAAACTCCTGGACGATCAAGTTGTATCTCGCAACGCCGGTTCGTTGACAATCTGAATGTAAGGTGGCTTTCTCCTTTGCGAGAGTGTCATTCGCTTTGCGTTTAGAGTGAGCTCAGCCTTGACCCAAGTGATACGTTGGGCTGAAAAGGCAGCGCCTGATGAATGGGATGACGCCGATTTATTAAAGGTCCATATTAAGCGAAGTCAGGCTCATCGTTGCTGTACATGGTTTTCCATGTGGTGCCATTTCTGTAACGAGGATTTTTAAATCGTGGCTTATCGTCGAACTATGAGAAAAATTTGTACTTAGGTTCTATCGCTATATCGCGTCAAGCACGGTGTAGGGTTTGATCCGCTTGTGTGTAGGCGGCAATGAGTGTTTATTCTGTGAAGGCTCTGTTCTCAACGTTGTGATAAACAAAGCGTGACGCCACTTGGTCCCGACAGGGATTTGCGTTTCGGCGGCTGAGCAACTTTCCTTGGTTGTTCTCTCTATGGCTCACAGCGTTCTATAGCTCACAGCGTTCGAAAGCTGATTGAAAGCGTAAATTTGTGCGCCTCAGTGACTTAACGTAGGCTGCAAAGGTTACGATCCCAGTTGACGGTCCTTGGAACTTCCCATTATCGATTGCTGAGATCAGCCTAGCTGAATTAAGGAAAAATCATGAGCGTTTCGTTTGAGGGTAAGGTCATTTTGGTTACAGGGGGCACGCGGGGGTTAGGTGCGGCATTCAGTCGTTGTCTTGCAGAGGCAGGCGCTAGTGTTGCGATCAACAGCACTAGTGATAACGACCAGGGGATTGTCGAGACCATATTGGCGGCAGGCGGTAATGCACATCATTTCCCCGGGCGAGTAGAGGATAGTAGCGATCTGGTTCAGCGTGTTGTAGATCGCTTAGGCAAAATTGACGGGGTTGTGCACAACGCGGGTTTTCTTCACGATAAAACGTTGAAGAAAATGAGCGATGAGGAATGGGACTCTGTGCTTGATGTGCATCTCAAATCGTCATTCAAACTCACCAAGGCTGCATGGCCGCATTTTGTAGAACAAGGTGGTGGCCGAGTTGTGCTGTTATCTTCGTCCGCGGGCCTCTATGGGAATTTTGGCCAGGCTAACTATGCGTCGGCTAAAATGGGTATGTATGGATTGGCGCGTTCTATTGCGATTGAAGGCGGGAAAGCCAATATTTGTTGTAACTGTGTTGCACCCTTTGGTGCGACCGAAATGAATAGCGCCAATTTCCCGGAAGCGCTCAAGAACGCGATTAAGACTGAATATGTTGCGCCGCTGGTTGCCTATCTGGCGCATCTGGACTGCACCGAGAATGGTGGTATGTTTGAAGCTTCGGCAGGCTCGTTCAAAAAAGTGCGCTTGGAGCGATCCGTAGGTCTAAATCTGGACCCGCGCTCGGAAGAAGTCTCTATTGATGCGGTCGCTGACAACTGGGCCAAGATTACGGACTTCTCAACGAGCGAACACCCGGCAGATATGGGGGAAGCCTTAAGTGGAATGTATCAGCGGACCCTTGATTAAAGAACACTGGTTTCAAGGACGCTTGATTAGCGATTGCTTGATTAGAGATACCTAAACTAGCGACCACTCGTTTACAACAAGAGTTGAATCCAGAACACTGTAGCATTGAGGCCCTAAATCGAAGCCCGTCACGCTAGTGAACGGTATCGTCTCCGGTGGCCCACCTAATCAATGAGCGTTGATCGAACTGATACTCTGCTTTGCAAAACTCACACGAAACCGCGATGACAGGTTCGTTAATAAAGATCTCTTCGAGTTCTGCTGCGCCCAGCCCCAGCAAGGACCCGGCGAACCGCTGCTCGCTGCAACTGCAAGAAAAATAGAGTGGCGCTTCGCTAATTAGGCTGATGCTTTCGTTTTCCTGACTGAACAGGCGATGAAGAATCGCGTCGTTCTCAAGATTCATCAGTTCATCACTGTTAAGGGTCGTGCCGAGCGTAGAGGTTGTCTGCCAGTGTGCTTCGCGGATTTTACTATCGGGCTCGAGTTGGGGCGGCAGTTGCTGCAGCAACATGCCGCCGGCTTCTTCATTGTTGGCAAATAGCTTTATGACCGTGCCCAGCTGGTCGGATTGAGCAAAATAGTGCTCAAGACAAACCGAGAGAGTATCACCCTGTAGTGGCACGAGGCTTTGATACCTTTCTTTGCCATCGGGCTCTACAGTGACCGCTAGGAGCCCATCGGCAAAGAGCTCGTTGAATTGGCCAGTACTGTCCTTGGTGTCATCGAGCTGTACTATTCCGCGCGCTTTGCCGTCATGAGTCGACTCAACCATGAGTGTTTTGATGGGACCGCTTCCGGTCACCTGCATCGTGAGCCTGCCCTCAAATTTAATTGTATCTCGAAGCAGGAAGCTGGCAACCAAAAACTCCCCTAACAGCGCTCTGATGTTGTCCGGATAGTCGTGAGAACCTGTGATATCGAGATAGGTTTTTTGCAGGCGTACGAAACTCCCGCGGACGTCTGCGTTGTCGAAAATGAAACGACTTGAAGTATCAAAGGTGGTCAATTTGACCGGTCTCCATATGCTTTTAAGTTAGGGGTGCGAGCGGGGTTAAGTTTATCACTTCCATTGACCAGGCCACTACTGACTAACATGCACAGAGCGGGTGTGAGCAGTCATTTTTCGGATGAGCCTGATTACAAAGCGTTTTCGTGTTGTATTTTCTAGTTGTACTTCTAGCCAGATAGGCGGGCTAAAAGTGGGCTCTAGCAAATGACTGCTCTAAATCGTGGCGGTAGTATTGAGTCCAACTGGATATAGAGCAACAGCCGCTGAAGCCGTCGCCCGGCATAGATCTTTTGAGTAAACAGCCCTGAGCTTGTCAGATAAACAGCCCTGAGCTTGTCAGATAAACAGCCCTGAGCCTGTCAGATAAACAGCCCTGAGCCTGTAGGTGATCACCAGCGTGTATGGAACAATAGGGGCATCTAATTTTCAGTATTAATTCAAAGGGAAGCAAACACAATGGAAGAGTTAGTCTTACGGGAAGATAAAGCAGGTTTGGCGACACTGACAATCAATCGGCCGGAAAAACTCAACTCGCTCACCGTGGGTGTGTTCCAAGCGCTTCGCAGACACATTCTGGATATTAAAAAAGACGAATCGGTTCATTGTGTTGTGCTTCGTGGAGCGGGCAAGTGTTTCTCTGCGGGTCATGATCTTGCTGACATTAGTGAGGGTGAGAAGGTGCCGTCTCCGGGCTGGCATAGTGAGACTTTAAGACTGCTCGAAAAGCTGCCTAAGCCTGTGATTGCCGCAGTCCATGGTCATTGTTATACCGGTGCACTTGAAGTGGCATTGGCGGCCGATTTTATTGTGGCTTCTTCTGATGCGCGTTTTGGTGACACTCATGCGAAGTGGGCGTTAACGCCGGTTTGGGGTATGAGTCAGAGACTGCCCAGGCGCGTTGGCATTGCTACTGCGAAGCGACTGATGTTCACGGCGGCCATGATTGATGCTGATGAAGCCTGCCGGATCGGGCTTGCGGAAACTGTGGTGCCAAGTGAAGCATTCGAATCTGAAATCGAAAAGCTCGCGGCTCAGATTCTATCTAATTCTCCTTTCACTCATGCGGCCAACAAGCGATTGCTAGAGGCGACGGATGCCACGCCTCTAGACGCTGGATTGCAATGGGAAATTATGGAAAGCGAGGGCGTTGGTCCTGACATGAAAGAACGCGTGGATGCCTTTGTGAACAAGCCGAAGCGCTAGTGCTTTATCGCTTCTTTGTCGCTCGACGAACCGTTTTTAGCCGTTCACGCTAAAACTTAAGGTGCCCAGCTCGCCGTAATCAGCTCGGTAATGTCCCGGCTTCGCCGGGATGACCTTGCCGCACGCGCCGGTCATCAGAAAGTTTTCGTTCCCTGTATCGAAACCGCGTAGCTCTGCCTCTTCCATAATCCATTGTGCCGCCGCGACGGGTCCTTTCAGAGACTCAAAAACGGGCGCTTCGTTGATCAATTCATCGTCGCAATAGAGTTTCAGAATAATGGCTGAAAAATCGTCTTTATAGCTTGTGAGGCCGCCGGCGAGAAACTTTTCCGCAGCAACATTACCTGCCACCAGGTTTGCCGCTGTTGCTTGTTCAGATCCTGCGAACCTCGCGCAGGCAAACTCGATGGCAGGCGTGATATGGCTGACTTTCCCTGTCTTATCGCAAATACAGGCAATTTCGCATTCAATCAAACGGCCTGATAGATGTGGCAATTGTGCGCCATCTTGAAGCCTTCCGTTCTCATAGAGCCTGCCAAGAAGCGCAAAGTCGATTTTAAACATGGCTTGCAACGGCTCTGCTGTGACGCCAGCCTTTATTCCCGCGATACCATTTGGAGAGACTCTTTCGGCGACGCTCTTTTGTATTTCGTAGGCTTGCTCAAGGGAAAGCGATTGTTCCGGAACCGGGAGCGGTGAAAGTTGTTGTATTGATGTGGCTATGTCGTCGATGAGTGTGCTCAATGGATTTTTCCTTCTGCGGGAAGTGCGAGCGGTGCATCTGCAATGGTCGTTCTGTGAAGCAGTCGATCATATCCGTCATAGCCACCGTTGGCCTTGTGCAGGACCGATCTGTTGTCCCACATGACGAGCATATTTTCCTGCCAGTGGTGTTGGTAGACAAATTCCTCACGGGTCTGCCAGGCGTATAATTCCATTAGCAGCCCCTTTGCTTCTTCGTTATGAACGCCTTCAATTCCGATAATGTAGCCCAAAATACCGAATATCCCAGGCCTTCCCGATTCTGGGTGTGGGCGGATGATGAGGTGTGTCTGAGTTTCTTTGGCGGTTTCGGAGACGATGATCCGCATGCTCCGGTCGGCTTCGGCATCAAGGTCACCAAATAAGCCGTCCGGTGCGTATCCCGTGGCGGCGGAATGAATGGCTAGTTTGCCTTCGAGGTTTGATCGTAGTGCTTCTGGCATCGCGTCGAGAGCAGCGTGCTGGTTGATAAAAGAAGTTTCCCCCCCTACCGGAGGGATGGTGATGCCGTAGAGACAAGTCCCTGCGGGTGGTACCTTTTGGAAACTCCAGTCGGTGTGCCAGACCTCCGCAAAGACGGGGGCCTTTTCGTCAGCGCGGCGTTCAACCGCAATAACGTGTTCCCGCCCGTTGATGGGTGCGATAAATGGATCATCCCCGAAGTCGCCAAAGTATTGTGAAAAGCTTTCTAGTTGATCAACGGTAAGCACCTGGTCAGGGAAAATCAAGATATGCCTTCTTAGCCATTGCGCCCGCAGGGCCGCGACGGTGTTGGCACTGAGAGTCTTAGTTAGATCAATGCCGCTAACGAAGGTGCCGCATACGCTATCGGTGTCCTTGAATGTCACGCTCATGTCGGTTCCTTTGGTGCGCGCACTTAGTTTAGGCCCCCTCTCTCAGGAACCTGTTTGCTAGCGGCTCGTGCTAGTGATTTTTTGTCAGTGACTTTTGCCAGTGACGCTCTGGAGCCACTTTATCTCAGGGGACTAAAATTAGCTTAATAAGATGTGTCACACCAAATTCGGAACAAAAAAACGCCCTCAGAAGAGGGCGCTTTTTGTATTACATTTGCAGGGTGCAAAGTGCACCTTGCAGGTTGGTGTTATGCACTCAAAATGGTGACACCTGAAATACCCGGTGCGCCATATACATGGGTGTATGCCACTTTAGGATCATTAGGCACCTGGCGTTTACCAGCGTCCCCGCGCAATTGCAGCACGTTTTCGTATACCTGTCGTAAGCCAGAAGCGCCCACAGGCTCGCCATTGGCAAGACAACCACCGTCGGTGTTCACCGGCAATCGACCGGTGATTTCGGTTTCACCTTTTGCCAGCATTTCTTCCTGTTCACCATGCTCACAGAAACCGTTTTCAGCCATGTGCATAATTTCTGCTCCTGACTCGGTGTCCTGCAATTGGGCGACATCGATGTCTTCAGGTCCAACGCCTGCGGCTTCGAAGGCGGCTTTGGAAGCATCAACCGTCGGGCCGTCAGCATAGTCGAGAGCCAGGGAAGGTGCGAGTACCTCAAAGCTGCCGTAGCGACGTGATCGTATCACTGCTGACTTGAGGTAAATTGGCTTTTTAGTGTATTTGTGGGCCTGATCTGCACGAGCCAGAATCAACGCTACGCCGCCTTCTCCCGGTGAGCAGAACATATACTGCGTTAGTGGGTAAGACAGCATTGCGGATTGCAGCACTTCTTTTTCAGACAATGCCTGCCTTCGCCATGCATTTTCGTTGATTGAACCGTTACGGAATGCCTTGGCAGAAACCCGGGCCAGCGCATCTTGTGTGATGCCGTAATCTTCCATGTAACGATTAATCTTCATACCGAAGAACTGAGTCGTCAACGCCATACCGCTTCCGCCGTACCAATCGCGCTCGCCAGATTTGCCAGTATTGACCCGGAACGCTCCACGTTCGTGCTTATCAAAACCGATCGCCAGGCCGAGGTCGAAGGCGCCAGACTTGATCGTGTTGTAAGCAGAGATTAGTGCAGAACCGCCGGTAGCACAGCCGTTAACAACATTAATAAACTGCAGGCCGGTGAGACCCATTTGCGACACCATGCTGTCAGGATTGCCGGCTGCAACGCTGCCACCGAAGGCAAACTGCAAATCTTTCCATTCAATACCAGCATCACCGCAGGCCGTTCTGATTGCCATGGCGCCCTGATCCATCCCGCTGACGCCTTCGTGGCGACCAAATGGATGCATCCCAATTCCTACAATTGCTACATCATCACTCATGAATTAATCCTCTTTAATTATTCAGGTGCTATTTTATACGGGTGCAAAAGCGAAGGTGACTAGATCATTGCCTTCTTCATCTTTGCCGATTTTTTCGCCAACCAGTTCCATTTCCATACCTGACTTTAATGCAGTGGGGTCGGAAATGGTGAGGCGTGATTCTACTTTAAGCTGACCGGGTAGCTCGACATAGCCTACGCCGTAGGGCTTGAACTTGGCCGGATCTGTTTCTCCAAGGTACGGAGGCGCTTTAGGTGGAAAACCCTGAATGGTCCAAGCCCAAAGTGTCCCTTTGGTACCGAGCTGTACCTCTTCAACGTCGTCTGAGGTGCATTTCGGGCACCCTTTCTGCATGGGAAACACGTGGTTGTTGCAATTTTTACAACGCATCCCTTTCAGACGAGGTCCGTCTGGCGTGAGATCCATCACGTTTTCGTTAATCGAGACTTCTGCCATTACTGTCTCCTGACGGTAGTGAAATTGACTTTCTTCAAGTCGAAAGAAGGTAGCAGTTTTTTGTAGTAGACGCCAGTTTGTTGGAGCAGGATTGGCACCCGCCATTTCCCGCCATTTCCCGCGATTTGACGAGTTGGTGTAGCAGCGATTTAATGGCGTCTCATCTTTAGTGTTACCAGGAGAGCATCATGATAGACGCCACTGTCGCGACGAATACTTCAGAAAAGCTGGTGCTGGAGCTCATTCGGTCAATGGAAACGGGAGGGCTCGCAAATGTAGTGCAGGCGTTGTGTACGGAGGACTTCGTCTGGGCCAATAGTGGCCTCGAGACGATTTACGGGCAGGAAGCGCTGTTTGCGCAAATGAGCGCGGGTGGATTTTCCAGCCAGATTCCGATTTTAAAACCGATGACACATTTCAGCGCAGAAATTCTGCATATGGCGAGTCGCGACGGAGTAGTTTTTACCGAGCGGGTTGATCATCACTGGGATGAAACGGGACGCGATTTAATGACGCCTCATATATGCGGCGTTGCTGAGATACGGGATAACAAGATAAGCGCATTCAGAGACTTTTACGATGTCGGTTGCTACTCACAAATACCCACGGGCAAGCAAGAGGGGTTTGACCTAGTGAGTTTTCGGACTGCGCAGGCGCAGGGGAATGCCTGAGTTTATCTAAATAGCCGACGCCTGAATGTGACAGCCTCCGAGCCAAGCAAGTAACAGTGCAGTCTCCGGCTCGAGTGACGATGCGCTGAAGCATAAAGACGTCCCACTCACGCATCGCCGTTAGCCATTGTGCTAACTATTTCAATCACGCGCGTTGGTCGTCACAACACGTGAAAATAACGATGTCAGGCGAAAGGCTAGCCGATTCGGGTTTGGGCTAGTTTTCGCTTGATGATGTTTCTGACAAACTCGGCCACTAGATCAAACGCTTCACTGGACTCCGGTAGATAGTCAAACCCCTGGAAGACGTGCACAAGCTTTGGCCACACCTGAAGTGTGACTCGGCCGCCTTCTTTAGCTGATTTGTTTGCGTAGCGCACGGCATCGCCGAATAACATTTCGTCACGACTGACCTGGATCATGGTGGGTGGCAGGCTGCCTAGATGCCCTAGCAGCGGAGATATCTCTGGGTCATTCGGGGCTTTGGCCATTTGGTAGCGACTACCCAACAGACGAATCGCTCGGGGTATTTTTAGTATTCGCCCGATACTCGGTCGCAGAAAGTGATCGGTTGATAGGTTAGTCGCCCAGGTAGGGCTGCTCATTGTGGCGTCGGTGAGCGGTGCAAAAGCGATCGCGCCGTCTGCTGCGCGGAGCCGATTATCTCTTGCCCACGCGATGACGGCGAGTGCGAGGTTACCGCCGGCCGAATCCCCGGCGACGAATAAACTTTCTGACGGTGTCGGCCCTTCAGGACCATTGTCCAATATCCAGCGGTAGGCAGTTCGGACGTCTTCATGGCAAGTGAACGTTTTGACTTCTGGTTGCATTCGGTAGTCAATCGCGAGTACAGATGCACCGGTCCTGCGAGCGAGCTCAGCGGTGATATAGCGGTGTGATTTTGGGCTACCAAGAACGAAGGCGCCGCCATGAATATAGAGGATGCGGTTATAGGGGTCACAGCCTTCCGGGGCGACCCATTCGCCGGGCACACCATCGACATCCACTTGCCTGATCGGAACATCTATATCCCGGGAAAAAAATTCCTCAAAACGCGCTCTTGCATCTTTCACGCTTGTGTCGGCTCGACTCGATTGGTACCGCGCGAGGTCGTCGATGGTGCGTTGGTGTTCATCGCTGATATCAGCGTCTGATCTCTGGAGCGGTGGCAAGGGCGAGTCATAGCTTGTGAGATCGGGTGCGCCGTATTTCATCGATGCGAACCACGTGATGGCAATGATCAGGGCAACAATAGCTGCGAGTGCGATAATGAAAAGAGTCACGATGTATCCTGTTTGGGTTCCGGTGATT
Organism: Candidatus Azotimanducaceae bacterium; assembly: GCA_047634795.1. Lineage (GTDB taxonomy): Bacteria > Pseudomonadota > Gammaproteobacteria > Pseudomonadales > Azotimanducaceae > UBA9659. Next base: position 5,957 of record JBLIIB010000043.1, on the reverse strand, counting down.
CGTTGGGCTTAGCGGATAGGTTGCCTTACCTGCTCCTGTTTTATACTAACCGGAGAAAGCTGGCAGTGGGCACGTTTGGTTCTATCAAGCGCTCAAGTGGCCTCGAACGGATCTTGCATGCCGGGTTCCAGAGGGATCTCGAAGGCGTTGAGCGTCAAAGAAATCAGGCAGTAGTAGCCGACCGTCGCGACCAGCTCAATCATGCCGGTTTCTCCGAAGGTTTCCACGCCATGAGCATAAGTATCGGGAATGATTTTGTGCTGGTTCAGTAATTGATCCGCAATGGTGTAGGCGAGTTGCTCGTCTAAGAAGAAATCCGGATGTTCGCCCATGACTAATTGGTCAAGCGCGGTCTCGGAAACACCCGCTTTGAGCGCCAGTGCGCGATGTGCGGAAAATTCAAACGTTGATCGATGGAATACCCCGACGGTGCAGATGGCAACTTCTTTGACGTTTTCCGGCAGTGAGGTATTAAACCTGATGGCCTCGCCCGTCGCTTGAATGGCAGAGCCGACGCTGGGTGCCCTAACCCAGGCGCCGAAAGGCCCGATGAGTCCAATGCCCGGCCTAGGCTTCCCGTCTTGAGCCGTGCTGCGGGGGCCGGATTCGATCGCTTCGAGCACGGCCTGCTGAGCGTCTTTCAATTCTTCACGCGAAATAGGGGATAATCTCAAACCAAGCTCCAGATGACATCAGTGTTGTCACGTTATACCTTAAGAGCATCAGATCAATACGACAGTCCCATTGGAGGGCGCATGAAGCTACCTGAATTTCCCGCCGGTTTTACGCCAGCATATTTGAACAGTGTACTGGGGACCGACTTCTTGCCCGCCGGTGTCAGGATTGTCGACGTGAGTCGGTCACCTTTGGGTGAGGGCACAGGAATGATGGCGGATATCGCGAAGTTAACCCTCACTTATGAGGGTGATGCGCAGGGTTTACCCGCCGCCGTCATCGCAAAATACGCGTCAGAGAATCCGACCAATCGCCAGGTGGCCATGCTTTACAATTTGTATGAGCGTGAGACCCGGTTCTCGGAAGAACTGGACCCGCTGACGGAAGCACGCTGTCCTGAGTTTTATTTCACGGGTCTTGATGATGAGAACTTTGTCATCCTGATGGAAGATATGACGGACTATGCAGTGGGTAGTCAGGCGGAGGGTGCAACCCTTCGGCAAACAGAACTTGCCGTCGATGAACTCGCAAAACTGCATTCGGCGTTCTGGCAGAAGGTTGACGGCCTCGACTGGGTACCTGGCATCGCCAATAGCTACCATGCCGACAACATGCGGAATCTCGCCACGTCAGGATGGGACACGATGGTTGATACTTTTGGTGAATTTATTCCTGATACCGTCAGGGAAAGAAAATCTGATTTTATTAAGGCCATCCCTGGGATGCAGGCGAGGCAAATGACGGGGCCGATTACACTCACGCACGGCGACTTCCGGATGGAAAACCTGCTTTACGGCGTGACGGAAGATCACTACCCGGTCGCGGTCATTGATTGGCAAGGTCCGCTGCAAAGCCGGAGCATTTTTGATGTGGCCTTGTTCATGGGGCAGAGCACGCGAATTGAAGTTCGGCGAGAACATGAACGCTCTATACTTGAGCGGTATCTCGAAGGACTCAAGGCCGGCGGTGTCACTGACTTTGAGTTTGACCAACTGATGGACGACTATCTTCACTGCATGATGTACGACTGGGTTTATACGGCAGTTGTTGCCGGCACTTTGGATACAACCAATGAGGCCGGTTTTCGCTGGATGTCGCAAATGATTGACCGCCAGGTTGTGGCGACCGCAGACCTGGACCTTTTCCGTTACATGAATTGAGTCTCTTTTGCTTCTGCCGGCCTAGAATTGGGAGCCTGGATTTAGGTGCTTACTTTTGAGGGAAGAGCAATGCTACCTTCAATTCGTCAGAAACAGGTTCCGGGCCTATCCATTGCTCAAGAATGGCAACCATCAGCGAACGACCCGGGTCTGTGAGTATGTGCTCGCCATTCACTGAGACGTTGGTGCCTTCGCCGTCGGGATAGTAAATGATAATTTCATCGCCTTCCTCGAGATCACGGTAGGTCCGTTTTGTCAGTTTGTAAAATTTCCCGGATAGCTCCGACTTCAGCAACGCGGCCCAGTCTTCCGGTGGTGCGGCACCCAGAGGATTACCGTGGACCGAGATTTTAACCCGCGCCGGTGTATCCTGGTTGAGTAACTCATCTTCGCTTCTCGTGGGTGCAGCGACCCAAAGAGAGCAGGTGTAGAGGTCAATGAAAAATGCTTTCCTTGTGCCGGCACCATTAAGCTCTAAATCCTGTGCCGCCGCAGTGAGCGGGCCAGCGAGTCCTGCGAGTAGTCCAATCAATAGCAGTATTGCGAGCCGGAGAGTGGACATGCTCATCAATCCCCAGCTAATCGCACAACAATGCCGGCGTTGGCAATAACGATGGCATCTTTCCCGTCATCTGAGGGGATCTCTAAACCACCTTTTTCTATTTTCACCGTCACTGTTCCATAGGGTAGTGCGGCGGCAACCCGTGCTTCATCAACCTGATCGGGTTCGGGTACACCAATGAACAAATCGATAAACATGTCATGGGCGGTTTTATTGAGTGGTTCGAAAAAATGCAGGCTGGAATGGTGAATTGCATCGAATACGGCGCGTTCAGCCGCAAGCGTATAGTCTCTGCCGTGGACATCAGTGCCCATGCCCATTTCTGTGACGTACCTCGTTTTCATGTCGCTTCTCATTTATCCTGATATTAAAATGAATACCCTAACACGAGGTACGACCCCCATGAAGATTGGCGCAGTGTTCCCCCATTTGGAAATTGGAGATGACCCTCTTGTCATTCGCGATTGGGCTCAGGCAGCAGAGGAGATCGGTTATTCTCATCTGCTGGTTTACGATCATGTGATCGGCGCGGTTCACGAAGACCGCGAACCTAAACTCTGGGGTCCTTACACTGATGCGTCATCATTTCACGAGTTGTTTGTTCTATTTGGTTATTTTGCTGCTTGCACAGAGCGTGTTGGATTGGCCAGTGGCATATTGATACTGCCTCAGAGACAAACGGTGCTGGTGGCGAAACAGGCCGCGCAGGTAGATATTTTGTCCGGTGGTCGACTACGCCTTGGTGTCGGGACCGGCTGGAACTATGTGGAGTACGACAGTCTTAACGAGGATTTCAGTAACCGGGGTAAACGGCAGGTCGAACAGATTGACCTGTTACGCAAGCTCTGGACCGAGCCTGTGGTTGAATATGAAGGCAATTGGCACACGGTTGCCCGCGCGGGTTTGAAGCCGTTGCCGGGTCGTCAAATTCCGATTTGGTTCGGCGGCTTTACGGATGTTGTGTTTAAGCGTGCGGCAGAAATTGGTGATGGGTTCATTTTTGGTTCGGGGCACAAGGAAAACATGGAAGCGATGGGGTTGCTGCAAAAGCACCTCGATCATTTTCAACGTGGTGACGATGATTTTGGCGTCGAAGCATTGCTTAATTATCAATCCGGTCCGGGTCAATGGGTGAGTGAGATCGAAGACTGGCAAGCCGCCGGCGCTGAGTATGTGTCCATGCGTGGTATGGCACTGCGCGGTCAGGGAGACGGTTTCACGTCACCCCAAGACCATATCGATGCGCTTGCGACCTATTGGGATGTTGTAGGCGGGCTCTCTGACTGACTTAACATTGGTACTGCACGGCGAAACAAATTCCCAGGGGAAGCTTTGATTAAAGGCCATTGGCCGGGCCGTGCAGGCCATCACTGCGTTCGGGCCGCACCAAAACATGTGCGCCCAGCCGGAACGCCGGACCGCTTGTCCTGAAATGGGCGTCACCACCTGCGCGGCGCGACCTGCGCGGCGCGACACAAATATTCATTTAGTCAGAGCTTCCCTGGATCATTCAGGATCAGATAATCCGATGGGACCACACGCAATGTAGCCACCGTGGCAAAGATCACTCCGAAAGACAGTGACAGTGCCATAGGCTTCAAATTTGCTCGTTCAGGCAGCGGGTCTTACGGGACGACACTCGGTGGTCTTTGCACCTTAGGTGGTTAAGGATTTAGGATTAAGCCAATGCCCGTTTGGGCCGGGACTTGTTCCCTGCCCATGAATCTCGATGCCTACTTAGAACGCATTAGCTATGCCGGTCCGCGATCATGAGGCGTAAAATATTCGAAGATTTGGCCCCTGTGCAAATCGATGAGGTCGAAAAAGGTCAGGTAGGTTTCAGGAATTATGAGGCTGAAGGGTTGAGCGGTGTGGAGTCTTTTTACCAACTTAACCATCGTTATCAATGTGTTGAATTTATGGAAACCTGTCAGCAAAGATTTGTCACTGAGCGGGATCAAACAAAAAGCCATGGATTGGTCCGGGACGCTTACCTACCTCGATACAGGCGTTGATGATTCTGACCCTGATACACAATCCTCACAATCCTCACAATCCTCACAATCCTCACAATCCTCACAATTGCAGAATTTACTGCAAGCTGCGGAATCGATTCGAGCCGATGGTCATGATGACTGGTTTGTTCTAACCGGATTCATCCATGACGTTGGGAAGATCCTATGTCTTATTGGTGAACTTCAGTGGGCGGTTGTCGGGGATACTTTCCCTGTGGGCTGTCGGTTCAGCGACAAGATTGTGTATCCCCATTTCTTTCGGGATAACCCGGACTACCAGCATCCGGTCGATAGCACCGAACCGGGTAGGTACGAGCCGCATTGTGGACATTCAAAATGTACTGACGTCGTGCGGTCATGATGAATATCTTCATCAGCAGGTGAAACCCTATTTACCTGAGCCCGCGATATACATGATCCGTTGCCATTCTTTTTATGCGTGGCATGAGGCTGGCGCTTATCATTACCTCTGTGATGATCATGACGCTGGTATGTTGCCGTGGGTGAAATCATCCAATGCCCATGATCTTTATACAAAATCAAACCATCGACAAAACTGGAATGACCTTAAGGGATATTATGGTGAGCTAATGTCGAAGTATTTACCCAAGCAGATAGCTTGGCCTGTCTGAATCATTTATGGCTAATTTATCTACAACAAGTCTATCTATAACAAGTCTATCTATCGCCAATCTATGTATGGCGCGGCCATCTGTGTTCAGGCGAAGTATGTTTAGGCTAACGATGAACAGATCATGATCGAGAAAAAGATCGGGCACGAACCGTGCGATTAAAAGGAGACCGTCTTGGAACATCCCCCGATAGGGAAAAAGCAGTTTGTGCTCGTCTTGAGTGAACCCACTGAGGGCAACGAGGCGCAATTCGATGACTATTACGAACGATTGCACCTTGATGAGGTCTTGGACTCAACACTGTGGAAAAGTGCACAAAGGTTTAAGCTTGTTGATGAGGTTGGGCAACCCTGCCCACTGCCTTTTCTCGCGTTGTATGAGACCACGGCTTCTGCCGATGGGGAATCAACCGCCATCGAGATAATGAATCAGACAAGAGATCAGCGGCAGCAGAGTAAATCGATTAACAAGCGCACGGCGGCGGTTTGGGTGTTCGAAGAAACCGGCCCGGAGCATCTTAAGTCGGACTAACATGGTCGGACTAACATGGTCGGGCCAAAATAGTGAGATTAAAGCAGCCGGGGTGCCAACGCTGCATGAGACCCGGGTACAAACTCCGTAAGCTGAACGCGGTCGATTCCAAGATCTGTGAGCGAAGCAAGTGCCTCGGCGACAACGTCGGGGTGTCCCATGAATTGTCCTAAATACCCGTTTCCCATCATTGCTTTCATCTCAGATACAGCGCTGGTTTCTCCTGCTGCTATCAGCAGAAAAATGCCCATCGGAATGTCATCACTGACTGCGCGCACGCGCTCAACGCTTCGTTTCACCTCATCGAGCGTAACGCTTGCCATTAACCCCAGGTCGATGGCCCCGCCGCGTGTAGATCTAGCGCTAGCCTTGATTTCGATTC
>JBLIIB010000042.1:0-17709 GCA_047634795.1 Candidatus Azotimanducaceae bacterium | reverse complement strand
CAAGAGCCCTCACACACCTGGTGTGGGAATCCAATTCAGTGACCCCGACAATATCGCTAAAGATAAAATTGAAACCTATCTGGCCGGCTCGCTCGGTTCTGCAAATGCCACGGCTACGATGTAGATGAGATAAGCGGCTGAGACGCGTTTGAAACCGTCGCCATAGATTTTCAAGAATAGAAGATCTCAACGAATAGAAGCAGAAATATGACTTATTGCATTGCTATCAGAATTGACGCTGGCCTGTGTTTGGTGAGTGATTCCAGAACAAACGCCGGTATCGACAACATTAGCACTTATTCCAAGATGTTCTCGTTTGGTAATCCCGGCGAAAGAACCGTCAATATTTTGTCCGCAGGTAATCTTGCGACGACTCAAGGCGTGATAGGGCAAATCAAGCGCGACGTTAAAAAGGACGCGAAAGAAAACGTGCTTACGCTTACGAGTCTTGAAGACATTGCCTGCTATGTTGGACAGATCAACAGGACTCAGCAGGAAAAGCACACTAGTGGCGATGTTAACTTCGAAGCCAGTTTTATCCTTGCAGGTCAGCTCAAAGGTCAGAAACACGAGGCGTTCCTTATTTACCCTGAGGGTAACTACATTACGACATCAAAGGACACGCCGTTCCTGCAAATTGGACAGAGCAAATACGGGAAACCTATTCTGGATCGCATCATCAATCCTGCGACAACAATGGAAACCGCGGCGCTGTGTGCATTGGTTTCGATGGACTCCACCATGCGAAGTAATCTAACCGTGGGGCCGCCAATAGAAGTCTTGATGTACTACACCGATGCCCTGACAGATACCAAACGCTATCGCTTTGGCGAAGACAGCGAATTTCTGAGGCAACTTCGCAGTAGTTGGGATAAACGACTCAAAGAAGCCTTCAACAATATGACGCCGATTACCTGGAGTAAAGTTTGGGATCAGTCAGTAGATGCTGGCTAGCACGACCCGTATTGCCGCGCTACTCCGATACAGCCGGTTCGACGACTGCCAGATGCTGGAACCAGGTGCTGGACATTTGTCGGTGAATGTCACCTAAATCTGCTTGGACCTCATCAATAAAATCATGAAGCGTGCTGTCGGCCAGCAGACGGACTACGTCTGCGTTGCTGACGGCCCTTTGCGCCCTCGTGACACTTCTGAGCGGTTCATCATGATTGGGTAGCAGGGTGAAGGACGCGTTTACATCAGCAAGACACTGGGCTACGGCGCGAGGAAATTTTTCATCTTTTAGCAGGAAGTTCACGACATCTTCGTCGTTAACGCGATCGTCTACATGCTGACGATACATTTGGTACGCGGTGAGAGACTGCAAAACGTTCATCCAAAGAATCGTTTCGGATTCTAGAATGGCGGAGTTCTCAGGGTTAATTAGATTTAGACAGCCCACATCGAGAATGCGCGTTGTCATGTCAGCACGTTCTAGCTCGGTGCCAATCGTTATGAAGTTGTAGCCTTCATCAAGACTCATGCAACCCGACAGGTAGCCTCTGAGTTCCTGGCACTTCTCCGTGATTTCCTGCAGCACCTGGTGACGACCATCTCGCTTAATGGCTCGGGACAGGTTTTTTTGCATGTAGAGGTATAACCTGTTGATCTTTTCCCAAGCTTCGTTGGGCATGATCTCCCGGGTGGTTCGGGCATTTTCCCTTGCCATTCTAATGGAGGTCATAATGGAGCAATTGTCATCTTCTAACAGGAACTTAATGACATTCTTTTCGTCTTGAACACTAAAACGATCAGAAAATTGTGCTTCGTACCCTGTGATGTTAATCAGGCTACCCCAGATGTATTTCACCTTGGGCAGATCGAGGACTAGATTAGTATTTACACTTATTAGTCTCGATGTATTTTCGATGCGTTCGACATAACGACCGAACCAATACATTCTTTCTGCAACACGCGACAACATAACTATGACTTCTTATCTTTGTTGATGGGTTCGATAATCCAGGTGTCTTTACTGCCACCCCCCTGAGAAGAGTTGACAATCAGTGAGCCTTTTTTGAGAGCAACTCGGGTAAGGCCACCCGCGGTGACGTAGGAGCGATCGCCCTGGAGGATAAACGGCCTTAGATCGACATGACGCGGTTCGATGGTGTTCTCTGACATGGTTGGAACCGTCGAGAGGTTGATAATGGGCTGCGCGATATAGTTCCGAGGGTTTGCTTTGATCAGGCGTTTGAATTTCGCCGTGGTTCGTTTTGATTCGGTAGGGCCGATGTACATCCCGTTGCCGCCCGACTCATTGGCGGGTTTCACGACCAGATTTTCGATGTTTTCGAGCACATGTTGTAATTGTTTTTTATCGGAACACATGAAGCTTGGGACGTTCGGCAGTATAGGGTCTTCGCCAAGATAATAGCGGATCATATCGGGCACATAGGTATACACAACCTTATCGTCGGCGACGCCCGCACCCGGCGCGTTGGCCATTGCCACATTGCCTTTTTTCCAGGCGCGCATCAGTCCAGGTACGCCGAGAATGGAATCTTTGTTAAAGACTTCAGGATCTAAAAACAGATCGTCAATTCTTCGGTAGATCACATCTACCCGGCTCAATCCAGCGACCGTCTTCATGTAGACGCAATCATCGTCTCCGACGACCAGGTCTGATCCTTCAACCAGCTCCGCGCCCATTCGTTGAGCCAAGAACGCATGTTCAAAATAGGCAGAGTTGTAAATTCCAGGGGTGAGCACCACTACTTCGGGAAAGTCTTTGGGCCTCGGGGAAATGGAACTCAAGGTATCGAGCAGTTGGGTTGGATAGTTATCCATTGGCAGGACATTGTAGTTCTCGAACATCTCCGGAAGGATTCGTTTACTGATGTTCCTGTTTTCCATCATGTAAGAAACGCCTGATGGTACACGGAGGTTGTCTTCGAGTACGTAGACGGTTCCGTCCCCATCGCGTATCAGGTCGGTACCACAGATGTGCGCCCAAACGCCCAGAACAGGAGTGACACCTTCGCAAAAGGAACGGTAGTCTTTTGATGACGCCAGGATTTCTTCTGGGATCACCTTATCCTTGATGATTTTTTTGTCGTTGTAAACGTCGTTGATAAAAAGATTGAGTGCCCGGAGGCGCTGCGTCAGTCCTTCTTCGATCCTTTGCCATTCTTTATAGAGTATGGTTCTCGGAATGATATCAAATGGCCATTCCCGGTCGATATTGGCACCGTCACTGTAAACGGTGAAAGTAATACCCATAGTGCGAATCGCGAGTTCAGCATCATGTTTACGACGATTCAACTCGCGAAGGCTGGATTTCTTCAGAAAACTTCCGATGTCACCAAACCCCGGGCGTGATCTCTGATTACCAGTGAACAATTCATCGTAGGTGTTGGCGGGTGGTTTATAGCTTTTCAGATCCATATCTTTCGATTTCTCAAAATTCTTCTTCCATCAACCGATAGTCGGTCTCGATCATGCCTAGTTTGATGTAGGTTTGATACGCTCGTTCGTTGTCTTTCTCAACATAAAGTCTTACACCGCAAGCGTTTCCAGACGACACCGCGAGCCGCTTGACTTCTGCATACATAGCGCTGAAAACACCCGTGCTGCGATGGTCAGGATCAACATAAACACTTTGAATCCACCAGAAAACACCGTTGCGCCAGTCACTCCATTCGTAGGTTACGCCTAGGCAGCCCGTGATATTTCCCTTGGAAGTTCCCTTAGGACTTTCCCTCTCCTGTTGATCAAGAGGCTGTTCATCTGCGGCTATGAGATAGAAACCACGGGATGTGCTGCTAATTAGAGATTGAACACCCGGGAATATCTGATCCCATAGAAGTTTTTTGTGTTCAGTTTCAAGGGCCATGGCCTGATTAAATTTGGCGATGTTCTCGGCGTGGGAGGAATCGGCTCGAATCACTTTATGCATCGTCAAAGTATACCTCGTAGCTTAGCGCCTTCGCATCACTGATTTGTAAGGTCCGAACTGTCTGGCACGAACCGCTGCTTTTTCTTGCCGTTAATTTTTGGCATGTACCCGGACATTTATTGTTTTGACTATTGTTTTGACTATTGTTTTGATCTGCGAAGTAACTCCAATGCTTTGTCAGCTCGCTGGTTATCTTCAAGGTAACTGAGTGCGGTGATGAGCATTTGTGGTGCGCTTTGGTCTTTCAGATCGTTCAACCACTGCGCGATCGTCGCTTCTCTGTTTTGTGGCGGCAGAGAAAGTATTGATACGAGTTGCTTGCGCATCTCCGGCGTTTCGAGCGCTACCTGTATCATCGTGACAAAAGCGTCGTCTTCAGGTTTGGAGAGAAGTTTGTTGATGAGCTTTTTCAATTGTATTCACCGGGTCTACGAGCGCCTTGACTTATATTACAGATTTTTCAGGAATTTTCGTCTCGGTCCACCAGATTTATTCCTATTCGCCGGGATAATCGCTTCAGCTTTCCTTCATGCATGGAGTATGGTTCAAGGACCTCCAGCGTGGTATATATAACCTTTGCTATGAGGATCCCGCCAAATACTACTGGTAGGGTTCAATGGCGTTCGCGACTATGTATAGGAGGGGAAATGGTAGCAGTCGTTTACGAGGCACCAACCACAATAGAAAGTGCCGTTAACTTACTGGTCGGTGCTACCGTACCGGCGAAAGTGCTCGCTGGTGGTACGGATCTGATTATCCAGACAAACATGAGTACCGATGATGCGCGTCTGATCATCGATATTAAAAAGATATCCGGTATGATCGACGCCAATATTGTTGATGGTGGCCTCGAGTTAGGCCCATCAATGAATTGTGCTGAATTTACAGCGAGGGACGATATTAAGAAGGTTTTCCCGGGACTTGTAGAAGCGGCCTACCTGATTGGATCCACGCAGGTGCAGGGCAGGGCGAGTATCGGTGGCAACCTTTGCAATTCATCACCCGCAGCTGACACCATTCCTGCTTTATTTGTTAATGCAGCGAAATGCATTATTGCAGGTCCTTCCGGTGAGCGAACGGTTTCGGCAGAAGACTTTGTGACAGGCGTTGGTAAGAACTGTATGGAGAAAGGCGAGTTGCTGAAGCTGATTGTACTGCCAGCACCTGCAGCCAATACCTCAGATGCTTATCTGCGTTTTATTCCTAGATCAGAAATGGATATTGCTGTCGCCGGTGCCGGAGTGAGCGTGACCCTTGACGATAGCGGCTTATGCATTGCTGCACGAGTGGCTATTGGTGCCGTTGCGCCGACGCCTTTGTTGGTGCCGGAAGCAGCCGCAGCATTGGTAGGTACATTGCTCGATGAAGATGCGCTTACTGCGGCCGCAAGTGCCGCGACCGCAGCATCAAGCCCAATCTCAGACAGAAGGGGTACTGCGGATTATCGTCGCCACGTTGTTGGTGTTTTAGTTAAAAGGGCGGCAACAATCGCTGCCACAAGAGCGAAGGGGAGCTAAAACATGGCAAAGACACATGTTTCTACAAGTATTAATGGTGAGCCAACTGAGTTCCTATGTGAGCCGGGTGACACACTGATGGATGTTTTGCGCAACGATTTGCAATTGACTGGTACCAAAGAAGGCTGTGGTTCCGGCGACTGCGGCGCCTGCAGCATTACGTTAAACGAACGGCTCGTTTGTTCCTGCCTCGTGCTGGGTGTTGAGGCAGAAGGTGCAGAGATTGGCACTATCGAGGGCATTAGCAAGAATGACAAGTTGCACGTGATCCAGGAAAAATTTCTGGAGCACGCAGCGTTGCAATGCGGGATTTGTACCCCGGGCCTAATCGTCAGTGTTAAAGCATTGCTGGAGGATAACCCCAGCCCCACAGAAGAAGAAGCAAGATACTATCTGGCTGGTAACCTTTGCCGATGCACGGGTTATGACAAAATTATTCGAGCGGTGATGGATGCTGCTGAGACGATGAGAGGAGCTGCCTAAGATGAGTGAAGCACAAGAGTTTAAGTATATCGGTCAACGTACCATTCGTCCCGATGGCTATGACAAGGTGACGGGTCGTGCCGCTTATGGGGCTGACATGAGCCTGCCGGGCATGATCTGGGGCAAGGTGCTGCGTAGTCCGCATGCTCATGCAAAAATTCTCTCGATAGACACCAGTAAGGCAGAAGCCCACCCTGATGTTTTGGCAGTGGCGACCCATCAGGACTTTGCGCAAATGAATTCCACGGACATGGTGCAAGGAGAAGTCGCAGCAAGCGTGCTTGATATTGCGAGCAATTGTCTCGCCAACGGCAAAGTGCTTTATCACGGCCATGCCGTAGCAGCGATTGCGGCCAGGTCAGAACGTGCCGCGAAAGAGGCGCTATCTTTGATCGAAGTGAAATACGAGAAGCTGACGCCCGTCATGGATGTGGTGGACGCTATGAAGGCAGACGCGCCGGTACTTCATGAAGATATGTTTACCCAGGGTTACGATGAGACCCCGGATAAGCCCTCCAATATCGCAACACGTGCCGAACTAAAAATGGGCGATGTTGAGGCTGGCTTCGCTGAAGCTGATGTAATTATTGAACGAGAGTTCCGCACACCAACAGCGCATCAGGGATACATTGAACCTCACGCCTGTACGGTACGCTACGACGAAGATGGCCAATCTATGATTTGGTGTTGTACGCAGGGGCATTTTGATGTGCGTAACAGCACAGCAAAAATTCTTGGTATAGAACTGAGCAAATTGAAGGTTATCGCCAGCGAAATTGGCGGCGGATTTGGTGGCAAGACGGTTGTCTACATGGAGCCGGTTGCATTAGTGCTCTCCAAGAAATCGGGTCGGCCTGTCAAAATGGTGATGGATCGCGATGAAGTGTTCATCGCCACCGGACCAACATCTGCAGCTGTTCTGACGGCCAAAGTTGGCGCAAAGAAGGACGGGACAATCACTGCCATGAAGGGTTGGCTTGCTTTTGAAGCTGGGGCATTCAAGGGATCTCCCATGATGCCAGCCGTGATGACCATGTTTACACCTTACGACTGCCCGAACATGCTCGTCGAAGGGCTCGATGTTGTCGTCAACAAATCGAAAGTCGCGGCCTATCGTGCACCGGGTGCACCGCAGTCTGAATTCGCAGCGGAGATGGTTGTCAACGAACTGGCTGAAGTACTCGGCATTGATCCTATCGAATTGCGCCTGAAAAATGCAGCTAAGGCAGGCACACAGACGATCTATGGTCCGAAGCTTAAAGCTGTTGGTTTGGTTGAATGTCTTGAAGCAGCGAAAAACTCACCGCACTATCAATCAGCGCTGGCCGAAGGGCATGGTCGAGGAATCGCTGCGGGTTTCTGGTTCAACGTTGGCGGTCAATCAAGCGTTACGGTGAATATGAATACCGACGGGACAGGCACAATCGTTGAGGGGTCGCCTGATATTGGCGGCTCACGAGCGGCCATGCAAATGATGGCAGCAGAAGTGCTTCAAATTGAGCCTTCAAAACTGAAGCCGATCATCGCGGATACGGATAGTCTTCCTTACAGCCAGAGCACAGGCGGGAGTCGAACGACTTTTGCCACGGGCATGGCTGTTATTGAGGCCTCCGAAAAAGTCGTTGAAGAAGTTAAGGCGCGTGCTGCGGCTGTCTGGAATGTTACGCCTGAACAGGTTGAATATGCAGATGGCGAGGTTCGAAACACATCGGGTGACGACAAAATGACACTGGCAGAAGTTTGTGCCAATGCCGAGAAAACCGGTGGCCAAATTTCTGGTTCAGGTAATGTCAACGCCAGAGGTGCGGGTCCAAGCTTTGCCGTCCATATTTGCGATACGTTCGTTGATCAGGATACCGGTAAAGTTGATGTTACTCGGTACACTGCCATTCAGGATGCTGGTAAAGCGATCCACCCCAGCTACGTCGAAGGACAGTATCAGGGCGGCGCGGTCCAAGGTATCGGTTGGGCGTTGAATGAAGAGTATATCTACAACGCTGATGGCGTGATGGAAAACCCTGGTTTTCTGGACTATCGTATCCCGCTCGCTTCAGACCTGCCTATGATCGAAACCATTATTGTTGAAGTGCCCAATGCATTTCATCCCTATGGTGTCAGAGGCGTTGGTGAATCCGGAATCATTCCACCGCTTGCGGCAGTGGGCTGGTCAGTGGGTAACGCGATTAACCGAAAGGTGACAGAGCTACCCTGTTCGCCACCCCGAGTCCTTTCCCTCATACAGAACGGCTAGCATGGCCATCGTGATCTTCTCCAGTGAGTTGCAAAAACTGACTGGAGAAGCACAAATCTCGACGCAAGCTGCGATCTTCAAAGACATCGTTCAGGAATTGGCACTTATCTACCCGCGTCTCGAAGCTGAGAAGCTCTTTGAGATGGCAGTGGCCATTGACGGGGTCATTGTTCATACGCCGTTTCTTGAGGTCATCGAACCCACCGGCGAACTGCATTTTCTACACAGGATATCCGGCGGCTAGTGAATCGGATCTGGCTGCGTAAAAGCCCGGAATAAAACCATGCGTAAATGGCTTGTTGTCATTGTATTCCTCGGGCTGATTTCTCCGTTCGTGCTATTAAGTGCTTATGGCGCGTACTTCGGGTACGACGTTGTGAGCGGTAACGTAGCATTGGTTCGCCATCAAATCGGCCGTGCTTATTTCCCCACGGGAGAGCCATTGGTAGCGGCCGGTATGTTGACTGTTAGGCAGCTACCTACGACCTGGAATGGAGACCTTGCAAACGAAACCCTCAGGGAGGCTAGTGGTCTTGCTGCATCGCGTGTTTCAAGCGACGTGTACTTTGCGGTCAACGATAGTGGAAATTCTCCGCAATTGTTTGCAGTGGGTAGCGACGGCAGTGATGTTGCTACCTGGCCTCTTGCCTACCATGAACATCATGATTTCGAAGACATATCTGGATTCAGGTTCAATCGAAAGAACTACCTTTTGATTGCCGATACGGGAGACAACTTATACTGGCGCCCCTATGTGACATTGTTGGTGATAGAAGAGCCGGATCTGACCTCGGCAGATCGCGAGTCACTCAAACCGGTCTGGTCCTTCAATGTTCGTTACCCTGAAGGTGCACGAGACGTCGAGGCCGTTGCGGTTGACGTCGAGAATGAAAAAATACTGTTGATTAGCAAGCGTCGAATCCCTGCTGAAGTCTTTGAAGTACCGCTGAAGCCGGGTGTCAGTGAAGTCACCGCGCGAAAGGTTGCGGCGCTGACAGGAATTCCTGAGCCGTCGGCCAGAGACCTCCGCGAGGACCCTGGTTGGGGTAAAAGTAAATCATTACCCACGGCTTTTGATATCTTTGGTCGTCATGCCGTGGTGATTACTTACAAGGATGCCTTTATTTATGAGCGCCGAAGACGGGAAAGCTGGGCCGACGCGTTAAGGGGCTTGCCCGTTCGCGTATTGTTACCTCACATCAATGGACTGGAATCGGGTGGGTTTAGTCGTTCAGGTGATTCGCTAGTCGTCACCGGCGAGCGCCACAAAGGTATCGCTAGAATGGGGTTATTTGAAGTGAAACTGGACCTGTGAAAGAATTTTTTGAAACGTTTGGTATAGCACCTGAATTTTGTGTGTTTGCTCCGGCCAGAGTAAACCTTATTGGCGAGCACATTGACTACTGTGGTGGCAACGTACTTCCCATGGCCATTTCGCAAGGTACTCACATCTGGGGTGCCTACAATGATAGCAGGGTGCTCAGGTTTCACTCCGCGCGCTTCGATCAGTCTTTCGCCATCGATCTGGATCAGACACTGAGGTCTGGCCATGATTGGCAGCAATATGTCGTCGGTGTTCTCTCGTTACTAAAATTAGATGATTGGGCGCCTTCGGTCATGCGGGGAGGTGACTTTTACATTACTCAAAATGCGGGATCAGCAGGTCTTTCTTCCTCTGCGTCATTTTGTGCAGCATTGGTCATCGCGCTTGGGAAATTCGAAGAAGCTGATCAAGCCACCAGAACCAGATTGGCGCAGCTCTGTCGTCGGGTCGAACACGAATATGCGGGGGTCGACTGCGGGATTATGGATCAAATGTCCGTGCTGATGGGTCACGTCATACGACTGAACTGTGCCAGTCTTGAGTTCGAAAGAGTCCGGGTAGATTTTAGCAACGCGCTTATAGTAGTGATGGATACCGGCGCGCAAAGAACGCTAGCCGGCTCTGGCTACAACCGCAGGGTGAGTGAACTCGCTGAGATTGCTAGCATCAAGGGACTTGATGGTTATTTAGAACTCGCGACATTAGACGTGCCGACGGCTGGGCTGTCCGCAGTGCTTCGTCGGCGACTTCTCCATGTCCAATCCGAGCATGCACGGGTGGGTCAGAGCCATCAGGCTCTGGTAGCAGGAGACTGGGAAACACTTGGGCAGCTAATGATTGAGAGCCATCTCTCCCTAAGAGACGACTACGAGGTGAGTTGCGAGCCGCTTGATACGATGGTCTCCCTTGCGACCGCGCACCCCGGCGTGTTCGGTGCTCGCATGACCGGTGGGGGATTTGGGGGCTGCGCTGTCTGTATTGTCCAGCGAGATGCTGCCAGTGAGATGATTGAAGCAGTCTCTACACAATATGAAAAATCGGTTCAACTAACACCAAAGCTCTTCATTGCCGAAGCGGCTGGCCCCGCAGGTTTTGTCCCGATCTAGGGATAACCCTCGGGGTTCTTCGATTGCCAGTGCCACGCGTCACGACATATATCTTCAATGGTCAATTGCGCCTTCCACTTTAATTTTTTGGCCGCAAGCTTAGGATCGCAATAGGTACTGGGCACGTCGCCGGCACGCCTGGGCCCGGTCCGTCTTTTGAGGTGCTGGTTGGTTGCTCTCTCGAACGCAGCGACAACCTCTACGACGGAAGAACCTTTCCCTGTACCAAGATTGTAAGCGACACAGCCGACGTCCTCTTCAAATTGCTCCAAGGCTGCCAGGTGACCTCGTGCGAGGTCCTGCACGTGGATGTAGTCTCGGATACAAGACCCGTCTGGTGTTGGATAGTCGTCGCCATGAATAACGAGTTCGTCTCTTAATCCTACGGCTACCTGAGTGAGGTAGGGAACAAGATTATTAGGTACTCCTCTGGGATCTTCCCCCATCCTTGCGCTCGGGTGTGCGCCTGCGGGATTAAAATATCGAAGCAATGAGATGCGCAATGACGGGTCAGCGCTCGACAGATCTTGCAGTATCTGCTCGATCATTATTTTTGTTCGTCCGTAAGGATTGGTTGTGACACCGCGAGCGGCAGATTCGACAATTGGCACGGAATCGGGTTCGCCGTATACGGTTGCCGAGGAGCTAAACACCAGTTTTTTAATGTTTGCTGATTTCATTGCGGCGAGCAGGCTTAGCGTGGTGCTGAGGTTCAGATGATAGTAGAGCAGGGGGTCTTCGACTGATTCACCGACTGCCTTTAACCCTGCAAAATGAACCACCGCTTGGATTTTTTCGCTTCGACAAATGTCGATTAGCAGGTCCGTGTTTGAAACATCGATCTCATGGAAAGAAACGGACTTCCCACTCACTTCTTCTATGCGCTCAATCACAGAACGTTTGCTGTTTCGTAAATTGTCGGCGATCACAACTTGATGATCTGCCGCTAATAGTTCCACAGCGGTGTGGCTGCCGATGTATCCGGCACCGCCAGTGAGCAATATATTCATCGAAGAATAATGCCCAAATGTAGCTCAAGCTCATCCAGTGCCTGATCAGCATTGAGGACTTTGATCGTGGTCATACCTAGAGCTCGTGCTGGCTTTAGATTGATACCAAGGTCGTCAAGGTAAACCGCTTCGGCAGGTTTGATGCCCATTTCCTTGCAGGCTAGCTCATAAATCTTAGGATTGGGTTTACGCATACCCACTTTGCTGGACTCGATGACCACTTCGAACATCGACATGATGTCGGCAACCTGACTGGCCTTGCTTTTAGAGCTCGACATGCCTGGACCTTGTCCGGTCTTGACGTTGTTAGTGATACAACCAATTGCGTGGTTTGCTTTGATGAGATTCAATGCTCTCACCATCTCAGGCCTGATGTCACCGGATAACAGCGCAAGGACGTTTGCGCCTCTCACTTCGTGCCCTTTGGCCTTGGCTTCCGCAGCGAATTTTTCATCAAATTCGTCGACACTAATCTCACTGCTCTCGAATTGCGCCCAGGCGTTGTTGTTAGGATTGGTTGAATTGATACCGCGAATGAAATCTTTCGGAAGCTTGTGTTCCTGCTCGTATCGGCTAAATGCTTCGAAGGGGCTGCTGGTGATCACGCCGCCGAAATCCCAGAGTACTGCTTTGAACATAGTAGACCTGTATTGCGTTGATAAGGCCCTACTATACCTTAACTATGCACCGGCGATGAGCCTCGGGCAGAGGCGGAACTAGTCATCGGCCACGTTTATTTCGAATGTGGCCGACTCCGGGCGCGCCAGGCCACGTTGTGAGGACACCACTGCATCGAGCATCAACTCGACATTGCTGGAATTGGGGAATTCTTCTTGAACTTCAGCCACGGCGTCTTCAAGGCGCTTTTCTCGCATGAATAGAATCCGGAAAGCTTTACGGACTTCAGAGATGTCTTCGTTTGAATAGCCCGCTCGTTCCATGCCGACTTTGTTGATCACTCTCATTCGAGCAGGAAATCCTTCGGCGATGGTGAAAGGAAGAACATCCTGAATAAGCCGGGCCATGCCGGCGATCATCGCGGCTTTCCCAATATGGACAAACTGATGTATTGCAGATAGACCGCCAATATTCGCGTGGTCGCCAACGATGACATGTCCGGCGAGGACCGCACCTTGACTTACAATGACTTTGTTTCCCACATGACAGTTGTGTCCAATATGCGAACTGCCCAAGAGGGCGCAGTCGTCGCCCACATCGGTGGATGAGCCTTCTTCAGTGCCACTATGGATGCTGACATACTCACGTATTACGTTGCGATCGCCAATGGTCGTATAGGTCACCGTATCGGGTACATACTTTTGATCCTGCGATTGCATTCCCAAAGTCACGAAGGGGAATACATCACAATCAGCCCCAATCGTCGTGTGGGGTGCTACGACCACATGTGATCTCAGTTTAGTATTAGGTCCGATCTTGGTATTTGCAGCAATCGTACAAAAAGGACCAATGACACAGTTCTCTCCGATTTCGGCGTTTTGGTGAACTACTGCGAGTTTGTCGATTTGAATCATGGGAAGATATTCCGGGCTGTTCGTTCTTGTGTCGGGTTTTCAGATTGTTCCTGCACTCACTTCTTGATTGTGTCTTGCGCGCCTGTTGCTTGTTTTGGCTCACCCTACGGAGGACAACTTATTAAAACACTTCATTACACCTGAGGCGAAAACAAAGTCAACGTCAGAAGTGGACACCGCATTTGGTTTCCTTTTGGTTGCTCGGTGATATAATTTCGCCCATCAGGACCAAAGATGGTCCGCCCACACACTCTAGCAAATTTGATGCAAATCTCTCATGCAAAGTAACGACTCAGTAAGACCGCCACTTGATCGATCGCTCGTGGATCAACACAGCTTCACTAAAGAAGAACTCATCTCTTGCGGGATGGGTGATCTGTTCGGCCCCGGTCGCGCGCATCTCCCTATCGAAGAGATGCTGATGATTGATCGCATCACCGATATTCGAGAGGACGGCGGCCCTAGCGGCAAAGGCCTGATTCGAGCAGAGATGGATATTAATCCCGATCTCTGGTTTTTCAAATGCCATTTTATCAGTGACCCGGTGATGCCGGGGTGCCTAGGGCTTGATGCGCTTTGGCAGTTGGTCGGTTTTTATCTTGCCTGGAAAGGTAATCATGGTCTGGGCAGGGCCCTTGGCTGCGGCAAGGTCAATTTTCGGGGTCAGGTGTTGCCAAAAGCAAAACTGCTTCAGTACGAAATTGATTTTAAACGCGTTCGCGAAGGTCGAACTGTTCTGGGCATTGCTGATTGCAGGGTACTGGTAGATTCAAAGCAAATTTATACTGCCGAAGACGTCAAAGTCGGCCTGTTCACCTCACTAGAAGACTTTGGGGAATAGAATGAAAAGAGCAGTTATCACAGGCATGGGCATTGTATCGCCTCTGGGCAATAACATTGCTGAAACGCTCCAGTCTCTAAAAGAGACCAAGTCTGGTATTCGATATCAGGAATCCTATGAGGAAATGGGCCTTCGAAGCCACATTGCGGGTAGTATTCATGTAGATACCGAAGCGTTAATCGATCGGAAATTGCGTCGATTCATGGGCGATGCGGCGGCCTTCTCGTACATCGCGATGAAAGAATGTATTGAAGACGCCGGGCTCGAAGAAAGCGATGTGAGCAATGAGCGATCAGGTATCGTGGCTGGTTCCGGTGGAGCTTCGTCTTCTAATCTGATTGAAGCCGCGGATTTACTGCGTGAGAAGGGGATTAAGCGAGTAGGACCTTACCGCGTGACGCGAACCATGAGCTCTACAGTCTCCGCGTGTCTGGCTACGCCTTTTAAAATCAAGGGCGTCAATTACTCAATTACCTCTGCCTGCTCGACCAGTGCACACTGTATTGGTCACGCCGTTGAATTGATCCAACTGGGTAAACAGGACATCGTTTTCGCAGGTGGTGGAGAGGAAGAACATTGGTCAATGAGCTCGCTGTTTGATGCGATGGGTGCGCTGTCGACGCGAAATGACGCGCCTGAGAAGGCTTCTCGCGCCTATGATAAAGACCGCGATGGTTTTGTTATTGCAGGCGGAGCGGGTTTCGTTGTTGTTGAAGAACTAGAGCACGCGAAAGCGCGCGGCGCCAAAATTTATGCGGAGGTTGTGGGTTATGGTGCTACTTCAGATGGTCATGACATGGTTGCGCCTTCCGGCGATGGTGGCGAGCGAGCGATGAGAATGGCAATGTCTACTGTTGACGGGCCGATTGACTATATCAACGCGCATGGAACAAGCACTCCTGTGGGAGACCCTTCGGAAATTGCGTCAATCCGCCGGCTCTTCGGTGACCAAATACCCAAGATCAGTTCGACGAAGTCACTATCGGGCCATTCACTAGGCGCCGCCGGTGTTCATGAGTCGATTTATTCTTTGTTGATGTTGGAGCATGATTTTATATGCGCAAGTGCCAATATTGAGAATCTTGATCCCGAATTTGGCGGATTACCCATTGTGACAAGCCGAATCGATCAAGCGAATATTAAGACCACGCTGTCCAATAGTTTTGGGTTTGGTGGAACCAATGCGGTTTTAGCGTTTCAGAAGGTTTAATCCCGACCAGAGAGCGGATCTTTACTTTTTCTTAATAGGAGATTTACGGCGCCTAAGACTGTTTGTGATTGAATGGTAGTTTTACGAACTCGAATATGGTGGTGCTATGAATCGAAACAAGATTGTTGTCATCGAAGACGAACCCGACATAGTTGAGGTTCTCAGTTACAACCTGAAGCGAGAGGGATACAACGTCGTTTCTGTCAGTAGAGGGGACGAAGGCCTGAACGTGATCCGGAACGAATCACCCAATTTGGTGATCTTGGATCTGATGCTGCCCGGGATGGACGGGCTGTCTATCTGCCAGCAAATGAAATCTGATCCTATTGTCCGAGATATTCCTATTGTCATTATCTCCGCGAAGGGTGAAGAAAGTGATGTCGTGATTGGTCTGGAGCTCGGGGCAGACGATTATCTGGCTAAGCCCTTTAGCCCTAGAGAACTTCTGGCACGCGTCAAGGCTGTCCTTCGGCGCGGGCCTACCAAAGAAGATCAGAGCAAAGAGCGAATTGTTGTCCAAAACTTGGTGATTGATGTCTCTCGTCACGAAGTTAGGGTCGGAGACGAACTGATTAACCTGACTGCAACAGAATTCAAGATTCTTTATCAACTGGCTTCCCAACCTGGGCGAGCATTCACGCGTGAGCAATTGCTCAATAGAGTCGTTGGATTAGGCGTTGTCGTGGTTGATCGAAATATTGACGTTCACATACGAGCCTTGCGCAAAAAACTCGACGAATGTAGCCATCTGATTCAAACGATCCGTGGAGTAGGTTACCGCTTGGTAGACCGATAATGTTTCGGCGGAAAGTTTAAATGTTCGGGTCACGATTTTTATGGCAGATCTGGGGTGTTCTGGGCTTCACTCTGATTATCACCACAGTGGTATTTGGCTACTTTGTCGCCGATCAGGTTGAGCGGGATGCGTTAGATCGAGTTGAACAAAATCTACTCATCCAGGCGCTGGCGCTGTCGCCAACGATGGCACGCTATCTCGAATCAGGAACCGTACTTGAACTTGAGGAAGTTAATCGGCTAACCCCCGGTATTACCGCAAGAATCACACTGATTGATGCTGTCGGCCGGGTACTTGCCGATAATAAAAGCAACCCGGAAGAGATGGATAACCACATCAGCCGCGTAGAAGTGCTTGCGGCCGCATCCTCGTCTTACGGCGTCTCCGCCAGATATTCTGAAACACTAAACTTGAGCATGCTTTATCTTGCGATTCCTTTACGAAGCATCGATGGAACCCAGGGTTTTCTAAGACTGGCACTGCCGTTAACGACGATCGAAGATCAGTTGCAGACGCTGCAGAATCGAATTTACGTGACCGCCGGAACGGCTGGTTTTTTGTTTTTAGTCATCGGGTACTTCCTGGCCTATAGAGTGACCAGTCCGATCGCAAACATGACTGAAATCGCCAGAAACGTCGCCAAGGGTGAGTACCACCTTCGACTACCCACTGATAGAGCGGATGAACTTGGCCAGCTTTCTACAGTGATCAATGAATTGGCGTTGGGCGCTCAGGACAGAATTGATGAGCTTACCAGTAACAGGAACCGGTTGGCCGCAGTGCTGGCAGGATTGGCAGAGGGCGTCATCGCGGTCGACCTGAGGCAAAGAGTGCTTCATATCAATAACGCTGCGTTAGGGATGCTGGGTTTGAGCGTCGAGGACGTTTTGAAGAAAAACTTCAACGAACTTCCCGTGACAAAAGAAATCAAACGCGCGGTAGAAACCTGCGTCGCCGAAGGAACCAGTGTCGTGTCCACTGTAAGAAACGGTGATGAAACGTTGGAGTGTTCCTGTATTCGAATGGACAACGGCGGCGATGATGGCGAAGGCGTTGTTTTGGTGCTTGAAAATGTAACGGAACGCCGTCGGCTTGAAGAGGTCAGATCTGATTTTGTGGCTAATGCGTCACACGAATTAAAGACGCCTATTTCTGCGATCCGTGGATTGGTTGAGACAATTATTGATGATCCGGACATGCCTGAAGATGTATTCAATCGCTTCATTGAAAGGATTCGTCTGCAAACGATTCGGTTAGACCGGATCGTGCAGGATCTGCTTCACCTGTCACGATTTGACTCGTCTGATCGGGAGAAGAGCGTCACCCGCATAGAGTTGGCAGGGCTACTAAGGCAGGTGTTTAACGCTAAAACCTATGATGCAGCAGACCTCAACGTCACGCTTGAACTGGATATCCAGATTGATGCGCTGTTCGTTGATGGGGAAACAGAAGCGCTGAATCAGCTGGTAACCAATCTTGTTGATAACGCGGTTAAGTATTCGGGAGAAGGTGGAGCCGTTGTGCTTCGGCTGCTTAAGAAAGGTGCTATGGCCCATATTGAAGTTGAAGACAACGGCATCGGCATTTCCAAAGACGAAACCCAACGCATTTTTGAACGATTCTATCGAGTAGACAGGGCGCGCTCTCGCGATCTTGGAGGGACTGGATTGGGATTGGCAATCGTCAAGCATATTGCCCAGACTCACGGCGGGAACGTCTCCGTCGATAGCCATCTTGGTAG
>JBLIIB010000041.1:0-17867 GCA_047634795.1 Candidatus Azotimanducaceae bacterium | reverse complement strand
CAACCAATCGTTCGATTGGTTGCTGAACCCATATGGCGAGATGAATTGGTCTTTGTCTGCGCAAAGGAGCATGAACTGGCGAGAAGATCAACCATCACGATCGAGGAACTGGCGGGATTCGCTGCCATCCTTCCAGATATGACAACCTTCACTGGCCGCATTGTTAAAGGGATGTTCAGCGACCACGGGCATCATCTGGAAATTGGGATGTCTACGAACTACCTTGAAACAATCAAAATGCTGATTGGCGTTGGTTTGGGTTGGAGCGTTTTGCCCAAGTCCATGATCGAAGATGACGTTGTTGTACTAGATATCGAGGGCGGCGTACAAATCGCCAGAACCCTCGGCGTGATTCATCACATCAACAGGACCTTATCCAACGCGGGCGAGACCTTCATTGACCTGCTCCGCGCAGATGCGGACACATACTGGCGCTAGCGGTTGTTCCAAGGCGGGGGCGTCACGCTAACCGCCGCATTCTGCCCGCGATTTCTCAGGAAATGATCCATCAACGTCAACGCCACCATGGCCTCCGCGATCGGCGTCGCTCTTACGCCAACGCATGGATCATGGCGACCTTTGGTCACAATTTCCGTTGATTCACCGGCTTGATTGATCGTCTTGGCAGGCGTTGTAATGCTGGATGTCGGTTTCAGCGCGATACTCGCAATAATTTGCTGCCCGGTCGAAATACCGCCCAGAATACCGCCAGCGCTATTTGAGGAAAATCCGGTTTGACCAATCTCATCGCGGTGCTCTGTGCCTCGCTGGGAAACAACGTCAAAACCGTCTCCGATCTCGACGCCTTTAACCGCGTTGATACTCATCAAGCCATGGGCAAGTTCAGCGTCAAGCTTATCGAATACCGGTTCGCCCAGACCAATAGGCACCCCGTCCGCCACAACGGTCACTTTCGCGCCCACAGAATTGCCGTCACGGCGGAGTTGATCAATCAAGGACTCCATGGCACTCACTTTTGAAGCATCGGGACAAAAAAACGGATTATTGCCTACTTCATCCCAATCAACCTGATCGATCGTGATATCGCCCATTTGGGACAAATAGCCCCGAACCAGCACACCACATTGGGACGCTAGAAATTTCTTGGCGATCGCGCCGGCGGCAACCCGCATCGCGGTTTCGCGGGCTGAGGACCGCCCTCCCCCGCGATAATCTCTTAATCCATATTTGTGGTGAAACGTGAAATCCGCATGCGCCGGACGGAATTTTTCTTTGATGTCGCCATAATCACGAGACCGTTGATCCTCGTTTTCTATCATTAGACCGATAGAGGTACCTGTCGTGACGCCTTCAAAGACGCCAGAGAGGATTCTGACCTGGTCGCCCTCCTTCCGTTGCGTCGCATATTTGCTGGTTCCCGGCTTTCGACGGTCCAAATCTGTCTGCATATCTGCTTCGGTAAGTTCGAGCCCGGGCGGACATCCGTCAACCACGCAACCGAGCGCAGGCCCATGGCTCTCACCAAAGGTCGTCACTTTAAACATTTCTCCAAAACTACTGCCCGGCATGGGGTTGATCCCTTAAAAATTTCAAGGGGGGATTATAGCGCCAAATTTGATCGTGAGCCCTCAATCACTTAGTGTATGCCTCCTTTTTTATTTGGCGACCAAGCACCATGGAAAAAGAGTATCGCGCAATTCTCGAAGCCATCGGCGAAGACACAGAACGAGGAGGCCTCAAAGACACCCCTTCTCGCGCGGCAAAAGCGATGAAATTCCTCACCAGAGGATATGACCAAACGCTGGAATCAGTGGTAAACAACGCGTTGTTCGAGTCCGACACCAGCGAAATGATCGTCGTGCAGGATATCGAACTCTATTCCATGTGCGAGCACCACTTGTTGCCATTTATAGGCAAGTGCCACGTAGCATATGTTCCTACTGGCAAGGTCTTAGGTTTGTCAAAGATCGCGCGGATTGTCGACATGTTCGCTCGGAGACTACAAATTCAAGAAAATCTCACCCGCGAAATCGCTGAGTCCATTCAGTCGGTGACCGATGCCTCGGGTGTGGGCGTCATTATTGAAGCACAGCATATGTGCATGATGATGCGTGGCGTTGAAAAGCAAAACTCCTCAATGAAGACCTCGGTCATGCTGGGTACCTTCAGAGACAACCAGTCGACCAGGATGGAGTTCCTTTCACTGATTTCTTAGCAGCGCTTTGCGTACAGCTGTCGTTTTTTGGCAGCTGCCTCACCACCGCGCCAACCGTGAGAGACCTTTAACCACTTCACGCCCGCGGTGTTTAGGCTGGCACAACTCGCTTTCAGTGCTTAAAAAGCGTTGGGATGGCGCAAACCTCCTGAACGACATCCCTCGGGGTGTCCTCGGGGAGCCCAACAATATCGGTCATGCCCGCGAAACGATCTTTGATGGCACTGACCAGTTGGTCGTGACGACCCACCGCGGCAAACAGATGCACCACATCATCGGTCACTTCTCTTGACATGGCGTCCCATTGCCCCTTTTTGGACATCTCATTGAGCTTGTAACCAAGATCAAGCAAACCATGAACTTCGAACACGGGCCAATAAGACGGCGTTGATCCATAGAATCCGATGCGAGCCCTGACCCATTCAAACATCCTGTGAACCGCTTCATCATCACTGCCCGTCGCGACAAACCCGCCACCGGAAACCTCAAATGCGTCACGTGATTTACCTGCATTAACCAAACCCTTGCTGAGCCGGGGTAGAATTCTTTCACTAAGGTAGGCACGCGTGCAGAAGCTGTGAAGCATGACGCCGTCGCATTCCTCCGCCGCCACTTTCATCATGACCGGACCCACCGCTGCAATTTCAATTCTGGGCAATAATCCATTTAGTTTGTCTGGCGTAAAGTTTGGTGTCATCAAAGAAAACTGGTAATGCTCGCCTTGATAATCCAGTTTCGAATCATTCGCCCAACAATCCCAGATCGCTCTCACAGATTGCACGTATTCACGCATCCGCGGCGCGGGTGCACTCCAGGGCACGCTGAATCTGCGCACATTGTGCCCTTTCACCTGGCTGCCCAAACCGAGTGTAAATCGACCGTTGGAGGCGCTCTGAAGCTCCCAGGCTAACATCGCACTCGACATAGGAGATCGTGCGAAAGCAATAGATATGGATGTTCGAAGTCCAAGAGTCTCTGAGTTCAGAGCAGCAATCGCCAGCGGCAAAAATGCATCGCCTTTGTTTTCCTGCGTTGATACGTCCGTGAAACCGCCGGCCTCAAGCGACTGGCAGGCAGCCGGCACAGACTTTAACCCTCTGCCGCTAATAGATGATAAGACCCTCAAAATACACTCCGAGAATTTTTAGTAGTGAAAACCGTTCGTCAGGCAGACGTCGCATCAAGCAAAACAGGCGCATCAAGCAATGCCGGCGCAAGCCGCTGTCGATGGAACTGCTCATCGCCAAACTGGTACTGGCACCAGAGCGCACGCCGCAGGTAGAGCTGTGCATCGCACTCAAATGTAAAACCAAATCCACCGTGGAACTGAACGGCGCGGTCTCCCGCGAACGCGAACGCCTGCGAACCCTGCGCTTTGGCCATACTCAGAGCAATATCGGCTGCCGAAATGTTTCCTTCATCGAGCAACGTCGCCGCATGGTAAAGATGAGACCGGGCTGCTTCCAGGGACAATAGAATATCGACGGTAGGATGTTTTAGCGATTGATACCCGCCAATGTGCCGACCGAACGCCTTACGGGTATTAAGGTAATCCACGATCGTGTGGATACAACCACTGAGACCACCCGATATTTCAGCGCAGAGCGTCAAGAGCATGGCACGTTCAATCGAGGCAAAGTCGGCCTCCGGCAACAAGGATGACTCCGGCACTGTGATCTCATCTAGCGACAACATAAAGCTGCGCCGCGTTTGATCAATGACAGTCTCCCTTGTTAGAGCACCCTCTGGCAGCTCACTTCGTTTCAACAGCAGCAGCCGCGCCTCATCAAGGTAGTTAACTGATATCAAGAAGTAAGAAACCGCATCGGCATCCGTCACAAAACACTTGGTACCGTTCAGTATAAGTCTTTGCTTCTCAAGCACTGCGCAAGCTGACGGATGATAAAGATCCCAATCGCCATCTGATTCGGTCACCGCGATAGTCGCCATCGCACCTTCAGCAATCTTTGGCAGAACTTCCTGTTTTTGCTGCGCGCTGGCTGACGAAACCAGCGCTTCAATGGCGACAATGGTTTGCCCGTAAGGCGATCCCATCAAATAGCGTCCCATGCTTTCAATAATCGGCGTGACGGAAGCCAGGCCCATTTCCAACCCACCGTACTCTGCAGGAACGTTTACGCCGAGCCAACCGAGGTCTGCCATCTCCTGCCACAGAGCTCCATCCACTTCCTGCGCGTCTAGTTTCCCACGGACCACATCCATCGATGAATGTGTTTTACAAAACTCTTTCGCTGTTTCTAGCAACATGCCCTGCTCGTCTGACAAGCTTATCTTCATGATCTGCCCCTCAATCTTTAGGCAGGCCAAGCACTCGCTCGCCCACAATATTGTGTTGGATTTCTGATGTGCCACCACCGATAGTCCCGCTGAACGCGTTAAAGTACGAACGCTGCCATTTACCTCCGTCAATGGCGTGTTCGGAGACGAATCGGGCTCCGTTAGCCCCCTGCATAGACAGCGCAAATCGGCACATTCTGCGTTTCAACTCTGACCCTCGAAGTTTGCCTGACATAGGGACTGCGGCAGGCCAATCCGTCGACAGCGCTGGCAACTTGGCCCGCACTCCCATTAACTGATTACCCTTGGCTTCGATCGAAAATTGAACAAGTTCGTCTCGAACAAAAGGATCTTCTATTGCAGGTTTACCATTTCGTTTCGCACGCCGGGCCAGATCAATCAGGTCATCGACCGTCAATTCCATCGAGGCAATACCGCCTGCCTGTCCGCCCGTTGCGCCACGCTCAAACGTCAGTGTCACCATAGCGATGTTCCAGCCCTCACCCTCATTACCCATCAGACAATCCGCGGGTATCCGGGCGTTATCAAAGTAGGTCTGGCAGAACCCATACTCGCCGGTGAGCTTTTGAATCGGCTTGGGATCAATACCCGGCACGTCCATTGGCGTCAGGAAATAACTTAACCCCGCGTACTTGCTTTCTTCTGCGCGGGACGTGCGGGCCAAAAGAATCATGTACTTTGCGTAGGTGCCTAGCGAGGTCCAGATCTTTGATCCGTTGATGACATAATCGTCGCCATCACGCACCGCTCGACACTGGCTGTTGCCAAGGTCAGAACCCGCATCCGGTTCAGAGAAACCCTGACACCAGATATCTTCCGCACTCAGAATATTCTTGATGTATCTCTCTTTATCCGCCGGCGAACCCATCTTAAGTATTAGCGGACCTGCCCAGTTGAGGCCTATCGTATTAGGCATGAAAGGTACTCGCTGCCGCGCCATTTCCTGGGTTGCGATATCCTGGAAGACCTGTTCCTTTCCGCCACCCCCATAGTCTTCAGGCCAGGCCATACCCAGATAACCCGCCTCATAGACTTTGCGTTGCCAATCCCGCAAGAATTCGAACTGCTGATCCGTCCCTACTTCCATAAATGTTTCCGGCAAAAGGAAACCCGGGTCCGCAGGCGCCTGCTCCGAAAACCATGCAGCCACCTCCTCTCGGAACTCATCAAGCTCCCGTTGTGTCACGTCCGACATTCATACCTCATAAATTGAAACCCCGTAAAACCTTAATTTATAAAACCGACACTCGATTCAATCTACCACATCGCAAAGTCATCTATGGTACTTTTGGAGTCGATAGTCCGACCAGAAAAACAAACCGTCACGAGGGAAGTGAATGCCGATTCTCGAATCGAAACTAGATAAGCGCTCGGAGCAATTTCAGCAAAATCGTCAGGAAGTGCTCAAGATGATTGACCTGATGGACAGCCTGCTCGATGAAGCAGCCGAGGGTGGCGGGCCAGAATCCATGGCGCGGCTTCGCTCGCGAAACAAAATGCCAATTCGCGAGCGAATCGCCCACGCATTAGACCGAGATTCACCCTTTCTTGAAATCAGTCCGCTTGCAGGGTGGCGATCGCCCTATGCCATAGGATCAGGGTTTGTCGTCGGCATTGGTGTCATTGAAAATGTGGAATGTGTGATCCTTGGCCACGACCCGTCTGTGCGAGCCGGTGCATTCAACGATTTCAACACAAAAAAATTGATGCGCGGCCTCGAGATTGCAAGGGTCAATCGATTGCCCTACGTTCAGTTTGTTGAATCAGCCGGTGCAGACTTACGTGGAGACGCCACTAGCGATCCAGAAGCTGCGATTCAGGGAGAGCTCGAACATTTTGCTGAAAGCGGACGCCTCTTCTACGAAATTACCGAGCTTTCAAAATTGAGAATACCAACCGTCTCAATTGTGTTCGGAGCATCCACCGCGGGTGGCGCCTATCAACCGGGCATGAGTGATTACAATATCTTCATCAAAAATCAGTCAAAAGTATTTCTCGGCGGACCACCACTGGTCAAGATGGCGACGGGTGAAGACGCTAACGAAGAGGACCTCGGCGGCGCTGATATGCACACGCGCGTATCCGGCCTCGGTGATTATCTGGCAGAAAACGAAATGGATGGCATCCGTCTTTGCCGAGAAGTGATGGCTCATTTGAACTGGCAAAAACTAGGGCCAGCACCCAAACCACAGTTCGACGAACCTTTGCATGACACGGAAGATTTGCTGGGTTTGGTGTCGGAAGATCTCCGCTCGCCTTTCGATGTGAGAGAAGTCATCTCTCGTATTGTCGACGGCTCCTATTTCGAGGAGTTCAAACCGCTTTATGGTCCGACACTGGTGTGCGGATGGGCTCACCTGCATGGTTATCCCGTGGGCATCATCGGCAACAACGGTGCACTGTTTTCTGAATCAGCCGAAAAAGCAGCTCAATTCATACAGCTCTGCAATCAGATCAACGTGCCGCTTATCTTCCTGCACAATATCACCGGCTTCATTGTTGGTACTGAGTTTGAGCAAAACGGCATCACCAAAAACGGTTCAAAAATGATCAATGCGGTGGCGAACTCAACGGTCCCTCACATCTCGATTGTCCTCGCCTCGTCTTACGGCGCTGGCAACTATGGGATGAGTGGGAGAGCTTTCGGCACCCGATTTACCTATATCTGGCCGCTCTCAAAAATTGCAGTAATGGGGCCGAAACAGATGGCAGGGGTCATGAGCATCATCGGGCGTACATCCGCTGAGCGACGAGGCATTGAATTCGACGAAGCGGCGGATGCCCAGCGGGCAGCGACTGCAGAATACTGGGCAGAAGAGCGCTCCAAAGGCCTCTATGCTACGAGCCGCGTGGCAGACGACGGCATGATTGACCCCAGAGACACGCGCGACGTCATTGCCATGTCACTGTCCGCGGCCTACAACAATCGAGTAGAAGGCACCAAGGAGTTCGGCACATGGCGAATGTAGAGCGCACAAGCAATAGTGAGATGAACATTAAACCCGTCAACACACTACTCGTCGCAAACCGAGGCGAAATAGCCCGTCGCATCATGCGAACAGCGAGGGACATGGGCATCGTTACGGTGGCTGTTTACGCCGACGGGGACGCGCTAGCACCCTTTGTGCTGGAGGCGGACAGCGCCATCGCTTTAAACGGCAGAACGTCCGCCGAAACCTATCTTGTTATCGACAAAATCATTTCAGCCGGCGAACGATCCGGTGCTGATGCCATTCACCCGGGTTATGGGTTTCTATCAGAAAACGCGACGTTTGCGAGCGCGGTAATCGAGGCTGGTATTACCTGGGTAGGTCCTACCCCAGATGTCATCAGCGCTATGGGTGACAAGCTTTCGGCAAAGGCGCTCATGACCAAGGCAGGTGTTCCGACGCTACCGGGCATTGAAATTAAGCCCGAGACAGATCTCTCCAAAGCAGCAGAGTCGATTGGCTATCCCGTGCTTATCAAGGCATCAGCGGGTGGCGGTGGCCGGGGTATGCGAATCGTTGCGACAGAATCTCAGCTCAAAGAAGCTGTTGAGAGCGCAAAGCGAGAGGCTAAAGGCGCATTCGGTGACGACACCGTATTTCTTGAAAAGTGGTTGGACCACGCACGCCACATCGAAATTCAGATCATGGGTGATAACCACGGAAATCTTGTGCACTGTTTTGAAAGAGAATGTTCCATTCAACGTCGCCACCAGAAGATCATTGAAGAGGCGCCGTCGAGTGCCGTCACGCCCAAGCTTCGAGACGCCATGGGAAAAGCTGCACTGGATGCCGCGGGCAGCCTCGGCTATTCATCCGCTGGCACCGTCGAATTCATGTTGTCCGGGGAGGATTTCTACTTCCTGGAAGTCAACGCGAGACTTCAAGTTGAACACCCCGTCACCGAAGCTATCATCGGCCGGGACCTCGTGCGGGAACAAATTCGTATTGCAGAAGGTGAACGCCTATCGTTCAACCAAAGCGATTTGAGCATCAACGGACACGCGATAGAGGCGAGACTCTGCGCTGAAGACCCAGAGAATGATTTTCTACCCTCACCGGGCCGAGTGGTTGCCTGGGCACCCTCAACAGTAGCGCACGCAAGATATGACTCTGGCATTGAATCCGGCAATCTGGTCGCGCCCGAATTTGACCCCATGCTGGTAAAGGTTATCGTTCACGCACCCACACGACGGGAAGCCGCCGCACGATTGGCAAGAGCGCTGGAAACAACCACGATTCAAGGGTTAACGACCAATCGCGATTTCCTAACAGCCACCCTAAGACACCCTGAATTTCTTTCCGGAAATACAACCACCGATTTCATCAGCCGATGCACACCGCAACGCGCTCGCCGACTCAGTCAATCAGAACTCTTTGAGGCTGCCACCGCCGTTGTCATCGAATCACAAGCCATTAATCGCGCTAGTGCTTCTGTGATGAACTCTGTGCGAAGTGGCTGGCGCAATTCAACACTACCCTATGAGGCAATAACATTTAGCAGCAAAGCCATTCAGAAAGAAGGTGCTGACGAGAGTGCAAAAGAGAGCGAAGAGACAACTACCCAGAAGGATCTAGAGCTTAATGTGAAATATCGTTCTCGTCGGGACGGCAAGTTCAAAGTACGCATCAATGACAGCGATGAGATGCTGGTCAGCGTGTTTGACGCTGGTCGTGCCCATGTTGATATAGAAATCGATGGCGCCCGAGTCATGCTGGGCGTCCTTAGAGACGTTGCTCTTAAAAATGTCACCACCTGGTTGGTGCACAGTAGCCGTGGAGACCTTTCACTCATCGAGCAACCCCGATATCCCGCTTTAAGCAATCAGGAACAGCCCGGAGGTTTAGTCGCACCCATGCCTGGTGTTGTTTTGGCCTCAGAGATTGAACCCGGACAGTTCGTTAATCAAGGCGCCTTGTTGATTGTGCTTGAAGCGATGAAAATGGAACACCGTATTACAGCCCCCCATGATGGCACCGTGACGGCGGTTCACGTAACAGTGGGTGACCAGGTTGAAAACGACCAGCTTCTGGTTTCTCTGGAAAAAAATGTTTCCGTTGAGAAACCTGATGCGTCTCAATAACCTGAGTCGATAGACTCTAATCGATTAAAAAAGGAGAGTGAATTTGTCCGGACAAGAAGCAACCCTGTATGAGGTGATTGAAGGCGCAGCATGGATTCGGTTAAACCGTCCAGAAAACCGCAACGCACTGTCCGCAACGCTGGTTAACGAACTCCACCAACACATGCTCACCGCAAATGACGATTCAACGGTTCGATCTATCGTGATAACCGGCAATGGTCCCGCATTTTGTGCGGGCGCGGATTTGAAGAGCCCTCCGGGCCAGCTCGTCGATGGCAAACAATCGGTTGCCTATCCCGAAGTGCTTAACTCAATACTTGAAAGCCCCAAACCCGTTATTGTCGGTGTTAACGGCGCAGCCTTTGCCGGCGGCCTTGGTCTGGTGGGTGCCGCAGATATTGTCGTCACGGTCGATGACGTTCAGTTCAGTTTCAGTGAAGTCAGAATCGGCGTGATTCCCGCTGTCATTTCAGTTGTGTGCCTACCAAAATTAGGTACGCATCACGGCATGAAATTGTTTTTAACCGGTGAACGGTTTACCGGCAGTGAAGCCGTAACCTTTGGGCTTGCGCATATCGCCGTCCCTTCGGATCAACTAGAGACTGCAATACAATCCCAAATCGACGCGATTAACATGGGCGGCCCTAATGCAATACAAGAGTGTAAAAAGCTGGTCAGGCGAGTCAGCGAATTGTCTATTAAAGAGGGTTTCGCCGAAACGGGCGCGTGGAGCCGCCGGCTGTTTGAGTCAGACGAAGGCGCTGAGGGTATCGCAGCATTCAGAGAGAAACGAAAGCCGAAATGGGTGACAGAATAACGGCGCTCAAAGTGACAAATTGATGTTGCCAGACGCCGTCTGGCCAGGGATAAAAAAATGACAGATATCATACGAATTGGAAACTGCAGCGGTTATTACGGCGACAGACTTAGCGCTGCACGAGAAATGATTGAACAGGGACATATTGACGTTCTCACGGGTGACTACCTCGCGGAACTCACCATGACGATCCTGTACAACCAAATGCAGACCCGCGGACCCGACAAGGGTTACGTCGCAACATTCCTAAAACAACTCGCTGATGTCGCCAGAGATTGCGCAGCAAAAAATATCAAAATTGTCACTAATGCTGGCGGCCTTAATCCTAGTTCAATGGCGACCGAAGTTGAACGTATTCTGAAGGAGCAAAACGTCGACTTGAAGGTCGCCTACATCGACGGGGATGACATAAAAAACGACATCCAGAAGTTCCAGGACGAAGGCGAAACCTTCACCAATTTGGATCGAGGCACCCTGCTCAGCGAATCTTCTCATCAAGTTTTAACCGCGAACACTTACCTCGGCGCCTGGGGTATCAAGGAGGCACTCGATCAGGGTGCAGATATCGTGATTTGCCCACGAGTGACCGATGCGGCTTTGGTCATTGGGCCCGCTGCATGGAAGTTCAACTGGCAGCGAGACAACTATGACGCGCTGGCAGGCGCGCTGGCAGCAGGACACATTATAGAATGCGGTGCTCAATGTTGCGGTGGCAACTATTCATTTTTCGAAGAAGTGCCGAGTTTCAGGAACGTGGGATACCCGATTGCTGAAATGGAATCTGACGGCAGTTTCACTGTCACGAAACATCCAGGAACAGGTGGACTCGTATCGGTCGGTACCATCACGGCACAACTGTTGTACGAGATCAAGGCACCCGCCTACCTTAACCCGGATGTCATCGCACATTTCGACACGATGAAAATTGAACAAACCGATGAAGATCGCGTTCGAGTCAGTGAGTGTAAAGGCAGCAGTCCTCCACCGACCCATAAGGTTTGCGTCAATACCCAGGGAGAACACAAACAGTCCCTGGAAGTGCTTCTCACCGGACTCGACATCGAGAAGAAGGCTGCCCTTTATACGGATCAGGTTTTCTTTAACCTGGGGGGGACCGAGCAATATGACGACGTCGACATCCAGTTGATTCGAAGTGACAAGGCAAACCCTGCTACGAATGAAGAAGCTCATGCCGCGCTTAGAATAACCGTCACCTCCAGCGACCCCGATAAGTTAGGCCGTTTGTTTCAGGCCAAGATCACTGAGCTAGGACTCGCGGCGATTCCGGGTAACACGGGACGCGGTGCCGCGGGTTATAACGGTGCTCCCGTGATCGCTTATTGGCCGACACTCATTGATAGCCAGAAGGTCACTGAAAGCGTGCACTTTGCAGGCGTCACGACTGATGTTCTGCCAACGCAGCGGCTGGATTACAACGAGATTTACTATCAAGAACCTCCGATTAGCATCCCTGAACTAAAACCTACACAAACAAAGCAGATACCCTTCGGGCGCCTGTTCGGTACTCGATCAGGTGATAAAGGCGGGGCCGCCAATTGTGGCGTATGGGCACGAAGTTTTGAGGCGTATCAATTTTTGTATCACTATCTGACTATCGAGCAGTTCAAGGTGCTGGCACCGGATATGGCATCGTATCGAATCGAAAGATTTGAAATGCCAAACCTCCGCGCGCTGAATTTTTATATCCACGACGTATTGGGTGAAGGCGTTTCTTCAAACCACCGAATCGACAAGCAGGCTAAGTCATTTGGTGAGTATCTGCGCGCCAAGATCATTATGGTTCCCGAACACTTAACGAAAGGCATTTCATGAACAAGCATCGAAACGATATCTATGGAGACACCGATAAAGCACCGGCGAAAAAAGAGGAGATGGCACCACCCATCCCAGCGGCAACTGTCGTACTGCTGCGCGAGACCAATGGATCACCCGAAGTCCTCATGCTCCACAAAACCTCCAAAATTTCTTTCGGCGGCATGTGGGTGTTTCCGGGCGGCAAGATTGATGAGGCCGACTTTGATGATTCTCGCGACCCGGACGAGGCGGCTCGCCAGGCTGCAATGCGCGAAACGATAGAAGAAGCCGGCATTCATATACCGAAAGAAAAATTTGTGTGGTTTGCTCACTGGACGCCGCCTGCCATCACGCCCAAACGCTTTTCTACGTGGTTTTTTATCACCGCGGCAGAAGAAGACCATGACATTCAGGTCGACGGCGGGGAAATTCAAAATCATCAATGGATTACTCCCCTTGATGCGCTCGCGCAGCATGCCAAAGGAAACATAGATCTCGCACCACCCACCTGGGTATCTCTCTATCAGCTTTCCAAGTTTACGACGGTCGATGAAGCGATTCAAAAGCTCGACGCGGCGCCCCCGCGCTACTATGAAACGCGGATCGCTGCGGATGAATCGGGAACGCGACATGCTATCTGGTCAGGAGACGCAGGCTACGATGGATCTAACGCCGATAGCAGCGGATTGACCCATCGCTTGGTGATGTCTAAAAGCGGCTTCGAATTTTTACATTCAGCGGTCACTTACGAGCACTAATTACGGCCTCGAATTGCGAACACGGACCGCGAATTCAGACTAGGACCAGCGATCAGGCTTGTCGCCACCAGGCAACACCAGATTCGTCTACCTCAACAGCAAGCATCCGTCGCTCCCTCGCACAGTGGAGGTGAGCGATAGCTTCGCCCGTCGCCGGGAAGTAGCTCGAGTCTGTGATCTTGCTTTTGAACAATGCAGGAAATACATCAACCGCTCGCTTGGGCGTTTCACAAAGGTCGTAAAGTTTCTCCAATGCAACTTCGTGCCAGTCAATCAATTCCGTGAGTCGCTCATGAACGCCTTCATAAAGGCTCTCATGCGCAGGAAGCACAAGTAGGTTAGGCGGTAACACCTCTCTAAACCTGGCACAGGTATTAATGAAGTCACGAAGTGGGTTCGCCTCAGGCTCCGACGGATTCACACTCACGTTCGGCGTGATCTTCGGTAGAATCTGATCGCCACCAATGATTATTTTCAGTTCCGGACAGTACAAACAGACGTGTTCTGGTGCATGGCCATGACCAATCACCGCACGCCACTCCCGGCCGCCAATATCTATATATTGCCCTTCCTGAATCCGGTGGTATCCGGCGGGCAGATCATAAATGTTGGCCCCAAACTGACCAAAGCGTTCTCGATACCGGTCAAGCCGTGCTTCATCAAAGCCGGCACGCCGATAAAATTTGATGGCATCCTCAGGCACATCAGAAGGACCATCCGCAGCCATGACTTTGCACATGTAAAAATCACTGCGGGACATCCACAGATCGCAAGACCACTCCTGACAAATCCACCCGGCATTACCCGTGTGATCAGAATGCAAGTGTGTCGCAATCACTCTTGTCACCGGAAGACCACCGAGATGATTTTCAAAAATTGAACGCCAGCAATCCTGCACGTCCTCACGATTCAAGCCTGTATCAACGATGGTCCAACCGTCGTAATCCCGAATCATCCACACGTTGATGTTGTTCAACCTGCCCCACATCGGCATCCTCGCCCACAGCACACCATCGGCAACTTCTGTGACGCTGCCGTGCTCTGGTGCCTGGTCCTCAAAACGATAGGTCAATGGGTCAAAGCCCCGCTTTGACATATTGTCAACCACGTAATACTCCATCAATTTCAATAGTCGGTAAACATACCGCGTAGTTGATCAGCAATAAAGTTAAATGCTGATAAAGACGCTATCGAGCCCCCCTGCTAATGCCCCACACCACCCTAACCCTCAAGAAATCGAACGTGGCCATCACGACACGTTCTCAAACGTCCCTCTCTGATTTGCCTTGATTTGTCGTAAGAGAGGTAGCATCAGCGAAACGAAGAGAAGCATCGATCCGACACCCAACACTGCAAGGGTGGTTGACGTGCCCTGCCACTCGTAAAGGTAGCCCACCAGAGGTCCCGTCAAAATAAACGTTAATCTGAAAAGAAACCCCGTTAGCGAGTTAGCGGTTGCTCGAAATTCGCTCGGAACGCGTGAGTTAAAGGCATCCGTCAGGATCACCTGATGAAAACCTCGGGAAATGTAGAAGCTAAAGGCCAAAATCAGTCCCATCACGCCGCCATCAAACGCCATACCAAAGTAGCCGACGATCGGCAAAATCGCCATGACGGTCAACAACGGCACGGGCCCAAACCTTTCTTCAAGTGGCGCGCAGAACTTTGATGCCAACGCCACGGCAAAGTTTTGGGCTGCCCACAGCACCCCAAACAGCGCCAATGGAATACCAAATTCCTCCCAATAAGGTTGAATGAGCCAAACCACATAGAAGGTCGCCAGTCCGTAGAAGGTGACGGCCAGCGTCGTCAACCGAAGCAAGGGTTCGTGATAAAATAAATGCATCAGTATCCTGCGGAAGTTCTGATACAGCGATTCACGCCCCATCCTCTTGTAAGGTGCCTCAACCAACTGAAACGACATCAGGAACGGCACCCAGGCGATCACGGCGTTGGCGACAACCACGACATCAAAGGACCAGAGAATAAGAACCGCCGCCAACAATGAAGCCATCCCTTCCGATGACGACTTCATGAAACGCAGGTTTGCTATCCCTCGCGTTTTTTCTGAAGGCGACAATCTCAAGGCTAATTGGCTGTCGTAGAGCAGTGATAGATCAGACCCGGACAACAAACTCATTCCCAAACCAACCGTCACCTCGAACAGCACTAACCCTGCAAAAGAATCAGCGAAGCACAGCAGGCTAAAACCCAATCCGTGAAAAAAACTGCCGATTATCAGCGCGTTTCGACGACCGATGACATCCGCGAGATAACCGGAAGGTACTTCGAATACCAGCACGGATAACGCAAAAATACTTTGTAAAATAAAGACGTCAGACAGGGATAAACCCTTAGTGGCAAAAAATGGCACCATCACAGGAATGATCACTAGCGCAAGCCAGCAAAAGCTAAAAGCATAGAGCACGCGTATGTTTCGTTTTAGTTGTAAGTCACTCATGTCGATACCAACGCCTAGCGTTTTTTCGTCTGGCGAATAAAAATTACAGGCAAAAAAAAAGCCTCCTAGGTTTCCCAAGGAGGCTTTTTGTCAATCCGGAAGTGCTAACGCACTAGCCAGACGGATGGGCCTCCCATAACCACAGCACAACGCATGCAATCGCGCAGCACGGTGTCGCGTATGTTGTGGTGAATTGATTGGATGAGAGAAATACCATCGTCGTTTTTTGGCCTAAGAAGTTTGCGTTAAGAAAATTTGTTCGAAAATACTAGTGCGTTTCAAGGCGCGCGATCTTACGCAGATCATCGGGTAAGTCAACGACAAGCCTGCTTGCGACTCAAATCAGCCCGGTTTGTCTATTAAAGCGTCTGCGACTTCGTCTATGGATACGTCTGCGACTTCGTCTATGGACACGTCTGTGACTTTTGATCTGTGAACGATCTGTGAATGAGTCCGTGAGTTGGTCTCTGAATTAGCACCAGCAATGCTGCATAGGGATGCGCAAGCCTACCCTCTTTGCGCTAACGTTCTATGTACACTATGTGAACGTATATCTTGCCGGTAGCGCGCTGTGCCACGTAGATCATGATGTAGGCAGATGGGCTTTCCAGACTACCGATTT
Source organism: Candidatus Azotimanducaceae bacterium (assembly GCA_047634795.1). Taxonomy (GTDB): domain Bacteria; phylum Pseudomonadota; class Gammaproteobacteria; order Pseudomonadales; family Azotimanducaceae; genus UBA9659. The sequence goes on along the minus strand of JBLIIB010000041.1, from coordinate 1,828 downwards.
CCCGCGCCGATTCGTCGAGTTCGGACATATCCAGTGCGGCACTATCCAGTGCGGCACTATCCAGCGCGGCAACATAGTAACGTTGGAACTGTAAAGGCCCGTAAAGTACCCTTTCTTTGAAAATCTTGTTGGCCCAAAAACTCGAACTGCCGCAGGTTCTGCCTTCGCATTCGTAGCGTATGACACCCAATTCGGAGAGTTGCTGCTGGAAAAATCGGCCCGTAGGACCCGTTCTTACCTCGTCTGGCAGGAAGTAGGTCAGGGTTTTTTTTGTACCCGTGACTAAGATTGATTCCTCGGGTTCGAGCACGTGATTAACTTTCTCCAGCGCACCCAGAACAATCAATCGGGCCGCGCGAGAGGTCTCTTCACTGTATTCGACTAGTTCCGCATTAAGAGGTTTGAACAACTCAAAGTTTGAGATTTTGATCGATTCCTCGCTAACCGCCATCGCACCAAGGCTAAGGCAGGGCATGCCCAACGAGAAAACCAGCAAGACTACCCGCATTAAAATTCGCATACTATTTCTCCAAATCCGGCCGCAGTAACAGGCGTTTCAATCATAACAATATCTCCAGGGTGCATGGGCCGCGCGTGCCCCGTAAGATGCTCTATCAGGATGCCAATCAACGGCTGGTGGGTTATTACCATCACGGCACCTGCCTCTTCCGACGACACATCCTGATTTGCACTACTCATCTGCTCCCACAATTCTGCCAAGGCTTCTTCAATGATAACATCTGGAGTGATCCGATTTGATTCGACACACTCAACCCCGTCCAGTTTCGCTTGAATTAACTCTGCGGTTTCCAACGTTCTGATGTATGGGCTGACCACCAGCTTCGCCACAACGATGCCTTGCTCTTTAAGCTGAGCCCCTCGCCAATCGACGACCTCGCGGCCCTTTGGCGTCAATTTTCGGTCAAAATCTCGCTTCGCTTCAACACTGGCTTCGCCATGCCTCATCAACAATATTTTCATTATTCAATCTCGATACTTTTCGCCACATCCATGCAGCCTTGTGGCTTTCCAACGTATTCGTGTCCTATCGGGATAAACGGACAAAAGACATCTCGAATGAAAACCACCTTATTACCGTAAGCCCCTAAAGAAAAAGGATTTCTTGACGATGGGTAACAACGAAGTTTCCGACTATACATATACAAATTTCACTATTAAGGTTATCGTAACTTCGCCAGTTTTGTCTCGTTGCCCACGTGTCCGAAATCGTAGAAAAAATCCAGCAAGCCTCCATCAAGATGCTCAATCAAATGGTCTCAAACACCATTGTTGCAGTCGAACGTCAGGTCGTGGACCAAATTGGCGATTTCAAGTCACTTACCCAGCAAGCAGGAGGAGTGAACGATCGTTTTGATAAGAATATCAGCTATCGCTTCGATGAACTGCTGGACAAAGGCAGCGTCAAGGAAAAGACAGTCTTCAACTTCGAAAACCTGACACTGGTCCTAGAAGAAGAACTGGAAGTGATTGTTGCGCTGGAAGGCATGGTGAACGCAGCCCGTAATGAACACCTCCCAGTATTTATTAGTTTCAATGCACGCTTAAGCTCACTGTTCCCACGCAAGCGAATAGACGAGTCGAGCAACCCGCTTGACCCACAACAAATAGCCACGGCCTTCCAAGAATCGATCCGCCCTATTGGCTTGGATGCGCAAAACACGCTCTCGGTCTATCGCGTGTTCAACAAGGAAGTGTTGAAGCATCTTGATAACGTCTTGAGAGAGGCCAATGCGATATTGATCAGCTCTCAGGTCATTCCAGACCTCGTCATGGAGGGGGCCCAAAAAATTCGACAGCGCTCTCAATC
>JBLIIB010000040.1:0-17895 GCA_047634795.1 Candidatus Azotimanducaceae bacterium | reverse complement strand
ATGCGCCGAATGTCAGGCAACCGTCAGCGCTCGTTATCCCATAGTAGAACTGGCGACTGCATTGCTGGCAGTCCTGGTTGTCCATGTCATGGGCGTAACGCCGGCTGCAGCTGCAGCACTGATATTGACCTTCGGGCTGATGACACTCGCACTGATTGATTACGACACTCAACTGCTCCCCGACGACATTACCTTGCCATTTCTTTGGCTCGGGCTCATCGTTAATTCATTCGGTATCATGACGGGGTTCACGAACGCTTTCATCGGCGCTATCGCGGGATATCTGGTTTTATGGTCTGTTTTTCAGGCGTTTAAACTCATCACTGGTAAAGAAGGCATGGGCTATGGCGATTTCAAGATGCTGGCCATGTTGGGAGCCTGGCTTGGGATTGAAGCCGTCCCCCTCATTATTGTTTTGTCATCGTTTGCGGGCGCAATCATAGGCCTCGCCTTGATTGCGTTTGGTAGAGACAAGACAAAGCCGATCAAATTTGGACCGTTCCTTGCCGTCGCTGGATTCGTCGCACTGCTTTGGGGTGACGTCATCATCAACCGCTATCTGCTTTTCGCGACTTAGCCTTTACCTACGAAAAGAGCAATATCATTAGGGTGCTATAAGTAGAGCACTATAAGTAGAGCACTGTAATAAAAGCACCATAACAAGAGATGTGAGTCATGGCAGATGTCATCGTTAAATGCCCTAGTTGCGACAAAGCAGTCGCCTGGGTGAGTTCGAGCAAGTTCCGTCCATTTTGTTCTGATCGATGCAGATTGATCGATCTGGGGGAGTGGGCTGAAGGTAATCGTTACATTGCTACAGATCCGGATCACGATGATGTGACGGAGTCAGACCTTACATCTTAATCTGTCTTAAGCGACTAAACCGATCGCGCAAAATTAAGACCGGTAGTCTGCGTTGATCGAGACATAATCATGGGAGAGATCGCTGGTCCAGACAGTTTCTGACGCCTCTCCAAGGTTCAATTCAACCCTGATGGTAATTTCATCTCTGGCCATAACCGCCGCGCCAAGTTCCTCGACGTATCCTTCTTTTTTACCACCGGCTTCCATTAACTGGACTTCATCCAGAAAGAGATCGAGTTTGGAAGGCACAACCGTTGCATCGGCTTTTCCAATCGCCATCACAATACGTCCCCAATTCGCATCAGCAGCGAATAATGCCGTCTTGACCAGCGGAGAGTTCGCAATCGCGTAAGCAATGCTAAGACAATCCGCGTCAGTTTGACCGCCATTTACCCGTACGGTTAAAAACTTGGTCGCTCCCTCTGCATCGCGAACAATGCCGTGCGCAAGTTCCTGCATTAGGCTCGAAAGCGCAGATTGCAACGTTGCCGCCGCCTCACCTTCGACGCACGGGACAAGGGACACGCCTGTTGCCGTCAGCATGCACGAGTCATTCGTGGAGGTATCGCTATCCACGGTGATACGATTAAAAGAGCAATCCGCGGCATCCTTTAACATTTGACTGAGCACGGACTCTGTCACTACCGCATCGGTCGCAATGTAAACCAGAAGCGTCGCCATATTGGGCTGGATCATGCCCGCACCTTTCGCGATACCTGTAATCGTCAGCGTTTTGCCTCCAACTTCAAACTGCCGCGAGCCGATTTTAGGCCGCGTGTCGGTTGTCATAATGCCTTGCGCTGCCTGGAGCCAGTTATCCGCCGAAAGACCCTCTCCGAGAGAAGGCATGGCATTCGTGATGTGCTCAACCTGGAGCCTCTCGCCGATAACACCGGTAGAGAAAGGCAAAATTTCTTCTGGTAGCGCCCCTGTTTGCTGCGATAAAGCACGACAACAACCCAAGGCATCGGATCGTCCGATCTCTCCTGTTGCGGCATTGGCGTTACCACTGTTCACAAGAAAATACCGACTTGAACGTTCTTTCAAATGGGCTCGACAGACTTCAACAGGAGCCGCAGCAAAATGACTTTGTGTAAATATACCGGCCGTGATGCTACCCGGTTCAAATTCGAACAGAACGAGGTCAATCTTGCCGTCACCTTTGATACCACAGGCAGCGCTCGCTAGCCGAACGCCGGGAACGGGCAAAAAATCAGTGGAATGGTCTCCAACCGCCATTAAGACAATTTCCCATGACAGCCTTTGTATTTCTTGCCTGAGCCACAGGGACAAGGCTCATTTCGACCAACTTTCTTCTCGCGGCGAACAAAAGGTGCCTGCGCCTCTACCGCTGGCGGAGCTTGTCCTTGGGCCCTAGAGCCGCCTAAACCATCGCTGGGTTCTTTTTCAAAATTGAGCTTGGCTCGCGCTTGTTCTGCACGCTGCCGCTGCTCCATCGCCTCTGGGCTTTCTTCAGTTTGAAATTGAACACGCGACAGGAATCGAATGACATCAAAACGGACGTTACGGAGCAAAGTATCAAAAAGTTCAAATGCTTCTCGCTTGTACTCATCTTTGGGCTTCTTCTGTGCGTAAGCACGCAGGTGAATACCGCGCCGCAAGTAATCCATCGCAGAAAGATGCTCTTTCCAAAGCCCGTCTAGAATTTCGAGCATGATACGCTTCTCGAACATACGAATATCCGGGCCAATCTGCGCTTCTTTTTCAGAATATTCTGACCGAATTTCTGCGATAACTTTTTCTCTTAAAGTATCCTCATAGAGGGACTTGTCTTCGTCCAACCATTTCTGGACAGGCAGTCTAACGTTGAACTCTGTTTGGCAACCTTGCTCCAAGCCGGCTATATCCCACTGCTCTTCCAAACTTTTTGGTGGAATGGACCCGTCTATAACCTCGTTAATCACATCATCCCAAAGGGCATCAATCGTTTGCGAGACATCGGCAGATTCGATCAATTCGTTCCTTTGGCTGTAGATCATCTGGCGTTGATCGTTGGCGACGTCATCGTAATCGAGTAGCTGCTTACGAATATCGAAGTTTCGCCCTTCGACTTTACGTTGAGCTTTTTCAATCGCGTTAGTCACCATGCGGTGCTCAATCGCTTCGCCCTTTTCCATACCCATATTTTGCATGAATCCGCGCACGCGGTCGGAGGCAAAGATTCTCATCAGATCGTCTTCGAGTGACAAATAGAACCGGGAATATCCCGGGTCACCCTGTCGGCCCGCTCGACCTCGTAACTGATTGTCGATACGGCGACTTTCATGTCGTTCAGTACCAATCACATGCAGCCCGCCAGACTCTAGTACCTTCGCGTGGGATTCACCCCAGGCTTCCTTGACGTTTTCAACCTGATCGTCGCTTGGCGATTCAAGGTCTGCAACCTCCGCTTCCCAGTTACCACCCAGAATAATGTCAGTACCACGACCGGCCATATTAGTTGCAATGGTCACCGTACCGGGCCTGCCCGCCTGAGCAATAATTTCTGCTTCACGTTCATGGAACTTGGCGTTCAAAACACTGTGCTTGATCTTTTTCTTCTCGAGTAGCTGAGACAGAAGTTCAGACGTTTCAATCGACGCTGTACCAACCAGTACCGGCGCATCCTTGGCCAGGCACTCTCCGATTTCTTCCGCGATCGCTTCAAATTTATCTTCATTCGTCATGAAGATTAGATCATTCAGGTCTCGACGAATCATTGGCAAGTTCGTGGGTATAACCACAACATCAAGTCCGTAGATTTGACGGAACTCAAAAGCCTCCGTATCCGCGGTGCCCGTCATTCCAGCCAATTTTTTGTAGAGCCTGAAATAGTTCTGGAACGTCGTAGAAGCAAGTGTCTGGCTTTCATTGGTGATCGCCACACCTTCTTTTGCTTCAATCGCCTGATGGATACCGCCTGACCATCGTCGACCAGCCATGGTCCTACCCGTGTGCTCATCAACAATGACGACCTCATCGTTCTGGACAATGTAGTCGACGTCTCGCTTGTAAAGACAAAAAGCTTTGAGTCCCGCACTCACGTGATGAAGCAATTGGAGGTTTGCCGTACCGTAAAGACTTTCGCCTTCGGCCAACAATCCTTTCCGGACCAGAAGTTCTTCGATCTTCTGGTGCCCGTCTTCTGTTAGCTCAACATCACGTTGTTTTTCATCAACAAAATAGTCACCGGGTGGTTCGCGTTCCTCAAGAATGTCTTCCGGTGTCTTAATCTGCTCTTCGAGTTCAGGAATAATGGTATTGATCGTTTTATAGACATCGGCGGTATTTTCAACGCCACCGGAAATAATCAGCGGCGTTCGCGCCTCATCGATCAGAATTGAATCAACTTCATCTACAATTGAATAGTTAAGTTCCCGCTGCACTCGTTCCTCAGCAGAAAACGCCATGTTGTCTCTGAGGTAATCGAAACCAATTTCATTATTGGTACCGTAGGTGATGTCGGATTGATAGGCAGCAAGCTTTTCTTCATGAGGTTGACCCGCATAGACAACGCCAGTGGTCAGTCCCAAGGCGCTAAATACTGGACCCATCCATTCTGCTCCCCACTTGGCAAGGTAGTCGTTCACGGTAACCAGGTGAACACCCTTTCCTTCAATCGCGTTGAGATACAACGGAAGTGTGGCAACGAGCGTTTTACCTTCACCCGTACGCATTTCCGCTATGCGCCCCTCGTGCAGGGTGATGCCACCGATCATTTGGACATCAAATATTCTAAGCCCAAGGGTTCTCTTGGCTGCCTCGCGCACCGCGGCAAAAGCCTCAGGCAGCAATAACTCAAGTGTTTCGCCTGACTCAACCCGCGACTTGAACTGTACCCTTAATGCGACGAGATCTTGATCGGAAAGCTTTTCGTAATCTTCTTCGAAGACGTTAACTTTCAGAGCGACCTTTTTCATTCGCTTAAGTTCACGATCATTCTTGCTACCAAAAACTTTGCTGAGTGCCTTCAATACCATCGTTCTAATTCTCTATATACCGTGATGTGAGGTGGGCGTTTTTAGACCTTGTATTTCAAACGTTAAAATCGAGGCATTAAGTTCAAAATAGGACGAGCTCTCACCGAGGGGCCATAAAGCTAGCAGATAGGCATCAGCGACTGGCGCGATGGACGTAGGTAGACGGGTCAACAACACGCCCGTTTTTGAATACTTCGAAGTGGACATGCGGCCCGGTGGACCGACCACTACTACCCATGAGGCCAATGACCTCACCCTTTCTGACGATATCTCCCGCTTTTACAACGAGATCTCTGTGGTGACCATAGCGTGTGGCGTAGCCACCGCCGTGGTTAATTTCTACCATTTTACCGTAACCACTGCGGGTTCCAGCAAATACAACAACGCCTGCGGCTACAGAAATCACGTCAGCGCCATCTTTTCCCGCAAAGTCCACGCCATTGTGCCACGCACGCTTGCCAGTAATCGGGTCACTTCGACGACCAAACCTCGATGACATCCAACCTTTTTTAACGGGACGACCAGCAATAAAAATATCTCGCTGCAATTTGCGATCAGCGAGTAATGTCTCCAGGACACCGAGCTGCTGTTCACGGTCTTCAATATCACGGGCTAGCTGACCGAGCAGATCCATATAGGCCGGTGGCTGATAAGCTGCGAGCTCTGTCGCACTTTCAGGGCCGCCCATGGCTGGTGCTTGGGAAAAATCGAACTCACCTTCTTCGAGGCGACCAATTTTTGTCAGACGCTCACCCAGGGCGTCTAATCGGACAATTCGCGCCTGCAATTGTGCGATTCGAAGTGCCGACGCTTCCAGATTGTATTCCGCATCAAAACGGACGTCCTCGACGGCTTGCTCTTGCACATTCAAGACCTCCCGCCACTTCGCTACCATCTCGCCAGTTAACGCCGCTTCGCCCAGGCCATAGCGATAGGCAGCAAAACCTGCAGCCGCCGGGATAGAGAAAAGACCCGCCAAGGCAACACCAAAGATAAAGGCGTTGGCGGTGAAGGAGCGGTGCTTACCGCTTTTGTTGTCAATAATGATGAACTTCATAGATAATTAATTTTTAACAATCCCTGTTTTGGGCAGCGCTGTTGAATGACACCTGTTAAACCAAATTCCAAGAAGAAGCGTCGTATTCCTGCTTCCATAAGGTCTACAGGCCAGATTCTCAAGGGGTCTAATCATATACTGCATTCGCTCTATGCCCAATCCCAAGAGCTCGTTTCCTTCGAGCGTGTTGTACGGTCCCTTGGGGGCGACAAAATTCGACTATCCGCCTTAAAGAACAAGGAGTTAACCCTAACCACGCCCAGCAGCGCACAAGCGACAAAGCTCAGATATCGACAAAGAAATATTATTACCGCGCTGAGACAGGCTGGAATGGACGTCGATTCCGTCAAAATCAAGGTCTCACCTGAGTTTGAGACAAAGAAAGAAGTTCTGGTTGAGCGCCACCTGAGCGCTGAAAATGCCGCGCAACTTTTGCTAACGGCGGATTTTGTCGACTATGAGCCACTTCGGAATGTCCTTAAAAGACTGGCAAAACGAGGCAACCCTAAGGCGTAACTAACTCTCGTCCATGACTACCGCAAATCCACCATAGGAGTGTGGAATTTGTTCGGTATCATCAAAAGTCACAATCTCCCAGGCATCTGACTGCTGGAGCAATTTCTTTCGCAACGCATGATTTTCTGTATGGCCGGACTTATAGCCAACAAATTCACCAATAATACTGTGGCCTAGTAAATATAGATCACCGATGGCATCCAGAATCTTGTGGCGAACAAATTCGTCTTCATGGCGCAAGCCATCGTCGTTCAAAATACGGTATTCGTCGACAACCACGGCGTTATCAAGGCTTCCGCCCTGTGCCAGATTACGTTCGCGGAGGTGTTCAAATTCCTGCATCAAACCAAATGTCCTGGCTCGACTGACCTCCTTTACAAATGACGTTACAGAGAAATCTACGCTGGCCTGTTGTTCCTTAATCACCGCATTGTCATAAACGATCGTATGGCTGACTTTAAATCCATCGTAGGGTTGTATCGTCGCTGATTGATCGTACGAACGAGCACTTTCTTCGTCGTTTACCCGGACAGGTTTGAGGATTCTGATGAATTTCTTGAGCGCGTTTTGATCTTCTATGCCGGCGGATTGAATCAGAAAGACAAAGGTCGCGGCGCTGCCATCCATAATGGGCATCTCGGGGCCGCTCACCTCGACATAAGCGTTATCTATGCCTAAGCCGCTAAATGCGGACATTAAGTGCTCAATAGTTGATATTCGCTGCCCATTTTTTGCGATGGTGGTCGCAAGTGTTGTGTCGGCAACAAACTCTGTCAGCGCTGGAATCTCAACTGCTGGCTCAACATCGACACGGATAAAAACAATGCCCGTATCTGCCGGCGCAGGTCTGAGTGTCAGATAGATCTTTTCACCCGTATGCAGACCAACACCGGTCGCTCGAATGACGTTTTTTAACGTCTTTTGCTTAATCATTTTTGCTCAATCATTATTGTCGTCGTCCCCAAATTCCGGCGCAAATGCTAACAAATATCCGAATAAACCTCTACATGTACCGAAATACACCCTTTTAAGGCCAAGCGAATGCCTAACTGAACAGTAAGACTCCCAAAAAGCCGAATAGTTGCAGTCAAGCCATCATATTAAGCAAATAAGGTCACTTTCGGCGCCGGCTGACGCCGCAACCGAGTTAGTGAACACCAACTACGCTGCGGCGGCGGAAGCTAGCGCCCCAAAAAAGTGGCACTTAATTGTGCTTAATCTGCCTGACGTCGAAGAAAAGCTGGAATATCCAGGTAATCGAGATCCTTTTCTGCACGAAGGTCGACTTGATCAGTACCATTACCCACAGCATTTCGAATGACCGTAGGACGTTCGAAATCCGAGTAATCCGGTACGCCGTCTCCTGCCACTTTGCGTTTGATCTCATCAGTCATTTTTGGCGAGCGCTCCAGTTCCGCCTGTCCACCCAGACCAGTCGCAACAACGGTAACTCTAAGTTCATCGCCCATCGTCTCATCGATCACGGTGCCGACGACCACAGTCGCATTTTCGGACGCAAACTCTTCAACCGTTGAACCTACTTCGCTAAATTCACCCAAAGAAATGTCCGTACCGGCCGCAATATTAACCAGCACACCCCTTGCTCCCGTAAAATCTACGTCCTCGAGAAGAGGACTGCGAATCGCAGCCTCTGCTGCTATGCGCGCACGTCCTTCACCGGAAGCCGATCCACTACCCATCATAGCCATACCCATTTCGGACATCACCGTTCGCACATCGGCAAAGTCGACATTAATCATACCGGGTCGGATGATAAGATCAGCAATCCCCTGTACCGCGCCCGAGAGTACATCGTCTACCGAGGCAAACGCTTCGAGCAAGGGTGTCTTTTCACCCAAAATCGTTAGCAGCTTTTCATTTGGGATCGTGATGAGGGAATCAACATGCTGAGAGAGTTCGGCTATGCCTTCCTCCGCGAGGCGCATTCGTTTTTTACCCTCGAATATAAAAGGCTTCGTCACAACCGCCACGGTGAGTATGCCTAATTCTTTGGCAACCTCCGCGACAACGGGCGCAGCGCCAGTACCCGTACCACCACCCATACCGGCCGTAATAAACACCATATCGGCGCCACTTAGGCTTTCGGCAATTCGATCACGATCTTCAAGCGCAGCATCCTTACCCATCGCTGGATTCGCGCCAGCACCTAGACCACGGGTCACGCCCGAGCCAAGTTGCAGCAGCGTGCGAGCACCGAGATGCCTCAGTGCCTGGGCATCAGTATTGGCGCAGATAAAATCAACGCCCTGAATATCCTGCTTTACCATGTGTTGAACGGCGTTGCCGCCCCCTCCGCCGACACCAATGACTTTGATGACAGCGTTTTGTGGTGCACTATCTACGATTTCAAACATACCTAAACTCCTCGGGCTTGAGAGATATTAATTTTGACTGCTGTGTCCTGCTTTACTGATCGGACGATTGACTGCACTGCTGACCGGACTGCTGATCGAGCTTTTGAGCGTCTTGTAATAAACATTAGTAATTCCCCTGGAACCAGTTTTTAACCCGGCCCATCATCGAGTCCATGCCGACGGCTGCCGGCATGACCATACTTTCAGATTCTTGTTTGGCACCGTATTTCAGCAACCCAACTGCTGTGGAGTAGATGGGATTGCGAACAATATCGGCAAGGCCAGTAATGTCTTTGGGCTTCCCCAGCGAAACGGGCATGTGGAAAATTTCCTCTGCTAACTCCACGGCACCTTCCATCTTGGATGTTCCGCCGGTCAGAACAATCCCCGCGGCAATGAGTTCTTCAAATCCGCTCCGCCGCAACTCCGCTTGAATCAATGTGAACAGTTCGTCATATCTGGGCTCTACAACCTCGGCCAAGGCCTGCCTGGACAAATCCCTGTCGGACCGGTCACCGACGCTGGGCACCTTGATGGTCTCGTTTTCACCCGCCATACTGGCAAGCGCGCAAGCGTACTTAATCTTGATCTCTTCCGCATGGGGGGTCGGCGTTCTTAACGCCATGGCAATATCGTTAGTTACCTGGTCTCCGGCGATGGGAATTACCGCGGTGTGTCGAATGGCGCCGCCGGTGTATATCGCAATGTCAGATGTCCCGCCGCCGATATCCACCAGACAAACACCCAGATCCTTTTCATCTTCCGTTAGCACCGCATAACCTGAAGCAACCTGCTCAAGAATGATGTCATCTACCTGGAGACCGCAGCGCTTGATGCATTTTTCAATATTCTGTGCGGCATTCACTGCGCAGGTAACAAGATGGACTTTTGCTTCAAGTCGCACGCCGGACATACCGAGAGGCTCTTTAACGCCCTCCTGCATATCGACGACGTATTCCTGCGGAAGAATGTGGAGTATTTTTTGATCCGCTGGTATCGCCACAGCCTGCGCCGCATCGATGACGCGATCTATATCAGGCTGAAATACTTCCTTGTCTCGTATAGCCACAATGCCGTGGGAATTCAGACTACGGATATGACTACCGGCGATGCCGGCGTAAACGGAATGTATCTGACACCCCGCCATCAATTCTGCTTCTTCGATTGCGCGCTGAATGGATTGCACAGTGGTTTCGATATTGACCACAACGCCCTTTTTGAGACCACGGGAAGGATGACTACCTATACCCACAATCTCGACTTCGCCATCAATGCCAACCTCAGCAACAATCGCGACCACTTTGGACGTTCCGATATCTAACCCGACTATCATTCGACCGCTAATAGGACTCGTCATAATTTGTGTTCCCCTTCGCGTTTACTAATATCTGCGATTTCTAATTGTTCATTGTTATAAAAATCCACTGCTACACCATTGGCATAGCGAGCATCCATTGTCTTGATTCGTCGCTTATCACCTTCTTTACGAAGGGATTCGCTCACCACCAAGAAACGAGTCATTCGAGCCCGAAGGTCATCTTTCCCGAGAAATACCGTGATATCTTCCTGCGTCTCGATAGACCATGAGCTCCGATCGTTCATGCTAAGCACTTTTATTTCGTGCCCAGAGCTACGTAACGTTGGCCACAATTGCTGGTATTGCGTCATGACATCAAACTCCCGACCAACGGGTCCATAAAGGTGCGGCAGGTCACCGCCAACAATCAGGTCAGTGACGACGACGTTACCTTCTTGTGTGATGAACGCATCGTCGTTCCAATAGGCAATAGCCCTCTCGGGAGTTACCTCTATGACGAGTCCATCGGGCCAGTTCTTGCGGATATTGACGTGATGAACCCAGGACAAGTTATTCAGGATAACCTTCACTTCTGGCGTCTTTTCACGCGTCAATTTCAACGCATCAGTTTCCAACTTTATACTGCCGAGCTGCGCCTCGCTGAGATCTCCTACCACGACAATTTCCCCAACGCTTTTCTGGTCCACAGAAAGCGTCGCAAACAAGACAAGTCCTACAAAAAACGTCGTCGCCCAAAAAAATCCAGCAGAAGGTTTTGTCATGAAACAACCCTCCTTTTAGCCCAGCGCTGCGTTAGCGTTTGTGCAAGTTTCGCAGTTTCCCCTGCACCCTGAGTAATGAGAAAATCGCCGGGCTCTAGTCTTTCTTCCAGCACCTGAGCTACGTCATCGACGGTGTTAACAAATACCACCTCGACGTCAGTTTTTAGCCCTAGCTGTTGGTAAATGTCCTTACTGGACGCGCCCGCGATCGGCGCTTCTCCTGCAGCATAGGTATCAAGCAACACCAGAAAATCAACCTGTGAAAGCACATCGACAAATTGATCAAATAGTTCCATCGTCCTTGAATAGCGGTGGGGCTGATAAACCATCACTAACCGAGATGTTGGCCAACCATGTCGCACCGCTTCGATAACCGCTTTAACTTCACTAGGGTGGTGACCGTAGTCATCAACCAAAAGAAATTTTCCTTCGCCTTCGGTAAATTCACCGTGAACCTCAAAACGTCGCGACACTCCCTGAAAATCTTCCAAGCCACGAACGATATCAGCGGGCTTGATGCCTTCATCCGTCGCGATAGCCACCGCAGCCAACGCGTTGAGAACGTTGTACCGACCGGGCATATTCAGAGCTATATGAAACTCATCGTCCACACCCTTTCGTTTCACGGTAAAACGACTGGTCAGTCCTTCCTGGCTCGCATCCACCGCCTGAATATCCGCCTCATCATCAAAACCGTAGGTCACGACAGAACGCTGGATGCGGGGTAAAACAGATTTCACCACAGGGTCATCGATGCAAGCGATCAGCAACCCGTAAAACGGCAGGTTGTGCACAAATTCAACAAACGCAGTCTTGAGTTTTTCAAAACTTCCTTCGTAATTTGCAAGGTGGTCTTTGTCGATATTGGTAAGAACTGCAACCATGGGCTGTAGGTGCAGGAACGATGCGTCGCTCTCATCTGCTTCAGCAATGAGATAGCGTGAGCCGCCAAGTTTTGCGTTACTTTCAGCGCTGTTCAGCAGACCGCCAATAATGAAAGTCGGATCTAGCGAAGCTTCTCTGAACACCGATGCGATCAGACTCGTGGTTGTCGTCTTTCCATGTGTTCCTGCTACCGCAATGCCATGTCGGTAACGCATTAACTCACCCAGCATTTCCGCGCGCCTGACCACCGGTATTCTGGCTTCATGCGCTGCGGTAAGCTCGGGGTTTTCAGGAGAAATCGCGCTCGACACCACAATAACATTGGCGCCTTCGATATTGGATTTGTTATGTGAAATAGCGACCTGCGCGCCGAGTTTCTCCAGGCGCATGGTCACCTGACTCGCGGCGATATCTGAACCTGAAATTTCATAACCCTGATTCAGCAGCACTTCAGCGATGCCACACATACCAGCACCACCAATGCCCACGAAATGAATGCGCTTTATTCGTCGCATCTCCGGGACGTCAATCGTAAAACCCGCACTAGGCATTTCGTTTACCTCTCGCTTCCGGGGGTGTCGTGTGCCTGACTTCATGCTCAATTCGAAGCAAGACCCCAATCATCATACAACTCACAATAAGGCTGTTTCCGCCGTAGCTCATGAACGGCAGGGTTAATCCTTTGGTGGGCAATACACCCAGGTTTACACCCAGGTTGATACTTGCCTGAATGCCCAGCACAAGCGCTAACCCATAGGCGAGGTAAGCATGAAAAGGTAATTCTCGTCGGATCGCTTCTTTACCAATCATCAACCCGCGCACAATCAATACAGCAAACAGCAGGATGACAATACCAGCGCCTAAAATCCCCAACTCTTCAGCAACAATCGAAAACAAAAAGTCTGTGTGCGCCTCAGGTAAGAAAAATAATTTTTGAATGCTGTTACCCAAACCAAGACCAAACCACTCCCCTCGACCAAAGGCGATCAAAGCTTGCGTCAATTGATAGCCACTCCCGAACTGGTGCTCCCATGGGTCTGCAAATGCTGTGAGCCGGGCTAAGCGATAAGGTTGCAGTGTAGCGATCATTGCAACTGCCGAGACGCACAGGGCTACCAATGGCAGGAAGAAACGGTAAGGAACACCGGCGAGGAAGATCATGCCGATTGCCGCGCTAATGATAACGATGGCAGCCCCAAAATCAGGCTGGCCCAGCAGCAGCAAAACAATAAATGTCAGAACAATAAGCGGTTTGGCAAACCCGGCTAGAGAAGTTTCGATCTCGTCTTTGCGACGAACTAAATAGCCCGCCACATACACCATCACAAATAGTTTCACGAACTCCGAGCCCTGCAAGCTAAACAGACCCAGCGGGATCCAGCGCTGCGCACCATTAACCTCTCTACCTACACCGGGAACAAGCACAAGTACCAGTAGTGCAAACGAGAACAGCAGCAACATCGCGTCAAACCTTTGCCAGGTTTTTATCGGTACTGAGACCGCAAGCGCCGCAGCGCCCGCGCTAATGAAAAGATAAATCATGTGCTTGGTTAGCAAGTGAAACGGGTTTCCATAAATTCGTGCGCCAATTTCAAGAGAGGCACTACCCACCATCACCAGTCCATACAGCAACAAAAACACAGCGACACTCGAAATCACTGGGTCAACCGGGCATCCAACACTTGCTTGTACCGAAGGCATCGTTTTTTGAATACTCATTCGCGCAGCGCCCCAACCAGGGACTTGAACGCATCACCCCGAGCGGCGAAGTTAAGGTACTGATCCTGGCTTGCACATCCAGGTGAGAGCAGAACAATGTCTCCGGGCTCTGCCTGGCTGACCGCCAACTGAAACGCGAGGTCTAGTACACCGGCAACTGTCATATCAAAACTTGAAAACGCAGCAGAGAACTCTGCGGTTTCGACACCGATCACAAACACCGCCTTAACATAACCTTCGAGCTTCGCTGCCGCCTGCGAAAATTCAAGCCCTTTTGAATCGCCACCCGCAATTAGAATCACATTTCGGCCATTGGCAAATCCAGCCACAGAACTGGTCATCGCACCAGGATTCGTCGCCTTGGAATCGTTGATGTATTCCACACCGCCAACTTCTTTGACCCATTCACCTCGATGAGGAAGCCCTTCAAAAGACGACAAGGTCTTAAGCATTTGATCGACGTCCAATCCAAGAGCATGGCCCATGGCAAGCGCCGCGAGACCGTTTTCTATATTGTGATCACCTTTAAGCTTTAGGGCTGACGCTAACAGGACAGATTTGCCATTGAAGGTCAGATACCGATCATCCGTGGTTCCCACCAGGCCAAAAGCGCTTGTTCCAGTACATTCATCTAACCCGAAAGATATGAATGGCACATTGAGATCAAGTGCAGCACGACGCGTCAAATTTCGATTAACAACGGGCATTTCACAATGCCGGTATAGCGCAAGTTTCGTTTCGTAGTAATCGTCAAGACTCTGGTATCGATCGAGGTGGTCGGGCGACAAATTCAAGACCGTAGCGGTCTTCGTTGGAAGACGTTGGGCGAGTTCCAATTGATAGCTCGACACCTCAAGCACATAAAGAGAGGCGTCTTCACTCAGGATATCGAGGCACGGCGTCCCGATATTGCCGCCTAAATAGACACCCTCCCACTGCGCGACCGCAAGCTCGAACACCATCTGCGCAACGGTTGATTTTCCATTGGTACCGGTTATGGCAGCAATGGGTGCATTAGCCAACTCACCAAACAGCTCGATATCTCCACGAACGGGAACACCCGCTAGGCGCGCGTCATGAACAGGCAAGGCTGTGAGTGGTATGCCGGGACTAAGATAAATAGTCTGAGCTCTCGTTAGGCCAGCATCAATGAGGCTTTGTACATTGGACCCCGGCGCAAGAGTGTCGAGGCGCGCGATATTCTTTGCCGCAGGGTGATCGTCGGCCACCCCAAACTGGACGTCGTGAGCAATCAAATGACGGGCAAAACTAAGACCGGTTTCCCCTAGGCCCAGTACCATGCTTTTTTGAATCGAGCCCTCAAAGGCAGATTCAACTACAGCTGAATCGCTGAAGGGTACCGTCACCCCATCTGTGACCTGGTAATCTTCGTGACCTTTACCCGCGATGAGGACGACATCATCGTTCGCAGCGTGCGCCAATGCTGTGAAAATCGCCGACCGACGATCAAGTATCGTCCATGCACTCTGCTCAGTTATGCCAGACAGTATTTGTCTTGCAATCTCTTCAGGTGACTCACTACGGGGATTGTCGTTCGTCACAATCACTTTATCGGCAAGCCGGGACACCACTTCACCCATTAGGGCTCGTTTACCGATATCGCGATCACCACCACAACCAAAAACACAACAGACATGTCTATCGGGGAAGTGCTCTCGCGTCGCTCGCAATGCTTTTTCGAGCGCGTCGGGCGTGTGTGCATAATCAACCACCACTTTAGGTTGGTTGGGCCTACCAACCAATTCCATTCGCCCCGGTACAGCCCGCACGGCCTCCAACATCGGCTTCACTTCTTCACAGGCATAGTCCAGCGCAAGCAGCGTTGCTGATACCGCTAAAAGGTTTTCTATATTAAAAGAACCCAGCAATGGCACATCAACGTCTACTACTTCGTTTTCCTGAAGCAACAGAGATAGACCAAGACCTTCTGCGTGACGCTTTACCGAAACCAACTGAACGTTAGCAGCGCCCTTAGCACTATATGTAAATACTGCAACGTCAGGATCTAACGACTTTATTAACTCGCTCGAAAAGTCATCGTCCAGGTTCACTACAACTGCGCGAAGCGAATCCAATAAAAACAGTGTTTTCTTTGCGGCCCTATAGGCTTCAAAAGTACCGTGGTAATCAAGGTGGTCACGGGTAATGTTCGTCAACACTGCGACATCAACCTTTACACCAGACAATCTCGATTGAGCCAGGCCGTGTGAGGACGCTTCGAGCGCAACAGTATCGCAACCCAGATCAATCAGGGCGCGCAATTTCCTATGGAGAACAATTGATGCCGGCGTCGTGAGCCCGGGTTCGACCAAGGTGCCGGGAAGACCATGTCCCATGGTTCCTATCATTCCGCATCGCCTGCCTTGGCCAGAG
Organism: Candidatus Azotimanducaceae bacterium; assembly: GCA_047634795.1. Taxonomy (GTDB): domain Bacteria; phylum Pseudomonadota; class Gammaproteobacteria; order Pseudomonadales; family Azotimanducaceae; genus UBA9659. The sequence goes on along the minus strand of JBLIIB010000040.1, from coordinate 2,026 downwards.
AGTGCATCCGACAGGAGATGAGTGAAAGATGTTTTTCCATTCGTGCCGGTTACCGCGATCACACGCAGCCCCTGACTCGGATCGCCAAAAAATTTTGACGCGATCGAACCCAGCGCCTGTTTCAAATCTGGCACCTGATAAAACGAAACGTTTTCCCCTAGCTCTGCCCGCATGGTGTCAAATTGCCCTCCATCTTCTAGGACTACTGCGTTAGCTCCACGTTTGATGGCATCGGTCAGATAGTGTCGACCATCCACTGCTTGACCGAGCACAGCAAAAAAAACATCGCCGGGTTGAACGTTGCGACTGTCATCCGTGATGCCAGAAACTTCGATATCTCGATCAATGGGTGTTGGCAGTAGTTCGCTTAACATCATCACCCCTACGCCGCCTCGTCTATTTTTGGCGGTACATTTAAGATGCGAAGCGCGCTCTGCATAACTCTTGCAAATATCGGTGCTGCAATATCACCACCGCCAGACTTATCGCCTTTGGGATCATTAATTAACACAACACCAACAAGACGCGGGTTATCAACGGGAGCAAGCCCCGCAAAAAATGCCAAATGTTGAGTGTCCTGATAGCCCGCCTTGCCTATTTTCCTGACCGTACCCGTTTTACCTGCTACGTCGTAACCTGAGACCGCGGCTTTCTTTGCAGTGCCATCGGTAACCACTTTGGCAAGCATGGCTTTTAGCTGGTCAGCAACGACTTCGGGATATATACGCTGACTTGTTTGGTTGCCGGAAGACGCAAGAAGACTGATATCTCTCTTGATTCCACCACTGGCAATCGACAAATAGGCACCCGCCAATTGAACAGGAGTTACGGTCAATCCGTAACCGTAAGCAAATGTTGCTCTCTCGATGTCTTCCCAGCGACGATGGTTAGGCAGATAGCCCGCACTTTCGCCGGGAAAACCGGAGCCAACATCTCGACCGAATCCAATCTTTTCGAACATTCCCCAAACATCATATTCATTGAGATCAAGGGCTAATTTCGAGATTCCGACCTGACTCGAATAGGTAATGATATCGCCAAGATTAATCGGGCCGCGATCGCGCGGGTCACGCACAGTAAAATTATCGACACGAACGAACCCGGGTGATGTGTCGATGATCGACTCAGGCGTGTACTTGCCTGATTCCAGCGCGACACCGACAGTAAAAGGCTTCACCGTGGATCCCGGCTCAAACGCATCGGTTAGACCGCGATTACGTACCGCGCCCAGATCTAACCCGATACGGTTGTTCGGGTTGTATGATGGCTGATTGACCATCGCAATCACCTGCCCCGTCTCGACGTCAAGAACGACGACCGTTCCAGATTCAGCCTGAAAGTGCGTCACCGCGGATTTCAATTCACGGTATGCCAGATATTGAACCCTCATGTCTAAACTAAGGGTTAGGTTGCGCCCCGGTTCCGCTTCTGCGACTGGCTTGATATCACGGATGATCTCTCCGTAGAGGTTCTTTAGAACCTTCTTTTTACCCGGTGTCCCGGACAGCCATTTATCGAAGGACAACTCGAGCCCTTCCTGACCGGCGTCATCAACGTTGGTAAAGCCAACGATGTGCGCCGCAACTTCGCCTGCGGGGTAAAACCGATGATACTCGCGCTCTGAATAGACGCCCGGTATTTTTTGATCCAACAGCGTTCTTGCTTCTGCCGGTGGCAAATGTCTTCTCAGATAAACAAAATTTTTCGACTGCGCTGCATTAATCTTTTTTTCAAACATTTCGGGATCGATCCCGAGGTAATCAGTCAAAGGCTTAAGGCTTTCGTTAGCAGCAAGCAATTCGCTGGGATTTGCCCAAAGCGAGAGCACGGGCGTGCTGACTGCCAGCGGCTTGCCAGTTGCATCTTCAATAATGCCTCGATGGGCATTGATGCGCTCCATTCTTATGGTTCGCGCATCACCTTGATCCTGAAGAAAATCTTTTTCCAGAACCTGCAGGTACCACAAACGTGTCAACATAGCCGCTGATAAGACGATCACAAAAAAGCCAACGAGATGTACTCTTAC
>JBLIIB010000039.1:0-17968 GCA_047634795.1 Candidatus Azotimanducaceae bacterium | reverse complement strand
ACCGAAGCGTCTTTGTGCCAGATCTGTCAGCAAGACAATCGTGATAAGAAAACAGTTTGCGTGGTCGAGACGCCCGCAGATGTCATCGCCATTGAGCAGTCCGGTAGCTTTCGCGGTCAGTATTTTGTGCTGTTGGGTACGTTGTCTCCGATTGACGGACGTGGCCCCGAGGAAATTGGTGTCGCGCAGCTTATGCGCCGCTGCGAAGCCGGCGTCGATGAACTCATTCTGGCGGTGTCATCAACCGTCGAAGGTGAAGCGACAGCTCACTACATCGCCGAAAGTGTCAGCGACCTGCCATTGCAGGTTAGTCGTATTGCGCAGGGTATTCCGCTCGGCGGAGAACTTGAATACGTTGACGGCGGCACACTCACCCATGCCATGGAAGGGCGTAAGAGTCTTAAACTTTGACCAATCATTTTCACTATATTGAAGATCACACCGGGTTAGACGAGGTCGTCACAGCGTGTCGCCGCGTGTCGTCGATCGCAATCGATACAGAATTTGCCCGAACAGACACCTACTATCCTATTGTTGGGCTGATCCAGATTTTCACGGGGGAGGAGTGTTACCTGATTGACCCGTTGAAGATTGATGACTTTTCGCCACTAGCAGATGTGTTGACCGATCCGGGTATTCTCAAAATTTTTCATGCGTGCTCTGAAGATCTGGAAGTTTTTAGCCATTCATTGGGTGCGATACCGGCCCCTGTGTTTGATACGCAGATAGCCTGCGCTGCCACTGGGGTAGGGTTTTCAGTCGGATATCAGGCCATGATCGAACATTATCTTTCTATCACCATAGCGAAGGATCAGACGCGATCAGATTGGCTTGCGCGTCCTTTGACTGAGGAGCAATTGAATTACGCAGCGCTAGACGTACTTCACTTGCTGAAAGTTTATGACCTACAGATGGAGGCACTGCTTAGCAGTAACCGAATTGTCTGGGTTGAAGAAGAAACCAGTGGATTGGGTCAAGATATCCCGACACAGGCGCCGGCGGACGACTTTTATCTCAAGGTTAAAGGCTTGTGGCAACTCGATCGGTCGCAGTTGAACGAACTCAAAATCCTTTGTAGCTGGCGCGAGACAACAGCGCGGGAGCGGGATGTCCCACGTAATCGTGTTGTTGACCAAAAGGCTCTGTTGACTATCGTTAAAGATGGTTTGAATTCACTTCAGGCCCTGCAGGCTGAAGCCGGTATGACCTCGCGCCAGGTTCGAAAATTCGGTGATCAGATCCTGCTGCTTCAAGAAGAAGCCAGGCTGGTGCCCGAATCGGAACACCCGGAGCTCGTGAGCAGAACCGACGCGCCGGTGAATAACAAAAAGCTAAAACGATTGCGGGAAGTGGTGAACGAAACCGCGACTCGACTCGACATAGCACCAGAACTGTTAACAAAACGTCGTCATCTGGAAAAGCTTATTCGCTCAGAAGATCATCAGGGGCGATATCATTTGCCCAAGGAATTGGCCGGCTGGAGACAGTCTATCATTGGTGATGCTCTGGTCGCGGCGCTCAACGATCATTAAGATACGCCCGTTTCCTCCGACCCTGAGACTCGATAGCAATGGAATGTGACGTTTACAAAAGTATTAAAAAAGACAATTACTATGTCTATGTGATGGCCGGTGAAGGTCTAGAACAGGTGCCCTCGGCATTACTCGCGAAATTAGCGGAAACCGAGCTCGTGATGAGTATCACGCTAACCCCGGATCGAAAGCTAGCCAAGGAAGACGCGGTTTTGGTATTGGCCAACTTGGAGCGACAGGGCTATCATCTGCAATTGCCGCCAGCGGACGACCGATTCAATGGATAAAGTACCCAACAAGTTCTGGCTCGAAAAAAAACTGACGGAGATGACCACCGAAGAGTGGGAATCAATCTGTGATGGTTGTGCGCGATGCTGCCTGCATAAACTCGAAGACGAAGACACGGAGGAGGTCCACTATACGGCCGTGGTCTGTCGATACCTTGATGAAGCTAAATGCGCTTGTACTGAGTACGAGGATAGAACCAGACTCGTTCCGGATTGTGTTCAATTGACCCCCGTAGGCGCGCTAGATTATGCGTGGTTGCCTTCTTCATGTGGATATCGAATGGTGGCGGAAGGTAGGGATCTGGAATGGTGGCATCCATTGGTCTCAGGATCGAAAGATACGGTCCACGAAGCCGGTATTTCAATCCGAGGTAAGTGCGTCTCTGAAGAATTTGTCCATCCTGATGCCTTTGAAGAGCAGATCATTCATTGGGTCACGACCAGCTAACGACGGTCAGCGCCCGACCTTTTGATGAAATAGGTACATGAACGCATTTCTTAATGAATATCAGTATATCGCGGCCTGGGCCGTCTACGCCGTGGCTGGGTTCGCCTTTGGTGCATCTTGGTGGCGATTGACGCGACGAGTTGACCATTCGGGTTGGCGGGAATTGCTTCGCGGTATCGTTGTCGTGGTCATTTTTACGCCTTGGTACATCAGCGAAGTCCATGAGGCGCTGGCGCCAGCGATTGTCGTTGTTCTGATGGATTTTCTGCTAGGCAGTTCCGACAATGGATTAACTGGGTCTCTGGTGCTGTTAATGGCCACTGCAGGGATGTTGGTGTTAATTATCGTTAGGCGTTTACTGAAGGGTAGAAAAGAGGTTGGAGCCTAGACAACGGCTTTGAAAGCCGCCCTGGCCATACTTGCCCCCCCGTTGCCAAGCCTGTTCTGGGCAATTTAAGCGGTCGTCAGCGGCGGCTTGTTTGCCAGCGTCATCATGGTGAATTAGGCTGCCTTATTCGGCGGGTTGGTGTTGGCTGGCAAAATTTACAGCCAGACGTTATATTGCCCGACTTTCACCTTTGGAACTCGTCGTCAATGAAATTTGCTAGTACATCTACTTATATCGCCACAGAAGAACTCAAGATGGCGGTTAACGCCGCTGTAACGCTTGAAAGGCCCCTGTTGATTAAAGGCGAACCCGGCACCGGTAAAACCATGTTGGCAGAAGAAGTTGCTGAATCTCTGGGCATGGAACTCATCGCCTGGCACATCAAGTCAACGACCAAAGCGCAGCAGGGTCTCTATGAATACGATGCGGTTTCCCGACTGCGAGATTCGCAACTAGGCGACGAGCGGGTTCATGACATCAATAACTACATCGACAAGGGTAAACTTTGGGAAGCATTTACTTCTGAGAAGCGAGTGGTTCTATTGATTGACGAGATCGATAAAGCTGATATCGAATTCCCGAACGACCTTCTGCTGGAACTCGACAAAATGGAGTTCCACGTCTACGAAACGGGCGAAACTGTAAAAGCGATCCTGCGTCCTGTTGTTATTATTACCAGTAACAACGAGAAGGAATTGCCGGATGCATTTTTACGTCGTTGTTTCTTTCACTACATCCAGTTTCCTGATCGCGACACGATGGCTGACATCATTGCGGTACATCATCCCGACATCAAAAAGGATCTTGTTAAAGAAGCCATGGAAATATTCTTTGACGTACGAAAAGTACCTGGTTTGAAGAAGAAGCCGTCTACCTCTGAGTTGATTGACTGGCTGAAACTGTTGATGGCTGACGATATTCCAGAAGAGATCCTGACGAACCGCGACACCTCCAAGGCCATTCCACCACTGTATGGTGCACTGGTTAAAAATGAGCAGGACGTGCAATTGCTCGAACGTCTTGCGTTTATGAACAGAAGGCAGGGCGGCTAAGAGGTCCGGAAGATCGATCCGAGATTAAGGCCACACCCTAACTGTAGAGGTAAGCTTCACGCATGCTGATTAATTTCTTTTTTACGCTGAAGAAAGAGCGGATTCCGGTGTCGATCACTGAATTGCTTCATTTACTTGACGTGCTAAAAGCGCGACTGGTTTATGCAGATATCGATGAGTTCTATTATTTGAGTCGAATGGCGCTAGTGAAAGACGAACGTCACTACGACAAGTTCGATAGGGCGTTTAGCGCTTATTTTAAAGGTCTGGATGACCTTTCCAGCTTGCTTAACTCTCTTATTCCTGACGAGTATTTAAGAAGGGAATTTGAGAAGAGCCTGACTGCTGAAGAACTCGAAAAGATCAAATCCCTCGGGGGGCTTGAGCAACTGATCGAAGCGTTTAAACGAGAGGTTGAAGACGCGGCGCGAGGTGAAGGCAAAGAGAAAGACAAGGAAGGTAAGGGCGAGAACGGCAAGGGTGACGACGGCAGCGATCGCAAAGGGAAAAAACGTCGAGGTAAAAAGCAGTGGGATAAGCGTGACTACAAGACCTTTGACGACAATGTCGAACTAGGTACTCGTGGTATGAAGATATCTCTCAGACGGCTTCGCAAACTTGCCCGTCAGGGTGCCGAAGACGAGTTTGATATCAACAACACCATCGCCAAGACTGCTAGAAACGGTGGAATGCTCGATATCATCATGCGCCCGGAGCGTCGCAACACAGTGAAAGTGCTGTTGTTACTCGACAGCGGTGGTTCGATGGATGCTCATGTCAAGGTGTGTGAGGAATTGTTCTCTGCCGCGCGCTCAGAATTTAAACACTTGGAAGTCTACTACTTTCATAACTTTATTTATGATGGGCTCTGGAAGGCAAACAATCGCCGTATGAGTGAGCGTATCGATACTTTCGATATCCTTCACAAGTACACGCATGACTACAAAGTCATCTTTGTGGGCGACGCCACGATGGCGCCTTATGAGATTACTCATTCGGGTGGATCGGTTGAGCACTGGAACGAAGAGGCGGGCGCAATTTGGATGCAGCGTCTATTGGATACCTTTTCCAAAGTGATTTGGATCAATCCGACACCCCAGGACACGTGGGAGTATTCTACTTCCGTTGCACTGACGCAAAAATTGGTGGAAGACCAGATGTTTCCGCTGACGATCGCTGGCATTGAAGCAGGTATGAACCGCCTTACCAAGTAACAGGTCATATCAGTTAAAGCTTGAAAGGCGCTGCATCAGCGCCTTGTACAAACGAAGCTCGCAGCTATCAGCGATCAGCATTAACGAGTAACATCACGGCCATCGAATGCGACGGCAAATGCCAGCTACCCATCGGGTATCCTGGTTTATGAAAAGATGTTTGTGAATAGATGCGTCTTAAACCAATGCATTCTTAAGCGAATGCTTTCTAAACTAATGCGTCGTGAACCCCATTCAGAACAGTATCGTTTTCGACGATGAACAATTTATCCTATCAAGAACTCGAAGCATCTATTGATGAGTGCATGCTCGCCGATCGCTATGCGATGCGCAGCGACATCAAAAAGAAAAAAGAAAGGGGTAATCTCCAAAAACGGATTTTTAGTTCCATGGATTTGGTGCGTCGCCGAAGGGATGCGAAACCTGCGATCAACTATCCTGAAATACTCCCTGTCTCCCAGCGCTCGCGTGACATTATTGAGGCGATTAGGCAGCATCAGGTGGTCATTGTGGCCGGCGAAACCGGATCGGGAAAAACGACCCAATTGCCTAAGATCTGTCTTGAAGCAGGGCGTGGCATATTCGGATTGATTGGGCACACCCAACCCCGCAGGGTGGCCGCCAGAACCATCGCTCATCGAGTGGCCGAAGAGCTCGATGTCACCGTAGGTGAGAGTGTTGGCTATCAGGTTAGATTTCAGGATATGACTCGGCCAGAAACACTGATTAAGGTCATGACAGATGGCGTGTTACTGGCAGAGACTCAGAACGACAGGTTCTTGGAGCGCTACGATACGTTGATCATTGATGAGGCTCACGAACGGAGCCTTAATATTGATTTTATGCTCGGATACCTAAAACGTATCCTGCCCAGACGTCCAGATTTAAAAGTCATCATTACCTCTGCGACGATAGATACAGAGCGATTTTCTCAACATTTCGACGGGGCGCCGGTCATCGAAGTCAGTGGGAGAACCTATCCTGTTGAAGTGAACTATCGTGAATTGCCCGCACGGGTCGATGAAGATAGCGATCCCGTTACCGAAGGCATCTTGCAGGCGCTTGGCGAGATTGACGCGTTGCCCTCAGGCAACGTATTGATCTTCCTTCCCGGTGAACGCGAAATCCGGGAAACGGCAAAAGAAATTAAGCGTCGCGGTCCAAAAGGCTATGACGTTCTACCTCTCTATTCCAGATTGAGTGTCGCTGAGCAAAATAGGGTCTTCTCGGAGAGTACCGAGCGTAGGATTGTGCTTGCGACCAATGTCGCGGAAACATCCCTGACAGTCCCGGGCGTGCGGTATGTGATTGATCCCGGCCTTGCCAGGATGTCTAGGTACAGTTTTAAATCGAAGGTTCAACAGCTTCCCATTGAGCCCGTGTCACAAGCGAGTGCCAATCAACGTAAGGGACGATGTGGCAGGTTGAGCGATGGTGTTTGTTTCCGATTGTTCAGCGAAGACGATTTTGAAGATCGGCCCGAGTTCACGGAGCCCGAAATTCTTAGGACCAATCTGGCCTCGGTGATCCTGCAGATGTTGCACCTGAAATTGGGAGATGTAGATCGATTCCCATTTGTTGAAAGGCCGGATCGAAAGCAGATCAACGACGGCTTCGCATTACTCTTTGAATTGGGTGCTGTAGATCAACGCCGCCATGTCACTCGCTTAGGCAAACAGCTAGCTCGATTTCCCGTTGATCTAAGATTCGCTCGGATGCTGGTCGCCGCGGGGCAGATGGGATGCTTAGAGGAGGTGCTGATCATCGCGAGTGCCCTCACTATTGCGGACCCGAGAGAGCGGCCTTTTGATCACCAACAGGCGGCCGATGAGGTCCATAAAGAGCACTGGCATGAACAGTCGGATTTCATGGCGCTGGTATTGCTTTGGAAAGATTTTGAAACGCGTCGACAGGACTTGCCTCAAAGTCAGTTACGCAAGCACTGTAAACAGCACTATTTGTCTTACATTCGAATGCGTGAGTGGCGAGAAGTGCATCGTCAACTATTGTTGGTTTGTCGTGAGCAAGGCCTCGGTCAAAATAAGAAAGTATCGGGGAAAGCGTCAAAGAAAGTGGCAGACAAAGCGTCCGAGTACAGTGACATCCATCGTGCTGTACTAACTGGGCTACTAGGACACGTGTCAGTCCGCGCGTCCGAAAACGAATACCAGGGAGCACGCAATCGGAAGCAGTTTATTTTTCCCGGGTCGTCGCAATTTAGTCGAAGACCTAAGTGGATCGTCTCCGCAGAACTGGTAGAGACCAGTCGACTTTTTGCGCGTACCGTTGCCGAGATTGATAGCCGTTGGCTCGAACCGCTGGCGGGCCACCTTGTCGTGCGAACTCACCATGATCCGGTTTTTGACGCCGATACAGGGCAGGTTTTGGTGCGAGAAGAAGTGACGCTTTACGGGATTGTGATCGTCGCTTCGCGCATGATCGATTTTGGTGGCATTGATATGACAAATGCCAGGGAATTGTTCATCCAGAATGCTCTTGTAGACGGCAAGCTTCGATCCAAACTTAAGTTTTACCAGCACAACCGGCGCTTGATACGGGACATCGAAAAGCTTGAATCGAAAGTTCGCAAACGCGACATTCTGATTGAATCGCGCGCGCTGTTTGATTTCTACGACCAGATGCTACCGCTTGATATCGTCAGTGAGACTGACCTTCGCCGCTACGTCAATGATGCCGGGAACAAGTCTAGCCAACTAGAATTGAGCACTCATGAATTGATGCGTAGAGAGGCGCGCCTTTCCGCTGACCTATACCCCAATCAGATCAAAATCGGCGACACGACATTGCCGCTCAAATACAAGTTTGAACCCGGCAATAAAGATGACGGCGTTTCGGTTGATGTACCGCTGGTGTTGCTTCATCAGGTTCCCCACGCTCAACTGGATTGGGCGGTACCGGGTTTACTTGAAGAAAAGTGCCTGGGGCTGATTAAGTCGTTACCTAAATCCGTTAGGAAAAACTTCGTTCCTGCACCGGAATACGTTTCCCGCGTTTTGGAAAGCTTTGACTACGCGGGTAAACCGATCGCTGAAGCACTGGCAGAGCGATTATTCAGAATGACCGGCATTAAGGTCAACGCGGCAGATTTTCGGGCTGAGCAGATCGAAAAACATCTGACGGTGAATATCAGAGTGCTCTCCGATACGGGCAAGGTTATCGCTAAAGGACGTAATCTTGATGATCTATTGTCGAAACTTGCGGTAGACGTCTCTGCACGATTGGATCAGCGTGGGCAGCATGACATTGAACGAGCCGGCATCATCGATTGGGATTTTGGTGACTTACCGGGATCGGTGACGATCCGAGAGGCTGGTGTGAGCGTAGTTATGTACCCCGCAATTGTCGATGAGCAGGACAGCGTTTCGATTAAGTTGCTTGAAAGCGAGCACAAGGCGGCAGAAGTTTCGAGGCGGGGTTTACTTCGATTGCTGTTGCTCAGGCTAAAAGATCAACGACGATACCTCGAGAAGAACATACCGGGGTTTGTAAAGTTTTCCCTTTACTACGCGACCCGTGGTGGGCAGGCAGAGCTTCGGGAAAACATCGTCAAGGCTGCGTTTTGGGCGGTGTTTATTGAGGGCGAGAGGAAGGTGCAAACCGAATCAGAATACGAGATACGGGTAGGTAAGAAATCACAGTTGTTCGAACAACTCGACCATATAGCTCGCATCGTAGCGTCTTCGCTCAAGCAGGGTATGGCGCTTGATGATCGGATCAAAGAGATGCGAGCCATCGGCATCGCCAACGATTTGCAGCAACAACTGCAGCGATTGCTGCCACCGGAATTTCCATTTGGTGTGCCCTTTGAATGGCTGCGACACTATCCTCGATACTTCCGAGCCATAGAGCATCGTCTGGACCGATTTGGTGGTAATATCGGCAGGGAAATGGAGGCGATTGAACAAATCAATCTTTGGTGGACGCGATTCGACAGTCTGGATGAAAATACCCAGCAGGAACTGGGTGACTTTCGTTGGATGTTGGAAGAATATCGGATTTCACTCTTTGCGCAGTCGGTTGGAACCAGTATCCCTGTTTCAGAAAAGAGATTGGCCCGATCCTGGTCAAAAGTGATGGGAAAAGCACTATGATTTCGAGCTATGATTTCGAGCTATGATTTCGAGCCATGAACACGAACTATGAATAAGCGAGTAGTGATGATGAAGGTGAGCCTCAAACAGATGGTATTGATTCTTGGGCTTTGTGGCTTGCCTCTGTTTTCGTTAGCGGAAACAGATCCACTTGAGACCGTGAATAGAAAGGTCCACGGGTTCAACCAGGTGTTGGACCGCCATCTGCTTAGGCCAGTGGCGCGAGGTTATGATCGCGTTTTGCCGTTACCCGCAAAAAAGGGTGTGAACAATTTTTTCGGCAATCTGGGCGATATTAGTGATGGCGTGAACAATTTGCTCCAAGGGAAAATGGGCTCCGGTATCAGTGATTTAGGCAGAGTGCTCATTAACAGCACCATTGGAATAGGCGGAATTTTTGATCCAGCGACGGGGATGGGTCTAGAGGACCATTCAGAAGACTTCGGGCAGACTCTGGCGGTTTGGGGTGTGCCTCGCGGACCGTATGTTGTTTTACCTGGGATGGGCCCGAGTTCCTTGAGGAATGTTTTCACCCGAGCCGTTGATTCTCGTCTTAATCCGCTGCGTTATTATTACCCCGTTAGTGATCGAAATATCTTGCGAGGCCTTGATCTTGTCAACACGCGGGCAAGGCTGCTGGCGGTTGAAGGGGTCGTTTTTGGAGATGAGTACCTGTTTTTCCGCGATGCCTATCTTCAAAGGAGGGCGTTCCTGGAAAAGGACGGTCGGGTTGAGGATTCGTTCGACGACGACTTCTAAAGCATGAATATCGGAACTGAAAACCTGGCAGTTTGGAGGCGTGGTGAGGTTTTCTATTCTGCTAAAAGTTTGTCTAATAGAGTGTCCTAGGGAACTACGCGCGTAAATACTTGTCACGCCGTGATTTTGGGGCTAAAGTTCCGGCGTTTTCCGCTACAGTACTGGAGGCGTAGCAAATACCGTCTGTGACCGAATCTGAATTTCGACTGCTCATCATTTCGGAATCTGCTGAAATCGAGGGACCTTTCCTTCGAGTTGCGGAGGGTCTTCCTGCCTCCATTGAAAAATCAAACTATGCTCAGGCTTCACACTCTCTAGCGGTCGCGTCGCCGGACATCATTGTTATTTTTGATAACGACGTGAATCGCATTATTCGCTGGCTTGCGCAGTCCGACACAGAATTGCCGATAATCGTTGCATCAAGTGACCCGAATATTTCGCTATTGCCTTGTCTTGAATATGGCTCGGTCGACTACTTTTATTGCAACGGTAAGGAAGCTGAATTACTTGCTCACGTCATTCGTCGGAACCTAGTCAATTCAAAGGCGATGGCTTACGAATACCGCCGACTTGAGCGTGACCAGCAATCTGGCTTTCGCGCGCAACAGATGCTGCTGCCGCCGTCACCTGCCTCGCTTGGTGGCTTGCGATTTAATCACCAGCTCTTTCCTCGAATGATTATGAGTGGTGATTCGGTGGACTATTTTGAACTTCCAGATGGAAGAATTGCCTTCGCCATTGCCGACGTGTCTGGTCATGGTGCAGCCGGTGCGTTTGTTACAGTGGTACTCAAAAGTCTCTCGAGACAGCTAATTGAAAAAGAAGATGGACTTGGTACTACGGGCGAAATTCTTGAATGGATCAACCAGGAACTCCTGCAATGGAAATTCGAGCAGCATGTGACGATGTTCCTGGGAATTATTGATCCCCTGGCGGGATATCTTGAATATAGTAGTGCGGCACATTTCCCTGGCACCATTCTTCGTCATTCTGATAACGCAGAGTTTTTGAATATTGGCGGCCAGGCGCTAGGGCTTTATTCGAAGCCTTCTTACCCATCCCATCGATTGAAGTTGCCTGACGATTACGCGATCGTGATGTTTTCCGATGGAGTGTTCGAAATCATGGGTGAGATGACTCTGCTAGATAAGGAAGCGAGACTACTTTCAGTGGTAAAATCTTGTGATGAGAACGCTGACGAACTTATTGGTGAATTGGCTGAAGCTTTAGGAATACATTCGAATGCTTCTATTCCAGATGATATGGCGTTCTTTACGGTAGCCAGTACGGGGTATTGAAACTGTGACTATGGGTAAAATATTGTTTGCAGAACACGATGGGGTGTATCTGCTGAAGTTCATCGGAGATGTCAGATTGACACTCGGGCCGACGATTTCAACGTTTCTTGAACAAATCAAAAGTTGTGTCGGCTTCAAAGCGATGGTCGTTGATCTTTCTGATACCGAGACCATAGATAGCACAGCGCTCGGCCTAATTGCCAAGATAGCGATCTGTACGCGGGAGTCCTACGAGTCCTCAACCAGCGTGGTGTCGCCCAAGGATGATATCACCCGCATTCTGCAAAGCATGTCGATGCAGGAAGTGTGCACTCTGACTGAAGCGCCTTATGCTGCCGGTGACTTCAATGAGCTACCGAGAGAAATTGCGTCGGAAGATATGCTTCGCGATCACGTACTGGAAGCCCATCGCACCTTGATGAGTTTCGATGAATCCAATCGTGATAAATTCCGTGATCTTGTGGAAGCGCTCGAATCAGAAAAGCACGCGCCTGAGCCGATAGCGGTAAACTGTTCCTGATTGCCCCTCCTCAGCGCATATCGATCAATCGCTAATTTGATCAAAAGCCTTCTTTTGTTGAACGATTTTTCCATATCCTCTTGGTAACAACAGTCTGTTACTAAAATCTGTCCACTGCTAAAAGCCATCTGTGCGGGTGACTATCTGCAATGAAGGATTTTCGTTTTAAAACACATCGGCTCAAGAAAGCGCTTCTACTTCCGCACGCGCTTCTGCCTTACAAACGCTGTTATCTCAGTAACGCTTCTACCTGATAGATGGATGCTAGTCAGATGATGGATCAGAATCTCGCTTTACTCGAAGTTTAATGCGTATGAAGTCGTCGTGCGAGATATGAAGAAGGCCAGCGACTCGCCGGATAATGTGGGCTTCGATGGCATCGAGATTTCCATCTGCATAGGCTACTTGCCACATTGCTTGTAGCAGCGCTTCCTTTTCGGGGTAGGTGAAGGCGTCGTTGATCACCTGGGTGAATTGAAAAAGGTCGTGTGCGTCTTCGACCTGATCTGTGGCAGCGATCATCAATTCATCAGTCACATCCTTATTCACCTCGAAACGATCTTCGAGAATACGGCGAATCTGGTTAAGTTCTACGTCCGCCTGGTTGGTATCAGACCGAGCGACTTCGATAAGCAAGCAAGCAGCGGCGCTGGCGATCCGAGTAGGGTCAGGTGTGGTGCTAGACGTTTCTTCGCTGACGAGCCGAGAAAGCATAGTGAGTAGTTTGTTCATCAGGCGGTTGCCTCAAGAGAAGGATTGGGAATATGCGTTAGGGCGCTGTCAAGCAGATCAAGGTGGGCGTCATCACGGAACATTCCCGTGCTTAGTTCCCGCCTGAAGGCTCTTGCGCCGGGAAGACCTGAAAACAAACCCAGTAGGTGTCTGAGCATATGTTTAATGTGAGTGCCTGACGAGACCTCCGTTTCCATGTAGTGCCGATACGCGGCAACAATCGATGCTCTGTCGGGTAATGGGGTATCGAATATCCGATGCTCTAACTCGGCGAGAAGGTATGGGTTGCTGTACGGGGCACGACCCAGCATTACCCCAGCGTGGTCATCGAGCAGCGCGTGGGCGCTTGCGGCATCTTTAATTCCGCCGTTTAGGGCAAAATAGCAATCCGGGTATGCGTCTCGTATGCGTGTAACGTAATCGTAGTGTAGCGGTGGTACTTCGCGGTTTTCCTTGGGGCTGAGTCCGGTCAAAATAGCTTTTCGGGCATGAATATGAAACTCGCGACAACCCGCGTCGTACTGATGCTGAATAAAATTCTGGAAAAACTCGAAGCTGTCATGATCGTCAATCCCAATTCGAGTCTTGATCGTGACGGGAATGCTCACGGACTCACTCATGGCGCGAAAACAGTCCGCAACCAGTTCGGGGGAGTCCATTAAGCAGGCGCCGATGCCGCCTTGCTGAACGCGGTCGCTCGGACACCCACAGTTCAGATTGACTTCCTGGTAGCCGGATTGCTCGACAAGACGAGATGATTGGGCGAGGTCAACTGGATTTGAGCCGCCTAGTTGCACGCCGCAAGGCATATCTTTGTCGTGTTGTAGAAAGCGCTGGGCATCGCCATGAAGCAATGCGCCCGTGGTCACCATTTCGCTGTACAACATGACATTGTCCGACAGCAGTCGGAACAAAATTCGGCAGTGTCTATCGGTGCAGCCCATCATCGGCGCAACACTGAATTTAGCAGGCATCTTCAGTCTTTGGATTAATCTTTTGAGCCCTATAGTATAACATCTCTATCATTTTACTTGCATGCCAAACTGATGACTACCAGAACTCGTGTTGCCCCTTCTCCGACGGGAGACCCCCATGTCGGTACGGCCTATATGGCCCTGTTTAGTTACTGCTATGCCAAACAAAATGGCGGGCAGTTTGTACTCCGAATCGAAGATACGGATCAAAAGCGAAGTACGCCTGAATCGGAGGCAGTGATCCTCGAGTCGCTGCGCTGGTTAGGACTTGATTGGGACGAAGGTCCGGATGTCGAAGGGCCCCATGGTCCTTACCGGCAAAGTGAGCGTTCCGACATATATCGCCAGTATTCGGATCAACTTTTGGCATCAGGTCATGCGTTTCGATGCTTCTGCAGCACAGAGCGTCTAGATGAGATGCGCACACAGCAGATGAAGAAAGGGCTGACCGCACGCTATGACGGTGCCTGTCTTGCACTAACGCCCGCCGAAGTGACCTCTCGCATGGACACCAACGATGCATTCGTTGTTCGCATGAAAGTGCCGGAAGAAGGCACCTGTATTGTCAAAGACGTTCTACGCGGTGACATAGAAATTGCCTGGGAACAGATAGATATGCAGGTTTTGGTCAAAACTGACGGTATGCCAACTTACCATTTGGCGGTTGTTGTTGATGATCACCTGATGCAGATTACGGACATTATTCGTGGTGAAGAGTGGATTAACTCTGCCCCGAAACATATTTTGCTCTACCAGTATTTCGGCTGGGAAATGCCGCGCCTCATTCATATGCCGTTATTGCGAAACCCGGATAAAAGTAAGCTCAGTAAAAGGAAAAACCCAACGAGTATTGGTTACTACAAGGCCATGGGTTTTCTGCCGGAAGCTGTTCTGAATTATTTGGGAATGTTGGGTTGGAGCATGCCCGATGGCGAAGAGAAGTTCTCGCTCGAAGAAATGATTAAGCACTTCGATATCGATCGTATATCACTGGGCGCGCCGGTTTTCGATGTCGACAAATTGAGTTGGCTCAATGGTCGCTGGCTTCGCGAAACATTGTCCGACGAGCAGTTCGCTGACCGCATCTCGGAGTGGGCATTTAATCGAGAGAACCTGCTCAATATTATTCCGTTGATTAAGGAGCGGGTCGACGTCTTTAGCGATGTTGCACCGATGATTTCCTTTTTTGCAGAAGGGTTGCCGCCGATCAACGAAGAAAGTTTCGAATTCAAGCACAATGATATCGATGCTACGCGTCGAATTTTGCAGTTTGTTCTCTGGCGACTGGAGGGCAGTCTGCACTTTGATCGGGATACGTTAAATGAGCTCTTCATGAAACTCGCTGAGGACATGGATATTAAAATTCGTGATCTGCTCGCGCCGGTATTTGTCGGTATTTCGGGCAAGCCAGTTTCACCGCCGTTGTTTGACTCCATGTCTATTCTTGGGCCGGATATTAGTCGTGCACGCATCAAGCGGGCGATAGACGTGCTGGGCGGGGTGTCCAAAAAACAGGCAAAGAAGCTCGAAAAAGATTATAAATCCCTTTAAGCCGATCGATTTAAAAGAGGTAAGTGATAATGTTTCAGCAAGCTGAAGATTTGCGAGAAGAAGGGGCTGATTTAAAGAGCATTCTGATTGATCTCACCGAATCTGATTGGGAAAAGGCAACGCCTTTTAAGGGTTGGACCGTCAATCATATTGTTCAACACCTCCATGGTGCTGACAAGATGGCAGTGCTTTCACTTAAAGATGCTGAGCAGTTTGATGCCGCCCGCAACAATCCGAGCGTGGTCAACGAGACCATGAACCCAAGGCTTGAAGGCGCCGAACTGCTCGAAACCTGGTGGGCATTTTTTACCGAAATGTGTGACTTGTTGCTCGCCAGCGACCCTAAACGCCGAGTTCCTTGGTTCGGTCCCGACATGGGGGTGATGATGTTCACCACAGCCCGTCAAATGGAGACCTGGTCACACGGTCAGGACATCTTTGACATGTTTGGCCGCACGCGCACCAACACATCACGGCTCAAGAACATTGCTGTTATCGGTGTCAAAACCTATGGCTGGACGTTTGCCAATCGAAAAATGACGCCGCCCGGTCCAGCGCCTTATGTCTGCCTGGAAGGCCCTGAGGGGGATGTTTGGACGTTTAATGATCCCAGTGAAGACAACTACGTTAAAGGAGATGCGGCCGAGTTCTGTCATGTCGTTACGCAAGGCAGAAACATTGAAGACGTTAACCTGAAGGTTGTTGGCGAGCCCGCCAATCGTTGGATGGAAATCGCCCAGTGTTTCGCAGGCCCTCCAGAGACCCCGCCCGCGCCGGGTTCGCGTTTAATCAACTTCTAGCGCCCGCATTTAGGTTATGCAAACATTTCAGGGCGCCCTCGACAGTTACGCGCGAGAGCTGTTACCGCTTTGCCTTAGGTTGTTCATCTTTAGCTATGTATTGATCGCGGGTTCCCATGCACTCCTGCTGTCAGCTGAGACAGCAGGTCCTATGATCGGTGTAGCAGTTCTTTGTGTGTTTTTTGGATTGCTGATCCGAGCAAATCTTGAAAAACCTTTCATCCAGGACAACGCCGAACGTGTTTTTGTCTTGCTGTTACTGCTCATGACCACAAACGTGGTACTGCACATGATCCTGACCGAAGATATTCGGCAGACGACCAATTTTGTTTTTGTTCTGGTGGTTGCAGGGTACCTGTTGCCTAGCAACAAGCTCTTTTATTTTATGGCTGCGAGTCTCATCGTCGCATGGTTTATCTTGTTGGCGACAGTCATGCCATTAGACGGTGACTTAGTTCATTTTGGCTTCGTTATGTTGCTGGGATCTATCTCTGCATTGTTCTTTCACTCTGTGCATCGCACTCAACTCCGACAAATGGCGGAGCTGTCGCAAACAGCATTGAGGTTAGAAGCTAGTCGAAAAAAAATATCAGGAGCAGAGTCGGTGATGACATCCCTTCTGGATTATCTTCCGGCCGGGGTTGTCGTCAGAGGTCGAGATACCCGCGTGCTTTATGCCAATGTAGAAGCCAAGAGGCAATTGGGTCACGAAATCAGGAGGGGGATGACCTTAGACGAATCTGCCCCAAAATTAGTGAAGGTTGATGGTAGTGAACTGCTGTCGGACCAATATCCGGTCAATCGGACATTGCATTCCGGTGAGCCCGTCACGAACGAGTTGGTTGGCATTCAGAGGGAAGACCAAGAGATTATCTGGGGATTGGTTAACGCATTCATGCAGGATTTGGGGGGCGACGAAGGCGAGGTGGTCATTGTCGCGTTCGTGAACATTACGGACCAGGTTAATGCCGAATTGAGATTGCTGGAAACTGAGTCGAGAGGCCGCGCCATCCTGCAATCGATTCGAGATGGGGTTATTTCCGTTGATGGGGATAATAAGATTACTTTATTCAATCCCGGCGCCGAGATGCTGACCGGTCGATCGAGTCAGATGGCGCTGGGGCAGTTGCTTGATGATGTGGTTGAGTTTGAACAAACCGAGGCCGTCGGACTAGCAGATTCAGCAATCCTGCAGGGACTCCTCACTTCAGCTAACGGCGAAGTGTTAGAGGTTGAACGGCGTGTCGCAGAAATCGTCGGTGGCGCGGAGCATATTGGTTGGGTACACACCTTTAGAGATGTTAGAGAGCAGCGGAAACTGGAACATGAGCGAACCACGCTGGACAAGATGACGTCTGTTGGTGCGCTTGCTGCAGGCATCGCCCACGATTTTAACAATCTGTTAACCACAATCTACGGCAACATAGCCCTGGCAGAGTCTGTTCTCCCCGATAGTGAAAGGGCGCGAGTATTTCTAAAACGCAGTTCTGAATCTATTCGACAGGCGACAAACCTGACCAGGCGGTTGGTGACGTTTTCAGGCGGTAGTGAACCCTTGAGCAGGGTCGTTGAACTGGAGCCCCTTGTCAGAGAAGCCACTATCTTTGCGTTGAGTGGCAGTAGTGTCAAAGCTGAGTTTGATATCGAGGAAAACTTGAACGCGGTCAATGTCGATCCGGTTCAGGTGCAGCAAGCGATTAGTAATGTGGTGCACAACGCCAAAGATGCATTACAAGACCAGGGGGTCATTGATATTCGCATTGCGTTCGCGGAAAGCTCAGGCACGTCTAGAGAGGTTGCGGTCTATATAGCCGACAGGGGGCCAGGAATGAAGCCCGACCTGATGGCGAAAATCTTTGATCCATACTTTACCACCAAAGCTAACGGGAGGGGTTTGGGACTAGCGACGACACATTCAATCGTGACCAAACACGGAGGGACGATCTCGGTGACGTCTAGTCCGGGTGAGGGTGCGATCTTTGTGATTAGATTGCCTTCGGCAGACTCCGTCCAGCAGATTACACGCCGTGTCAGCGTTCTGGAACCTAAGTTTGAGGACGATGCGTTCAAGGTCCTTGTGATGGATGACGATGAAGTCGTTTTGGAAACAGTGAGTAAGTTACTTGAACAACTCGGCCATGACGTCGAACGTGCGGCAGACGGCGCCGCGGCAATAGAGCTTTATCAGGATGCTTTGGACGCTAACGGGAAATTTGATTTCGTGATCATGGATTTAACCGTCGTCGGTGGTATGGGTGGAATGGCGGCGGCAGAGAAAATACTAGGTATTGATTCGACTGC
>JBLIIB010000038.1:0-18141 GCA_047634795.1 Candidatus Azotimanducaceae bacterium | reverse complement strand
AGCGGAAGCGACAAGTTTTCCGTCCTGAGTATAAAAGCTGCCGCGATTGAAGCCTCGTGCGCCTCCGGAGTAGGGGCTGTCTTGTTGATACAGCAGCCATTCATCGGTCTTAAACGGTGCGTGAAACCACATGGAGTGATCCAGACTCGCGGTTTGGAACTTCTCGTTGATCCATGAAACTCCGTGCGGCCTTATGCAGTTATCCAGAAGTGTCATGTCGCTGGCATAGGCGAGCAGACATTGGTTCATTCTAAGATCGTCCGGCATCTTATCGGTGGCCCTGATCCAAACGTGTTGGTGCGGCGGCATGGGTTCCGGGTTGAAATCGTTTGTGGGTTCCATGAAACGCATTTCTATCGGCTGAGGGCGAGTAAACATTGCCTGATACTCTTCCGGAATATGATCGATATACCTTTCTCTTAGTTCTTCCTGAGAAGCACATTCCTCTGGGGGTTTAATGCCCTCTGGCATGTCAATCTGGTGGTGCAGGCCTTCTTCCATCACCTGGAAAGACACTGACATGCTAAAAATGGCTTCGCCTCGTTGGACTGCAACAACGCGGCGCGTATTAAAACTTTTACCATCGCGGATCCTGTCTACCGAAAACAGAATGGGAATGGTGGTGTCACCGGGTCTGAGGAAATAGCCGTGAAGAGAATGGGCTATTCGAGTCTGATCCTCAACAGTGCGAGACGCGGCGACCAGCGATTGGCCAATGACCTGGCCGCCGTAGACGCGTTGCCAACCCTCTTTGGGGCTAACGCCACGAAACATGTTGACCTCGATCTGCTCAATATCCAACAAATCCAGTAGGTCTGCTAATTCCGGTTTCATGTGTGTTTTCTCTTTCGACGATAAATGGGCAGGCAAATGAACGTTGTTGTGTTGCGAGGCCGTGCTTCGGCGTCGCCCTGCATATTAAGTTTGCGGTTCTCGAAATAGGGGGCTATTCGGACGGAATAGCCCCCCTATTCCAAGTGCCTACTTAGGTAGGCCTCACTTAGGACTTTTAGACGATTAGTATTTGTAAGTGTCTAATTTGAACGGGCCTGCCTCGGGTACGTTGATGTAGTCAGCCTGTGGTTTCGTGAGGCGTGTCATGGTGCCGCCAAAACCTTGAACCATATAGCCGGCGACTTCTTCATCCAGCGCTTTTGGCAATACTTCAACCGTAACATCCTGACGTTGCTTGGGATCGTGATCGGACCAGGCTCGCTCATACAGGTACATCTGCGCCAGTACCTGGTTGGCAAATGAGCCATCCATGATTCGGCTTGGGTGACCGGTTGCGTTCCCGAGGTTTACCAGGCGACCTTCAGAAAGCAGGATGACATAGTCTTTCCTGTCATCGCTGCGATAGATTTTGTCGACCTGAGGTTTTACTTCTTCCCACTTCCAGTTGTCTCGCATGAATTTGGTGTCAATCTCTGTGTCGAAATGGCCGATGTTACAAACAATGGCGTTCGAGGAGACGGTAGACAGCATGTTGGAATCGCAAACATTCACGTTCCCTGTGCAGGTAACAATCATGTCGGTCTTTGACATCAAATCAGCATCGATATCTTCGATTTTGCCCGTGTTGATACCGTTTTTGTAGGGTGAGACCACTTCGTATCCGTCCATGCAAGCCTGCATGGCGCAAATGGGGTCAACTTCAACGATTCGAACAATCATTCCTTCCTGGCGGAGACTTTGGGCGGAACCTTTACCCACGTCCCCGTAGCCAATCACGATGGCTCGTTTGCCCGCCATTAGCATGTCAGTGGCGCGTTTGATGGCGTCATTTAGGCTATGGCGACAGCCGTATTTGTTGTCATTTTTGGATTTAGTAACTGAATCGTTGACGTTGATGGCGGGCACTTTCAATTCGCCTGCTGCCATCATCTCGAACAAGCGGTGAACGCCCGTGGTGGTTTCTTCGGTGATGCCGTGAATTTTGTCGAGAAGGTCGGGATACTTTTCGTGCACCATTTCTGTCAGGTCGCCGCCGTCGTCGAGAATCATGTTCACGTCCCATGGCTTGCCATCTTTGAGAATCGTCTGCTCGATGCACCATAAAAATTCTTCCTCTGTTTCACCTTTCCATGCGAAGACAGGTATCCCTTTGGCTGCAATGGCTGCCGCCGCGTGATCTTGGGTAGAGAAGATATTGCACGATGACCAGCGGACATCGGCGCCTAGATCAATCAACGTTTCAATGAGCACGGCGGTTTGAATCGTCATGTGGATGCATCCAAGGATTCGAGCACCGGCCAGAGGTTGTTCTTCTTGGTACTTTGCGCGTAGTGCCATCAAGGCGGGCATTTCCGCTTCTGCCAGTTCAATTTCTGCGCGGCCGAAGTCTGCTAGTGCGATGTCGGCAATTTTGTAATCGTTCATGTTGGTATCCCTCTGAGATGTTTCCTGGTTGATGTTTAATTAGATCGTGATTGTCTGATTTATTGATCTGGTTGGCCTTATTTATTCACTATACGTTCTCACTTGAATCTGAAAGCCGTTGTTCAAGCCTAGATATGCACTCTGACTTGGAGCAAGCCCTGCAGTTTCAGCCCAGTTGTCCAATTCCCCAGGATCGAAACCAAGCCAGAGGTCGCCGCATGCCTCGCGGGTCCAGTCCTGATCGTGGGCACACAAATCGATGATCAGTAATCGGCCACCGGACCGAAGGTGTTTTTGTGCTTCTCCGAACAATCCCGCCGGTGTCGCAAGATGGTGCAAGACCATATTCAGCACGAGCAGATCGCAGCTTGTGTCGATTTCAGATAACTCACCAAGGTGAAATGACACGTTGTCGATATCTGATCGACCGACTTTTACTCGAGTTTTGTCCAGCATGATTTCGGCATTATCGACCGCATGGACATGGTTGAATTGGCAGGCAAGGTCAAGAATAAGACCACAGTCCCCGGGTCCTAGTTCGACAACATCGGCATCGTCGCTGAGCGGCTCATTGCCAAGTAGGTCATGTATCAATTTGGCATAGTGGGGATATTCGGCGATTAGGTCCTGGTTTTCCTGAAACCGATGGCTGTTCTTCTGAAAATATTCCCTCGCGTGTTCATGTCTTAGGCGATGTACGGTTTCAATCCCTTTAAGAATTTTTCGATCGGGCGTAATTTGGTCTACGGCATTAAACACGGCGAGTCTTAAATCGCGAATAGGGTCCTGCACCCCAACCAATGCTCTGCGATAGTATATGGACGTGCCTTGTCTGCGCGTTTCAACCAATTCGGCGGTGAGCAGAACTTTTAGATGATGGCTGAGTGCGGGTTGCGCAACATTCAGTATCTGGCTCAATTCAAGTACCCCGAAAGACTCCCGTGACAGTACCCGCAGAATCATCAGCCGCTGCTGATCGGCGGTCGCCTTGCAGTAGCTGGTGAGGGGCGCGAGCAGACTGGTTGGGTCGATTGTGGGGTGTGCATTCATCAGAGATATATCGAAATTTTTCGATATATTAAGGAGGTCGTTAATATATATCAAATAAAATTTATATAATCTGACCCGGGATCTGAGCAGATTGTTTATACTCGCGCCTATGTCTTCAATCAGTCAGCTACAGATGAGTTACAGTGCGGAACAGGACAGAATCCTGCTGCGCGTTAATACTAAAACAGGCGAAGAATTCCGGTTTTGGCTGACTCGTCGCTATGCGAGATTGATAATCAAAGCGCTTAAGGCCCATCGTGCTGCAGATCCGGACGTTTCAAGTCAGGTCACGCCGGACGCGAAGAAAGCCGTTCAGGAATTTAAGCAGGAAGCCGCGCAAGCAAAGGGTAACTTTAAGAAAGATTTTGAGCCTAGTGGGCAGTTTCCTCTCGGAGAAGAACCCACATTGGCCTTTAAGCTATCTTATAGCGTCAAGAACGGTAAGTTAGCGCTCGCTATCGCTCCGAAGGAAAGCCAGGGCATCAATCTGGTGTTAGACGAAAACCTCAACTTTAACGTGACGCGTCTGCTCCGGTCTGCCGCCACGTCAGGGGATTGGCAACTTGATTGGGGTGAAGATGAACCTGAGACAACAGCGGGCCGTGTGATCAATTAACCCTCGCGAAGCCCCTAATTAACTCTGGGTTAACTCTGGGTTAAACCATTGTTAACAAAAGAATTACTCTTGTCATCGTAATGCCCATTCTTTTTCAATCGGTTTCCATATTATTTCCATCCTTGTATGATTTTCTTTCCATTCTTGGATGATATTATTTCCGAGCTCCCCCAAGAGCGTGTAGAGAGAAGTTCTGGCACTTCATCCCCCGACGATGTGCTGGGACTTTTTTTTTGGGTTTTTTTTTGGTTTTTTTGGTGGGAATTAGGCGCGAATTTCTTAGGCCGCTCACCTACTTACCATTGGCCTGCGTCTGGTCAGCTAATTCGGGGGGCTGGTAGATGGGCAACGTTACTTTGATGCTGACGCCTTTCCCGTCAAACAGGTTCGAGGCTTTGACGGAACCACCATGGTGCTGCGCGATAATTCGGACAACGTAAAGGCCTATGCCAAAGTGCAGACGGTTGTCTGAGTTTGACTCTCGAACGGACACCATGGAATCAAATATATTATCCACCATGTCCTCGGGAATAGTCGGCCCCTGGTTGGTGACAAACAGCGTTAGGTCGTGTGCGTCAGCATTGAGTCCGACGGTTATGGTTGATCCGGGCGCAGAAAAATCGAGTGCATTGTCGATGAGCTTATCTAGCAGTTGCTCGATGCGAAAATCTGAGACCTCGGTGTTGAGGGCGCGATCGACTCCCTGATACCGAAACTGCCGGTCCTTGTGCATAGATTTACAGTTATTGAGGTAGCTTCGAACTAGTTGGTAAAGATCGATGATCTCAACTTCTTCGGCGTCGAGAGCATCTTCAAGGCTCGCCGCGTCGGCAAGGTTTTGAACGATCATGCCTATCCTGTTTACACCTCGTTTGGCGGCTTCAAGGTACTTCTTCCGGCCCTCCGATGATTCCTCCAGCTCAAGATTTTGGAGGGATGTAGATAGTGTATTAAGGGGATTGTTAATTTCATGCCGGAGTGTTCTCGGCATGTTTTCCAAAAACTGGTTGTGCTGATGTAACCTGGCAAGCATGCCGGATATGCTGCGCGCCAGATCACCAATTTCATCGCCGGAATGTGTCTCCGCGGTGAGTTGATTGGTTTTTAGTCTGCCGTAGATATCGATTGCACCGGTTGCCTCACTACCGAGTCTCCGGATTCTGCTAGCCAGCCTGAGCGAAAACACCAGGATGAGGGTGACAAAAAGCAATAGGTTCACAATCGAGAAGCTTACAATTCGTTGAAGCGCATCTCGGCGAAGTTCCAAAATGCGTTCTGTGTTCTGCTTTAGCAGCACGGTGCCTATGATTTCATTTTGGGCGATGATGGGATGTGCAGCAACAATCACCTCGCCATCTTCTTCGGAATATCGGCGCCGGTAGGTGGGCTCACCTGCCAGGGCTGCGGTGATGACCTCGTCGTCGGCTAGTTGAGAGGCCCGAAGGTTCATCTCGATAATTTTGTACAAAGGCTCCATGAACAAGCCGGCCATTGAGTACCAGGCATCCGTCCAGTCTTGTTCTTCAGAGGAAGTTTGTCTGGGAGCCTCTTTATAGCTGCCTACTTCCGCACGTATGCGCCGCTGCGCGTCGATCACCTGTATGTTGGCGCCAGAATATCCAAGGCCTTCGATAATGCGCAGTACCTCAGGGGATTTCAGCAATACGAGTCCGTAGGCTTCTTTGCCGGCAGAAGGCAGGGTGCCGGTGATCGACTCGATAGCGCGAGATTCAGAATTGTCCACGTCTACCACCGCCAATCCAAACTGACGTGTGGAGCCCAGAAGTTCCAGCGGAATCCTGAACTCGATAAGGTAGCCGTCATCGAGTACTGCCATGAAGCCAGGAATACGGTTTTCGGGCTCACCCTGAATGGCATAGCGCCAGTCATTATCGATCAAATATGCAGTCATGACGCCGGGTTCGGTCATGGTTAACACGACTTTTTTTATCGTTTCATCCTGGCCGGTAAAAGTGATGCGGAGGTGATCTGAAAGATCCAGACGTAGAATGTTGCGATCCCGAAAAACCAGCGCATTGTCTTTTACTGTTACTAGCGCATAGATCTGATCGTTGCGCTCGCCCAGTGCCAGATAGAATTGGTTCAGGTCAGAGTCGGCAGGATTGCTGTTTTCAAAATTGCCGAAACCGATGTTGTATTCAAGCACCTCTTCCCAATCGTTATCGCGACCATCTATTCGTATGGGACTTTGTAGCGGATGGGCGTGTAGTTGCTCATATCCCTCGGGTGACAGAGGCAATTCGTTGAAGAGGTCTGATCGACCGTTGAGGAGCGTTGATATCCCCTCTGCGGTCAGTAATTGCGCGTTAGCTTGACCGTCTACCAGAAAATTTTCCATCTCGGATAGATATAGATAGCTGAACCACGGGATAATCACGAGCGCAAAGCTCATGAGTATGAGAAGTTTGGTACCGAGGCGTGGCCCCCTGACAGTGCTTATTGCCAAAAGGCTTAACCTGTTTTACTTCGCCGACCAGCGATACCCGTACCCGTATTCGCTTTTAATGCAATCAAAGTCGGGATCGATGCTTTCGAACTTCTTCCGAATGTTCCGCATATGGGTGTTAATGGTATTGTTGGTGACTAACGATTGCATCGTGGCGTTCATCAACGTGTCGTAAGACACAGCGTGACCTGGTACGCGAACAAGTTTCGCCAGCATTCGAAATTCGGTCCCTGACAAATTGATAGGTTGTCCTTTCCAGGACACAAGAAGCGCTTCCTGATCGATTGACATGTCCCCGACAATTTTTGCTTTCGAATTGCTGCCATCGTTCTCTATCCTCGCCGTATTGATGCGAAGCAGTGAGCTGATTCTTTCGGCGAGATAATTGAGAGAAATGGGTTTGGGAAGGTAATCCCAGGCGCCCAGCCTTAACCCGCTTATCTTATCGATTTCAGCGATTCTTTCCGTCAGAAAAATCACGGGGAGTGATGGCGATTTCATCAGGAGGTCACGGCAGATCTCAAAACCTGCATCCACTTCGTCACCAAGAATGATGTCCAGGATCGCCAGATCCGGTAGTTCTCGCTCGAATCCGGCAAGTGCTTCCTGTCGGCTACTGTAAGCTACAACGGCGTAGCCCTTTTTCGTGATCGCGTCGACGTAGTTGCTTCTTTGGTCCGGGTCGTCTTCAACGATGGCAATATTCTTTGCCATGAGTACCTCTGATGGTTAATGCAATGTTAATCAGACAGTGAAACGCGACATTTATCCAGTTCAACGCGCTGGTTTTCGTAAATAGTTAGCGAATTCATCGGTTCTCCACACTAATTCAGTGAACTTTCACTTTCCTTCAAGTGCCCTTTGATAATTATCGGCTTTACTAGCGCATGAGAGGCGATGTCGTGGAGCAATCCACGATAAATTTTCGGGAAGAGGGAAACATGAAAATATTTGTACCAATGTCTGATGCCACTGTTGGGGATAATGGTGAGTTCAATCTTGGCCTTGTGCCATTCGATCCATCGTTTTTGGCGCCTAAGCGGTCCGTGCTGGACGGCAACAAACCCCGTAACTGGGTATCTGGTTGCGATCGGCAACAGGCCAAAGCGCGGCTCTACGCGACTCAAGCTTAGGTCCAGGGGCCCTCGAGGCCCCTTTCTAACAATTACTGCGCCGCGCCGACCACGCCGTTGGCGAGTGCTGGGTGCTTTCCATGTCAGATTTACTCAAAGCGCCTTCTTTTAGCGCTTTTATGGGCGGTGTCTAATTCTCATCGTGTTGTCTTCGGAGCATCTGCAGGCCCTGTTAAAACAATGGCTTTAGCCTCGTCTGGGGCCGCTAATTAGCAATGCTCTTAGGTTGTTGGCGTGCTTTATTCACGTTATTTGCGAACAAATCGGGTTAACAGTCTGATTTTTATTGAAATACCCATTTTCATCTTCTAAAGTTGCAGCGAATAATCTTGAATAAATCCTGACCCTAAGCCGGTTTGCACAGGAGCTCCAATGTCCCCCGTTTCTCTTTCTAGGATTTTAATTACGTGTGCTTTCGCTCTTTTACTGACCGCCTGTGGCGGCGGCGGCGGTGGCGGCGGAAATATCATTACCGGTGACGACACTGCCGGTGGAGATGGCGGCGATGGAGGTTCTGCAGGTACCGGAACGCTTGTTCTTTCTATTTCGGGTTTAGTTGACGCGAGCGGCGCTGAAGACTCCGTTCTGTCCGGAAACGAGTTCGCCACCCTGTCAGCGGTCGTCGAAGAGAACGGCAGCGCAGCAAATGTTGTCGTTCTGTTCCAAACAACGATTGGCCGACTTGTTCCGGGTAGCGCGCAATCCACCGGCGGAACCGCGACGGTTCAGGTAACAGGCGACGGCACGCCTGGTGCAGCAACAGTGACTGCAACTGCAACCCTTAGCGGGGGAGCAACGGTTACGGACGAAATTGTTGTACAGATGAGTTCTGAGGCGCCGACGTTAAAACTTCTCAACGCCAGTGGCGCCGAAGCCACGACGGTTGAGCTTCGTGCGGCTGAAACATCAGCGATCACGGCGGAGGTCAGAGATTGGGATGGCACGCCTGTCAGCGGTGTAGGTGTTAACTTTGCCCTGAATTTTAATGGGAATACTTCTCTCTCCAGCAGCGTAACCTCCGGTGCAACAGATGCCAACGGTCAGCTTCCCGTAGTCATCACAGGTACTCAGGAGGCAGGCACAGGTACTTTTACCGCCACAGCCGTATTCAGCGAGTTTGATCTCGAAGATTCGTTTCCCGCCAACGGCCTCGGTGTTAACACCGACCAAAATAATTTAAGCATCGATGCGATAGAAGTGGGCACCGATGGCGTCCTTGCCGGCAATGAGAAAACGATGGTTGTTGTCAGAGTGTTGGAAGACGGTGTGGCTAAAAACGGCATTGTCGTGCAGTTTTCGACGAATGAAAGCGGCGGCACGCTTGTGCAGTCTAGCGCAACGACCGCTAACGATGGCACAAACGATGGCGTTGCTATGGTGCAAATCATTGGCGATGCGACGCCTGGTACTGCAACGATTACCGCAATGGCCACACTCTCTAACTCTATTACAGTCAGCGATACAGAAATTGTACAGACCAGCGAGTCGGGACCGACCTTAAGTATTGAGTTAAGAGATGCGGCGGGTCTCGTAGTTGATACCTTTGGTGCGAATCAGATCCTTACCCTGGAAGCGACGATTATTGATCACGATGGCACAGCGCTTGATGCTGATGATGCTGGTGTAAACGTTATGTTTGACGCCGGTGGGCTGGGAAGCTTAAACAATGCTTCTGACGTGACCGAATTTGCCGTTTGCCCGGCTAACGGAATTAAGCAGAACGCGGACTGTGCTTTTGTTGAGTTCACGAGTAATTCGACAGGAGCCGTTGGTACGCTGGCGGGGCAAGGCATTCTGAACAACATTACGCTCATGGATGACATCCAGGTGACCAACACTGGGATCAACAGTGGCGCGGGTGACCAGGACAGTTTCTCGATATCGAGGGTAGATAACAATGGCCGCACTATCGCGATCGACGACATCTTTGGTATTGAAGGCGATCAGTTCAATGATCAAACAGCAGTGGTAGAAGTCGATCTCGCGGATTTCTTCAACAACCCTGTGCCCGATGGCACGCTGATCAAGTTCAGAACGGAATTGGGGGACATAGGTCAGTCCTGCCAGACATTGGGCGGCTCGTGTGATGTCACCTTTACATCAGCTGATCCTCGAGCACCTATTGATACAGAGGTCAGTTTCCGAAACCTGACAGATGATAAATGTCCTAGCCGATTGGTGGTGAATGAAACTTCTGCCGTCTCATCGGGGAAGGCTTTGACCGACTATCGCGTAGAGCGAATTCGCCGTGTCGTCAGAACAGGAACAGCGATACTTCTCACCGAAGGCGCAACTTTCAACGCCACTGCGAACGGTATTGAGTGTATCGGTACCTGTGGCGGCGCAACATCCGTAGACATTACCTATGATCGTCTATGGCTCGATGAACTGGATGATGGGACAACAGCGCACGTGCTTGCGAACCCGGGTGAAGCAACGGAGCCATTTCTCGCCGTGACGGGCACACCGTGTTTGGCCCAGACACGTAACAAGCTCGAATTGATCACAGGTACGATCAATCCAAGTGGCTCAACTTCTGTAGGCGGAGTGGGCACGATATTTGACTTGGAACTGGCAGCGGGCGACCGCTTAAAGGTCAATGACGAGATCCGGACGATTACGGCGATTGGCAGTAATACCAGTCTGACGGTTGATACTGCTTTTAGTGATGGTGTGAATGATGTATCTCCGCAGCGCGTTGCGGCACCAGCGTATCTTGGCGGTCTCGGGCAACCCTATGGTGGTAGGTCAAGCATTCTGGCGTTCGCGCTCGGCGAAGAAAGCTTTGTCGATGTTAATGGTAACGATGAATACGATTTCGGAGAGACTTTCTTCGATCTACCCGAGGTCTTCATGGACAAGAACACAGATGGTGTTCTGGGTGACGTGAATGGCGACTCGGCGGCCTTAACAACCATCGGGCCTTATACTGATGCAGGTTCAGGAACGAATCCAGGCGGCGGTAAAACCGATAAAAGTTCGCCCTTCTGTTATGGACCGAAAACCATCGTGGGTGATCCAGCAGGTTCAGGCTCATCGACCGAAAAAGACACCTACTGTTATCAGGACGGCGGTGAAGAAGAATTTTTCATCGACGCTGATGGTGACAATGAAATGGATCTGGGTAACACCATCTATAACGGCAGTCGATGTCTCACGCCACTGCAGGATGCTGACGGAGATGGTAATGCGGATGATGTTGTATGTACCACTGATCTGGTCAATATTTCCAGAGACGTAGAGATTTTGATGGCCGGTTCTGGTGCAAGGATAGCCTTCCGTACGAACTCTGGCGGTGCCAACGGGAATGGAGAATTAATCTCCTCTGTTGAACCCGCGGGTGGTTTGACCATCGCCGATACCATTCCCATTGTCGATGATTGGACAGTTGACGAGGCCACTGCCGTGATAGACATCACCGTTCAGAAAGGGGCAGATGTCAACACAGCATTGTTGGGTGGCGGTAGTCGTGATGTTGAATTGTTCACCATCCCGGGTGCCATTACCCAGGCCGGAGCGACCTGGACACTATCATTTACAGTGACCAGAACGGATGTAAATACCGGGGCGGTTGAAGTCTTTGCAGCGGGTCAGCAGTTGACCTTTGACGGGGGTGTCTGTGGTGATACCACAGAGACTTGTACTGCGACTAACTTTACTGTGACAGGGACTGGCGACCTAATCATCGCTTCTGATGCCGCAACAGATCCTCTGGGCGCAGAAATCAACGATTTCACGCTTACGGGCACAACGTCTGGTTTGGGTCGAGACTATCGGCTGGTCAATGGTGAGATTACATCGAACACCGGAACTACGTTGACCTCTATCGATACGGATGCAAATCCGGAAGAGTTTGCTGCCGGGGACACGGCGAATGCGACGACAGTGATTGGCGGTGTGAGTGAGAGACTCGACGACAACGGAATTGTGCCTACGCTGAGTACTTCATTGCGTAATATCAATGTCCACATTCGGGATCGCTACAATGGTCAAATGCCTGATGGCACTACTGTTCGGGTCGAGTCAGACAACTCTCAAGGTTGTACTCTGACATCGGTAGCAGGCATCGTTGTGAATTCTAATGACGCGGGTGCTGATAGTGGTGGTACTCATTTTGGGTCGGTCACCATTGGTTCTCAGGTTAGTACGGTTGTGCCCATTACCTTGTCTTCCGGGTTTTCTACGGGTTCGGTGATTGTTACAGCGACCGCGCCGAGTGGTACGATAACCGTGAGAGGGTTCTCCTGTAGCATTTAGTGAGTGGTTCATTGGAAAAAGCCGGTCAATGATCGGCTTTTTTTTGCTCTAAATTCTTTGAATGTGAAACGCTAGAGTTCGGATAAGAATGGTATCGAATTCGCTGCCCCCGGCCGTGTAACGCAAAGCGCTGCGGCTCGTGTGGCAGTTTGCAAGCAATCTTGAATTGCCAGTCCCTTACTGTATCCTGCGAGAAAGTAACCCGTGAATGTGTCACCTGCGCCCGTTGTATCTATTGCTGCTACCGACTCGGCACTTTGTTTATGCATTGAATTTTTGTCGGCGTAAATTGATCCATTTGAACCCAGCGTGAGTAGTATTTTCAATTCAGGATGATGTTGCTGAAGTGACTCGATGATATCACCGGCCTGGTTTGAGCCTGTTAGCGCCTGACCTTCACCTTCGTTGATAATCAGCAATTCAAGGGCGGCTAGCGGAAGTGACTTGACGCTGTCTGTCATTGGCGCCGCATTGAATACGATTCTGATTGATTTGCTGGATGCCTGTTCTATCAGGTAGCCGAGGTGGCTGATTTCGTTCTGGAGCAAGAGTATATCGCCTGCCGCTGCTTGTGACAGGACAGTGTCGATTTGTGCCGTATCTATTCTTCGATTGGCGCCGCCGAAAAGCACAATCGCGTTTTCTCCCTTCGGGGTTACCTGAATGTTCGCGTGTCCTGTTGGGCCTTGATCAACCACCAAGAGCGAAGTATCGACCCCGCGGGATGTCAGAAGATCAACTAACCATTGCCCGTCTTTACCTGCGCGCCCCGCGTGTCTTACTTCCGCGCCTGCACAAGCCAATGCGATGGACTGGTTTAGTCCCTTCCCGCCTGGGTGAATGTTGAATGAATCGCAGGGCAAGGTTTCACCCGGCGTCACAAAGTGCGGCACGGCATACACATTGTCGATGCAGCAGGAGCCAAAATTGAGTACAGCCATAGTGGTTGGCGGATGGTGAGTGTGACCGTATTGTAACTTGAAAGGTTATGCTCGGGAGAGGGGCGGTTCGACGCTCGATTCAATTCTCGGAAAACGAAGATTTGCTTCTCTGAAGTCACCGCGAAATGTTGATAGGATGAAAGCTAAGTCGGGGTGTAGCTCAGCTTGGTAGAGCACTGTCTTCGGGAGGCAGGGGTCGTGAGTTCAATTCTCGCCATCCCGACCAATAATCGATCAACCAGACACCGAAGATCGCGCAGCAACCGCCCGCGTCTCGCTTCCTTCTTCGCCTTCCACTGTTTTCAGTGAATCGTCGGGGCGTATCGTTCCAAAACCTTCGTTCTCCTTTAGATAAGCCAGCATTTCGTTCATTTCTTCAGCGACCTCAGGGAAAAAGTCCTTTGATCTCAGGTGTACGGGTCTTACGTCGCCGTTTTTAGCGACGATATCCCGCATCTGTACTTTTAGCCGGTATACCGGGCCTGCGATTCGATGCGAGAGAAACAGTGCGAAGGTCATTAGTAGCACAAATACGATCACTGAAACGCATGCATAGGTTCGATGGAGTAACGTCCGTTGGTCTTCGATAAAAGCGTAGTAGGGGTGTCCAGGGTCGAGACCGAGTTCGTAGCCCTGATCCAGAAGGAGGTCGAAGTACCAAAGATTGCTGAGGTACAGCACTGAAAGACCTGCGAGGACGGCGATGGAAATGTAAGCCATGAACCTGAGTTGAAATTCAGGGTTAATGAGATAGTTACGTCTTTTGTATTTTTGTGGCCTTGCCATAGTTGAACAACTCTGTCGGTCTAGATCGGATTGCTGTCTTCGCACCCATTTCGTGTATACGAGGCTAGATGCAGGGTATTTTCAGACAGGCGTGGGCCCCACATAACGCCTTGTTCGTCAGCGTTATAGTACGAACTGACACTGTATACCGTTT
Organism: Candidatus Azotimanducaceae bacterium; assembly: GCA_047634795.1. GTDB lineage: Bacteria > Pseudomonadota > Gammaproteobacteria > Pseudomonadales > Azotimanducaceae > UBA9659. The sequence goes on along the minus strand of JBLIIB010000038.1, from coordinate 4,358 downwards.
TTTGCGCAAGCCAGGGGCTGCCGCTACTACCTGCACCCATTGGGTGCTTTCTCGAACCTACCCTGCCGGGTGCTTCTTTGATCACCCGAACATCTAATTGCATCATTTTTCTCCCGTTACGATGACTGTCGGAGTAGCCAATAAGCATGAGTCTGCTGGGTGGGCGCCGGTCGGTAATGTCGAGATTTCCCGATGTGGCAATGCGATTAGCGCGCAGGAATGCGTAATCAAAGCCGAGAAGGTCACCCGAACGCTCGCCCCATTCACCGGGTGTCGCAATACACTCTATGGCGTACACGTCATGGTGCTCACTGCCATAAGATCGAATGAACAGGAAATTACCATTCCAGTCGCCGTTCGCTGACATTACGCAATGTGCTGCGGTCACTATGATATCAGGTCCGCCTGCGAATGCTGCGGAACAATTCGCTATTTGACCATCAGATTTCGTATAGAACAGTTTCCCAACCGCGGCCTGTGGGAGGCTTTCTTCATTTTTCTTAGCAGCGCTGGTATGCACCTGTTTGGGCTTTTGATCATTGCCCGTGACCTTCTGAAACCAGTTCTTCCGCTGTTTTTTTGCGAGGATCAGTTTTGGCTTGAATTGCATCCAGACCATCCCTGTTTTTAACTGGTTCTTCTTCGAAAATTTGATGCTTAGGTAGTCGTTTTCAGCCTGAATGCCACAAGAGAAGTGTAGTGCCGCCAAAACGAACAGGCATCTTCCCAGGTTTGCAGTGAGTCCAATTGTCATCGTATGAATCCAATGGGTGAATACTGTCTGTATCAACGCTAGTGAAAGAAACTTGAACGTTCTCTGTGCTCGGTCGGTGGTATGACTTCGACCGAATTTTCGGGATGCGTCCTGTGGCTTCTAGGAATAAAGAGTTTAAAAGTCGAGCCGCAACCCGGCTTGCTGGCGACGGTAATATTACCGCCTGCTTCGGACACAACTTCGTGCACGTAAGACAGCCCAAGCCCTGTGCCGTTATCACCTTTTGTTGAATAGAACGGTGTAAACACATTTCGACAAGTTTCCTCGTCCATGCCCACACCATTGTCTGCGATGCTAATAGTCACGCCTTCGGCGCCGCTAAATGTAGCCCCTTTGCAGTTCTGGGTGGTTATATTGATCCGCCCATCGCTGTGATGGATAGCATCTCTGGCGTTTGAACACAGGTTCAGCACTATCTGTTGCAACGCCGATGTATTGAGGCCTATCGCGTGTAGCTCATGACCAAGATTAAGATTTAATACCACATGATTCCCGACGATCGTTTGAAGCAAATCTTTGAGGCCTTCAAGCAATTGATTGGCGTTCAGGTCGTTCAGATTGGATTTTTCGGGCGTGGCTACGCTCATGAGTTGTTTCACGATGGATGATCCCGTTACGCAAGTATCCATAATACTTTTGAGTTGCTGCTCCGGATTTGACGATCTCAATCCCAGCTCGGCATAGCCCATGACGCCGTTCAGAATATTGCCGAAGTTATGTGAGAGTGCCGCTGAAAGCTCTCCGATACTCTCCATCTTTTGCGCATCCTGGAGCTGTGATAATAGTTTCAGTCGCGCTTTCTCGGCGTTACGAATGTCGGTCAAATCACGAACGATGGTAGAAAAGTGCGTCAGGTTTCCCTTTTCATCGCGGTGTGCAATTAGCTGTAATGAAGCGGGGAACAGCTCCAGTCCGAATTCTACTGTCGCATCGCTGTCACGCCATGTACCGTCCGTCATCGCTGCCACCATGCCATCTTTTCTTAGACGAGTTGCGCTCTCGCGGTCAAGAATGTCGTGAATACGCACTCGCTTATCTGCGCCGTAGGGTCCAATCTCCAAAACATCTTTTGCTTTTTGATTGAGGTAAATGAAGAACCCGTCAATATCCATGGTCCCGACGAAATCTGTCGTTGACTCAAGAATAGCAACCACATGGGGTTGTGCCGGTTCTTCGAACGTAAAGTAGTCTTCAGGATTGAATAACGCCTGTTCTATTACCTGCGGCAGGCTTTGGAGATTGGTAATGTCTTTTGTAATGCAGAGCTCGCCGGAAGCGAGTCGTGCCACAGATCCGGTCTCCTGGCGTGATGGCCTACGGGCGCTCTCGCCGGTGTAGATGATCACCGTGCCTTTGTTTTTTTTGACTTGCCTCTGCAGACTGATCAGCCTGCGTTTGCTCAACGAATAGTCACTGATGACCAGGTCAATTCTATGATGCGCAATGAGTGCTTTTGCCTCTTGCGTAGAGTCGGTAATGAAACATTCATATCGCTTGGTATCAATCTCGTTAGCGCTGTCGCGAAGCTCCGAATTGCCGACAATCAGGATTTGTTTCAAATTGCTCATCATGAATGGCCAAAAAACAGCTCGTACAAGCTGTTTCGCTGCTCGATCGAATCTAGCACGATGCTATCCAAGGCGTCATTAAGATCCGGGTCACCGAGTTGAGGCAATAAATACTCACCATCACCATCAAGAAGGCATCCTGCGACATGGTCAGCCAGTCCGATGATTTCGAGGTGTGACTGAAACTCACCGTCCATTGAAACCGTTGAATGATGCGCTTCGATAGCGTCGCTGATCATTTCAGGGAATTGCCACTGACGCGTTAGCACTGCGCCAACGTCGGCGTGACAAAACCCAATAAGTTCGATCTCAGTCAGGTGTAGTTGCTGATCGAACTCGGCGCTGTGTGAATGAATCTTTTCGTGAAGCTCTGGTTTGTCTTGATACAAAATCAATTGACCCACATCTGCCAACAGACCGGTCACGAACAGGCGTTCTTTGAATTTGTGTTTTTGTTGTTTGCCGATGGATCGGGCGAGCAGGCCGGTGAGTAGACTTCTACGCCAAAACTTCTTGATGTCTAGACCCGTACAGGATTCAAGCGTTTGTGCCAATGAGGTTGCGACAACCATATTCCGCAAATCGTCCTCGCCCAGAATAATAATCGCCGACAGGATGTCGCCGATTTGGCGGGGAATCCCATAGTAGGCGCTGTTAACAATCTTTAGGATTCGTGCGGAAAGCGCAGGATCTGTGCTCAGGACCGCGTCGACGTCTGCTGAAGTGTGATCCGGCGAACTGATGACGGAATGAAGTTTTTCGAAGACTTGCGGTAGTGACTTCAGCTGATAGCACTGGCTGACCAGGGTTTCAGCATTGACTGCTAATTCGCTCATTCAAATCCCTTTGAGAGTTTGTGGTTTGACTAAATGAAGTATCGGCAACGGGGAAAAAAACTGTAGTGAAATACTTCTGCTGTGTTCGGGCTAAAGAATCATTAGTAGTTGACGTTAGACATAGACGTGCAAACTGGATGCCATTGTTTTGAGTGAACTATTGCTTCAACGACCAGATACGTCCGGTCTCGCTGGGGGTTTCTCTATCGACCCCTCGGTTGAAAATCTATCACGATCTTTTGCCGTTGCTGGTTGCTTCTATTCGCTTCGCTCGGAGCTATTTGAGCTGATGGTGGACCACGGATGCCTGCTTGATCAGATGTCGATTGAGGAATTGATGACGAAAGCCACACGAAATTATTCCATTGCGCTTATTGGGCAACATATTTCAGATCAAGCGTTGCTCCGGTTGGTCGTTCATCTCAGGGAGGAAAACCCAAGGTTGGGGATATTTGTTTTCGGTAGTTCTACAGATATTGGTGTTATGTCATCACTTATTGAGGTGGGTGTTGACGACTATGTGCACAAGCGCTTCGATCATCGAGATGTATTTTCTCGGATTAACGCGATGCTGAGGCTTATTGGGCATACGCCTTTAGCGCGACAAGGAGAGAGGATTCGAAAAATGCTAACTGTTTGATATACATGAACGGCTGCAGCTTTGTTTTCCTAAAGAATTAGGCGGGTGAGTCGATAGAGTTCATATATCAGACCTTCAGTGCCGGACATGGTCCTTTAGGACAAAGCGCGGAACCGATGGGAACGCGCATTTTCACCACAACCAGAAGGAATCATCAGTTTTGAAGGCGGAAATCGTAGTAAACGAAGATACCCTGCCTGGTGTTCAAGTAGTTCGCCAACCGATCTACGACAAATCGTTAAAGGTTGTGGCCTACAATCTTCTATATCGAAGCAGCCCAGAGACAGCGTCGCTCCTGTTCGATAAATCTGCGCTTGCGATTCGTTTTTTGCTGGATGAATACGCGAGTGTTCACGAAAGCGGGATGCTACGGGAATTGCCAGCGGTCATTGAAGTCCCCCCGGGGAGTATCCGCGGTGATTGGAATCTAGGGGAAGATGCGCAAAGGGTGATCCTGAATATTGTGAGCCCCGATGATATTGATATTAGAACTATTCAGAATATTGAGAAGGCAAGTGTAAGTGGCCATCAGATATTAA
>JBLIIB010000037.1:0-18183 GCA_047634795.1 Candidatus Azotimanducaceae bacterium | reverse complement strand
AACCCGCCATCAGCGAACACAAACGACGTCACACCAACATTGTCCGACGACGTCAGCGTCGCAACCGTCGCATCGGCAACCTGGTTCTCAACATAAGCATGCGTCTGAGCCGCAAACGTCGGCGCGCCCGTATCGACAGTGATATCCAAGAAATCACCATCACCCGACGCTATCCCCGCTGCATCATCAAAAACATCGTTGGCGACGGTAATGGTCGCCGTACCTTCGAAATCATCATCAGGGGTGAACGCGACTGTAAAGGTAATATTGTCTGTTGTGCTAAGTGGCCCCAACGTCCCCGAAGAAAAGGAAATATCTGAAACATCAAAATTCGAAACTTCTTCAGAGAATATAAACGTCAGCGTTGTCGTTTCGCCGTCACTGAGAGTGAGATCATCCGCACTAATATCTAGCCACGGCCTATCAACAACGGAAACTAGCGCTGCCGTCGGTAAGTCCAAAGATGGAGAGACCGTCTGGTTCTCATTAAGAACTGTATTTACACCACTATCCGTAATACTGGTCACTGCGATCAAACGGTCGCCTTCAATTGGACCGCCTGAGCCGCCCAGTTCAACTGAAACGTGTTCATAAGTGATGCTTTCAATTAGCGCTTCAACCTCCGCTGCTGTTGCACCTGTCACATCCAAAGTCACAGTCGATATGGCGCCGACATTATTGACAGCCAAGGAAACCAAGGCTGAAGTCGTGGACGTATTCGTGGTGGTCAATTGATCATTTAGACCAAAATTAAAACCGTCAATACTGAGCTCTTCGTTTCCCGGATCGTCGACACCCGTGACCGTAATCACGATCTCGTTAAAGGTCTGACTGGCTTCAATCGGGTCAACGGATACTGATGTAAAGAGGCCAGATGCAACTACCCCATCTTCTATAAAGTTTGATGGGTTAACTGTGGCCGTCACAACCGGCGCATCATCAACGCCAACGACCGCCACGGAACTCGTCGGCAGGCTCACCAAAGCCGTATTTTCATCTGCAGGGTTCAATCCTGAACCCGAATCCTGAATGCTGGTAAACGCGATCGCGCGAGTGGCTTCTGTAAGATCTTCTGCAGAGTTTTCGTAGCTGAGTTCATCAACGAGCGTTTGAATCGCCCCAACCGAGGCACCCGCGGTTGTCAAAGTGACCGTTGCCGTGCCGGTAGGGTTCAAGCTGACGCTGTAGCCAAATGTACTGCCGCTGGTGGTACCGCTATTCGTATCGTTCAGCGCTACCTGTGTTCCATCGATATTGATGAACTCGTCGTCACCAGCGGTCGAACCATCCGTCACGTTGGTGACCGTAAAAACTAACGCCTCAATGGTCTGGCCCGGCTCGATCGCATCAATCGTGATTGCCGTAAATAAATCAGTAGCAGTTGCGTCACCCTCAGTGAACGTAGGTGACAAGGTGGTAGTCGATGTAAACGTTGGCGCATCGTCAATACCGGTGGTGGTAATCACAAGCTCCGCGGTATCTGTGTTGCCCAGATTATCCGTGACGGTATAACTAAAGGTTTCGGTCTCTGAATCGCCCGATGCGAGATCCTGCAAAAGATCAGCGCCAATTGGATCGTATAGATATGTACCATCCGAATTGATCGTGAACGTTGCTCCAAGATCAGTCGTGAAACCGCTACCCAGCGAAATAGGATCGCCATCATCGTCCGTCACCATAGTCACGGTTAAACCGAGATCGGGCTGCGCTATCGCCTCATAGTTTTCAGTTCGCTCAGAGGCCGTCAGTACGGAATCATAATAACGGAACAGCGCAATCTCACCCGCAAAGTCGACGGGAGTTGCCGCAACGATCGCCGAGGCACCGTCTAATGTGCCAAGCCCGCCGGCTTCGTTTCCCGTCCAATCTGTTCCGGCAAACGCAATGCCCGTCGCAGAGAGCGCAAGGCCATTGCTGTCGACTGCATACAAGTTGATTTGATTGTTAACGAGATCAACGGAAGCGATGACCTGAATAAAATCCGTAATGTCCAGGGTCGAAATATCGAATGAGGCAGCCCCAAATTGAGCATTATCGTCTCTAACATCCAAGACCAGCGTCGAACCATCTAAAGTGATCGCTAGTCCATCTGTGCTACCGCCTGTCTCAAAGAGCACCTGATTTCCACCGGAGAGTGAATCCGGCTTGATCCAGACTTCAAGAGTAGCGTCCGCTTCGCTCTGTCCGAAGGAATCAAGCGACGTAATACTTGCACCAGAAAAAGCAATGTCAGACGTTCCGTCTGCAAGAAACTCGAAGCTTGATGTGATCCCAGGCAGTGAACTCGAACCCGTCAAGTAGTTGAAATTACTTGTCGATGTCCCTAGTAAATCAAATTGAGAAGTGCCGGTCCCTGCATCATTAGGCCATGGATCTGCACCCGCATTATTCGCGGGGTCAAAGGAAAGCAGAGCCCCCGAGGTTACAGCATTAGCGTCATTACCTAGAACGCCGACGCTAACCGTATCGTCGCGGTCGAGTATTGTGTCTTCATCTGTAGACTGTGCGTCGTCAGCAGCGGCCAGTTCATTCTGGATGGACACTGACGAAGCGTTACTTGTGCCACCATCGCCATCTGTAATCGTAAAGGTCAGAGCAGACGCGAAACCACCAACTGTTGTTGAGTTAGCATAGGTAATGTTCTGGACTAACGCATCAACAGCGGCCTGAGTTGCCAATCCGTTAAATGTAATGTCTAAAGTGGCTCCGGCTAAACCATCATTGGTTCCGTCAATCGCACCTATCGTGACGGGACCCGCGCCGAAATCATACTGAACGTCAGATCCCGACAAGGAAATATTTCCTACGCCCGCACCTTGGTCGTTAACCCCGAGCGTTTCCGTTGTCGCACCGGACACGGGATATGCAACCGTCAAGGTCCCGGTATTAAAATCAGCACTATCAACATCTGTGACATTCGCTGATACGCCTGCATCGATAATCTGCGCGCCGGTACCTAACCCATAACGAACTTCATCCCCATCAAGATCATTTATGAAAGGGGGATCGTTAAGCGGATTCACGTAAATGGTTACCGTGGCCGGTGCAGACTCGTTACCCACCTTGTCTTTGATCGTATACGTAAATGTGTCGGTCGCGCTTTCACTACCATCATGTTCGTAGTCAACGGTACCATCGGCATTAATACTAGTAATCGTTCCGTTCAAAGGATCAGACTGGATGATAATTGAAGACAACAATATCCCTGATCCAGCACCGTCACTATCCTGACCACCGCCGCCTGTACCTATAAGGTCCAGATTGTCGGTAGCCCCTTCGTCGACACTAAAGGTGTCATCATTGGCGATGGGGTCATCGAGATCGTCGTTAACAACACTGATTGTCGCGGTTGCGACAGCTGAATCATCGTCGCCATCTGACACAACAACAGCAAACGTTCGATCGCCCACTGTCGGCGTTGCAAGGTCGTTATTGGCGTACTGCGTGCCTTTGAGGAACTCGGTGACTTCTGCCGCAGAAACAAATGCTCCCCCGTCTTTGGAAACTGTCAGCACCCCGGACGTGTACGTGACGTCGTAAACCACGCCGCCAACCGTTACGTTGGTCGTTGGATCATTGGTATTCAAATCAAACGTTACGCCGCCAACCGTCAGTGTTTCTTCATTGACGCCGATATCCTGCAAACCGCCAACGGTGATGGTAAACAAGGGGAAGGTAAGGTCGTTAACATCGGTGAGCGTAATATCACCGGTATCGACAATATCGACGTTTGTATCTGCGCCTAAGATGAATGGGCTGGCATAGTCAGCACCAATTGCGCCTGAACTATTATTCGCGTCAAGATCCAGCACCGGCGAATCATTCGTGCCATTGATCGTAATCGTGATTGTGGCAGTGTCTGAATTACTCGTAGAATCGACTACGGTATACGTGAACGTGTCCGTCAGGGTGCTACCTAGCTGTAGATCGATAACATCTTGATTCGCGTTATCCAGGTTATATACAAAACTACCATCAGTGGCCCAATCGATATCCCCGTAAGTGCCGGTAACATCGTTGGCTTCATTAGTTTCAGCATTCACCTGAAACACCGTTAAACCAGTGCCGCTTTGGCTAATCACATTGTAGTTTTCGAGAACTTCGCTCGTAGAAAGAGCGGACTCATAGAACCTTAGCTTTGCTATCTCACCTTGGAAACTATCGTAGGACCCACCATTTTGCGCCCCGCTTGTGCCATTAACCGAACCTAATCCAGCGTCGTTGCCATCGTCCCAATCACCACCTGTAAACGTCAAGGATGCTGCAAGGCTTCCGTTAACATAAAGATTGAGTAGATCATTGGTCAGGTCTACCACACCCACCACCTGAATAAAGTCGCCCTCCAGACCAGCAATATCTGTGGATACATCGACAGCAGTCGATCGTGCGGAGACATAGAGCAAATTGTCTTCGAGATAAATTGCGAAGCCGTTGCTGCCACCACCGGTTTCGAACAGCATCTCATCCCCGACTAAATCATCCGGTTTAAACCACAACTCGAAGGACGCATCTGCGTCATTAGGATCTCCAGCAATGCTCCCAAAATTTGTGGTTGTCGCAGCGCTGGTAGCACCAAATGTGTAAGATTCCGTAATGCCAGGCAGACTGGTGGTCGGTGACGAATTGTGCGTGACATTTGTGAACGTCCAATCGAACCCTGCGAGACCTGTGTCATCCGACCAGGTTGCTGTGCCGCCACCATTCGTGGACGCATCAAAATTCAACGTCGCACCCGGGGTCACAATATTCGAGTCGTTATCCAATATCCCAGGTGCCGCCGCTGAAATAGATCCATCACCAGCGTCAATGTCATAGTTATCATTTGCCGCGACAACATCGTTGCCGATGATGATATCCAGAGATGCAATATTGCTGGAGGCGTTTTCATCATCGACCAATGTGAAGTCAACGGTTCGTGACCCGGTCAAAGTATTCGAGTAATCAAAGCTAATGTTGTTCAGTAACGCACCAATAGCCGCAGAATCAGCACTGGCATTAAAACTGATCACCAGATCACCGCCGGACGCGCCGCCCGCCACGGTGCCAATAATGACACTACCGAATCTGACATCCGAACCGACAACATCGATCTGACCCGCGGCAGCGCCTTCATTGCGGATCGAGAGTGTGTCGTTCCCCGTTGCGCCGGCTGAAAAGCTAACCGTCAGGGTTGAAGGGGTTGGCGCGGTATCAAAGTTTTCTTCAGGGTCTATGACATTTGCGACAGAAGAAGCATCTATGACGCTTGCGCCACTGCTAATAATATAAGTCGTGTTACGCCCATTAAGATCATTGATGATTGGCGCATCGTTAAACGCCGTGACACTGATATTACTCGTGACCGCAGTGCTGGACGCGGTGCCGTCATTCGCGATGATCGTTAGTATTCGAGTTGCCGTATCATTCGGCGTATCCGAAATATCGCTGTAAGTGATGCCTTGGAGTACAGATATCGCATCGGCAGGACTTAATCCGCTAACACCATCGCTGTCAGTAACGGTAAATGTCTGAGTAGAACCGTTATAAACAACGTCGACCGTGACACCGCCTACAGTGATGTCACCAAACGCCTGATTTGAAGCGTCGAGAACAAAATCAGTTCCAGAGAACGACAGTATTTCGCTTGCCCCGTCCTGAATATTGGATGCTGCAATGGTGAGCACAACGACATCGCCGACATTATCATCAATGACCGAAGCGTCCGAATGAGTAATGTTCACGGCTGCGCCATTCTCGGCAAAGGTTACGTTGTAGTCGGGCGCATTACCTTCAGAATCATCAACATCCAAACTCACCACTGGCGCTGCATTAATAGATATCGTACTGGTGGCTGAAGGACTAGTTTGACCTGTCGTATCCTGAGCGGTCACTGTGAATACTCGGCTCGGCGATACCGTCGGCGAACCAGAGGCATTGTCATAGTCAATATCTGCGAGGATCGCCTGAACCTCAGCGGTAGACAGGTCGCCGCCACCGTTGGCCGTAATGGCAAATAATCCGCCTTCAAAACCGGACGTATAAACAACGTCAATATTAACGCCGCCTACAGCAATATTCGTTTGAGTGTCGCTCGCTTCGAGCGTAATCAGCGTGCCATTAAAGTCCAGTAGTTCCGATATCCCGTCTTTGATATCAGCCGCCACGATCGTCAAGGTACTGATGTCATTGCCTTCCGGGTCGATAACGGATACATCCGCTGTATCGGCTATGCTGACCGGACTCCCGGTGCCTTGATCAAACACGTTGACGAAGTTTGCGCCCGTCGCACCTGATGAGTTGTTGGTATCGAGATCAATCGCCGGTGGATCAGCAGTCACACTGACATTAATCGAGACAACCGCAACATTACTCGTGCCGCCGTCACCATCTTCAACACTAAAAGCAACGGTGCGAGCACCCGCTGTTGGATCAGCGCCTGCAATATTCTCGTAGGTAATGGCTTGCATCAACGCCGTCACAGCTTCTGGCGAGGCGTCTGCGTTCAGCGAGACATACCCACCCGTTGTGGCACTGAATGTCCCAAAACTGTTACCGATTGTTGTGCCCAGATACTGCACCAATCCACTTGGCGTCACATTGATATCGCCAGACTCGTCGATACCAAACCTGTCTTCGGCTGTAAGGTTTCCTGCCGGTGTAATAATTAGACGACCACCCTCAAAATCACCGGTGGCAAACACTTCGTCTACATCGGTCACCTGCGCGGCGGTGCCCTGATCCAGTATTTGAACAGAATCGCCTTCTGCGTAGTTGAGCGTGTCACCGTTTAGTGTGTCAATTACTGGAGCAGTGTTACCGGGCGCCGCCTTGGTGATTGTCAGCAGGTTGCTGCCAGACTCAGCTGCACCACCGGTACCACCGCCATCGCTGACCAATACAGTCAGCGTGTCGTTGCTCGTTGAGGTTGACGTGTAATCCACGGCACCCGAACTATCACCACGCAAAAGACTATCGATTTCCGACATCGTGCCAGAGATCACAACAGTTTGAGTACCGTCGCCACTGTCAATAGTCACACCAGAGCTTCCTGGCGTGATTGAAATCGTACCTTCGGTAACAGTCAGAGTAGCTGTTGCTGTAAAAGCGGCGCCATAGTCGACGTCGTCAACTGAAAAACCCGCGCCGTCGATAGAAATTGATGGGCCCGTATAGGCCAGCGATAATGGCGGCGGTGACACGACAGGCGCGTCATTAACATCTTCAACTGTAACCGTTGACGCGCCGGGCAAGCCTGTGGTTCGAACATTATTGTCAGAACCACTATCTGTGATGCTCGTCACCGTGACATCACGATCACCCGCTGTGGGCTTGTCTACGCTGTTATTTTGGTAGCTTAAACCATTGAGGAGCGTTTCGGCTTGAAGTTCAGTACTACCCGTAGTCGTGACGGTTACCGTTGCGACACCACCCACAACTGAAACCGAGTACTCGTATCCATTTGAGCTTGTCGTCCCTGAAGGGGTATTAACTAACGAAACCTGAGTACCGTCGACGTTCACAACTTCGAGTGCGCCATCGGATAAGTTATCCACCGTGAACTGAATTTGCTCAACGGTTTGATTTGATTCAATCGTATCGACAGAAGCACCACTGAAAATACCTGCCGGCGAAACATCACCTTCGGTAAATGTGGGACTGTCTGCTGTGAGCGAAGCGATCTCAGGCAACTCGTTCGCATCCGTAACAATCGTACTCACGCTATTTTCAGCGGTGAGACTTGAGTTGTTCGGCGCAGATAAGGTGAGATTGAACTCCTCATCAGGTTCGACCGTAGCATCATCTGTAATCGGCAGCACAATAGTGACATCTGCCATCGCATCGCCGCCACTGGACGTAAATGTCAGACTGTTGGACGCCGAATTGTAAGAAAGATCTGCTCGGCCTGATGCAATAGTTGTCAGCAGGCTATCCAGAGTCGCATCAAAATCGGCAGGTGCGGTATCGACATCAACAAGATTAACCACCACGGACACTGTATCCGATGCCGCAAGTGCCTCTGAGCCTTCTAATGAAACGGTATATTGCGCCGACCCGCCTTCTTCTGCGTTGGAGGCACCAACAATCGACCATTCAGGAGAGCTGATAACTCGCAGTTCACTAATTGTCGTGTCCGAGACATCACTTGTACCATCAGACGAATCAACCTCTATGTTGTAAGTACCAAACGGCAGCGTTTGCAGACCGTTCAGGTCGAGGCTCCAGACGTCACCAACCGAGGTGAGTTCAGGGTCGCTTAGCGTGTAGGCGATACCGTTGACCGTGACCGAAAGCTCAGTGGCACTAGAGCTGTCATAAGTCCCGGTAACCGTTGGCTGCTGATCAGAGGTCGTTAACGAATCGACCGTTGGCGTACCAAACATCTTAATCGTGGTCGTGGCAATGGGGCTCAGAACGTCGCCGTTAAATACCTGAACCTGGATGGTTCGATCCGTACCATCAATGATTGCATTATCGTTCGAGAACTCAATCGCCTGAATCGCAGCCTGATAGTCAGCAATGCTGGCAACGCCTGATAATTGGATGCTCGAAGATCCACCACCCGTTGCCGTGATACCTGCTGGCAAGGTACCGACATTTAATTCATCACCGGTCATCGCATTGGTTAACGCAATTGTCGCTGAGTTCATGGTGACCGAGTTCGGGTCAGTGTCCGTGATCGTGACGTCACTGTCTGCGATAGGAACAGCGGCCTCACCGTTGAAATATGGACCGACTAAATAATCACGTTCGGTAGCTGTACCACTGTTATCGCCATCTAGATCAATGATCGGCAAACTAATTGTATTTGGCGTCGTGAACGTCGCTTCATTAAACAAAATGGATGACACTCGATCCTGATTCGTGATCCAGTTGCCGCCAGATTCAACAGCCACACCTAATTCAATGGTGAATTTATCAGCTTGGACCACTTGGAACTGCGCGAGCCATGGCTCATTATCGTTGATGCCCGAATTCGAAACTGAAGCGTCAGTAGTCAGTAGTACAGTGGTATCAGCCCCATCATAGGTAATGTCAAAATCCAGTTTCGTGCCAGGCGTACCGCCATCTAAGACAACCGATACAACGGGCGCGGTGACAGAAACGAATTCTCCTGTAAGTGAATCGCCCGGTGAACCATCGATATCGAATGGTGTGAGATAGGTATCCAACACCAAGACTGTGTCGGTGCCAGATATAAAAAATTCGACATCGAATACAAAGCTGACTTCATAGTCACCACCAGAAGCGTTACCGTTGACTGGCTCACGCAGACGCGGATTCCAGGAATCTGGTTCCAAGGGGGCGTAGTCAATGTCAATAAGCGTTGGCAGGTCATCAGGTGTCGAACCTAGCGTACTTTTTACTTCTGTCAGCGTGATTTGAGCTTCAACTGTCTGACCCCCAAAGGTTCCTACATCGGTATCTATCCAAATAGAACCGGCTGATTGGCCGTCACCAGAAGTTAGTACAAGGTTATTAAACGTGAGTGGTTCGGGTGCGAACAGTAATCCTTTAAAGCTTGTGAGCTCTAAATTTGCGCCGTCAATGTTTCCTACTGTGTGTTCAAGATCCCAGTTACCGCCCTGTGCAGCATCACCTGTTAGGTCCGTCGATGCTGCAATGTCCGCATCGGTAATTTCTGCAAGCCTTGAAACAAAATCAATACCTGCGCCACCTTCCGCAACGTTACAACCATAGAGAAACAAATCGCCATCCTGCGTGAGCGACGCACCGATCTGCTCAAAGGCCTCAGCGTATTCGTTCAGGTTCTCATTGTTGATGGTTGTCGTGCCGAGTCTTAGCTCGCCTTCGTCACCGTGCGACAGGATATGAATGGAAGTAATATCATCTCGGTCAGCCACATAATCTGAGAGCTGCTGCAGACCCTCATGCTCGCCATCGATGAGGAGAACTTCAACACCGAGCTCTACATCCGCCAACAACTGTTCGTAGCCATCGATACTGGTATCAACGACAACGAGCGCGGTGCTTTCAATCTGCCCCAGCAACGCGCTGGCCACAGCCTCTTCAAGTTCGAAGGTGGAATTTGGGCTTGCCTCAGACCCGTCTACTGGCTGTTCAGGTTCGTTCTGCACGAACGTGGCGTCGAGCATCTGCTGGAAGTCAGTCTTCTGATGGTCCGAACTCGTTTCGACAGCCGTCACCATCCCCGCCGCATCCAACATGATGCGCGGTTCAAGGACTTGGAATCTAATTTTCTTTGTCACAGTGCTTTCCCAAAACTCATTATTTTAATTTGCCCGGCACACGCTGTCTTAAGGCAGACAGAGGGACCTCTGGATTGTGGATTCTAGTAAACCCAACCTCCATATACCCCGGCATTTAGTAACCAACATGTAAGAGCTTTTTACATCTATATCGGCACAAACCGGGGATTCTGGATGAGCGGTGGAATTTGGGTGATCGACGGTTTTATGCGGGCAATGCCCGAATTGGGACGCGAGAGGCGCGGCCAACAAGGTATTTCTTCAGGCAATCAGGCCATAACGCTCATAATCCCGTTTTTGGTGATTATTTTTAAATATATACATGCCTGCTCCCGTTTATAGTTATTTTTTACGCGCTATTATCAGACGTATCCCGTTACTTTTTTCCACCCGCCTTGTGATGAACAAGGCCATCACTTATTCGCACCATGATGGTGCGTTAACGGGTTGTAGAAGTGACAAATTGTCATATTTGAGGTACAACACGCATTTAGTACTTATCGTGCGCACGCTTAAAAATGCGTTACATAAACCCTCGCCAAAAGATTCATTTAACAGGAGTCAGGAATGTCCGAATCACAAAAAAAGGACACCCCGGAACAAGCAGAGTTTCGTTCCCATTGCCAGCAGTGGCTGGCAGATAATCATCCCGGTCGACCTCCGGTAAAAATACCTCAGGGGGCGCTTGAACTTAGCGATCCAGATGCAATGGCCTGGCTGCAAAAGTGGCAGAAGTCTGCATACGACGCGGGCATGATCGGCTGCGACTACC
This sequence comes from Candidatus Azotimanducaceae bacterium, assembly GCA_047634795.1. Taxonomy (GTDB): domain Bacteria; phylum Pseudomonadota; class Gammaproteobacteria; order Pseudomonadales; family Azotimanducaceae; genus UBA9659. The sequence continues at coordinate 7,203 of JBLIIB010000037.1, read as the reverse complement.
CGAAAGAAGTTGGCGGCGGCGGAAAGGAAAAATGTCAGGCCATTGCTAATGAAGAAATGCAGCGGGCCAAAACGCCCTACCTCCCTAATATCATCGGTATGGGTATGGCAGCCCCAACGGTACTCTTCCACGGCCGGGAAGACGTCAAAGCAGAACTCCTGCCCAAACTACTTTCAGGCGAAGAAATCTGGTGTCAGGGCTTCAGCGAACCCGGCGCAGGTTCAGACCTGGCCAATCAACAGACCTTTGCCGAACGTGATGGCGACAACTGGGTGATCAACGGCCACAAGGTGTGGACATCACTTGCACACTTCGCGACCTGGATGATCCTGCTTTGCAGAACCAGCAAAGACGACAAATACAATGGCCTATCCTACTTTGTGGTACCCATCAAAGAAGCCCTGGGGAAAGGCGTCACCGTAAGACCTCTCATTAAGTTGACCGGAGAAACCGGCTTCAATGAAGTGATCTTCGACGACTTCGTTGTAGACGATCGCTACCGGCTTGACGACGTCGGTGCTGGTTGGAAGGTAGCGATGACCACGCTGGCGCACGAGCGCGGCGCTGGCCCAATGGCGACACCGGTTTCAGGAGGCATGTCTCTAGGAGAAGAAGCAGGGTCACAAACAACAAGCGCTATGGCATTAATAGAACTCGCGAAACAGCACCAGCGCAACGGCAAGACCGCAGCAGATGACCCACTGATACGTGACGACATCATGAAAATGATGGTTCGTCAGGAAGCATTCCGGCAAAACCAACGACGCGCCGGCGTACCTGAGCTTACCGATCACCCCATGCGGATTCCCTTGCAGTTCAAATTGGTCGCAACCGAGATAGCCCAGGACCTGCAACAAATCGGTTATGAAGTTGAAGGCGCAGCCTCGACCCTTTACGTCAATGATGAAAACGCACCAGCCGGTGGTCAATGGCCGCTTGCCTACATGAACTCGTTCGGCGTCACTATTGCTGCCGGTGCAAACGAAGTTCAACGAAACATTCTTGGCGAGCGGGTTCTTGGCCTGCCTAAGTCGAAGTAAGGAGATATTCATGGCTAAACAACCTAAAAACTTTGGCTTTGGTGAAGACGAAACAATGCTGCGCGATTCTGCGCGTAAATTTTTCGCTGACAACTGCAGCCCAGACAAAATTCATGCTCAAGTCGCACACGACCCTAGCATTCACCGCCCCATAGAATGTATTTGGGACAAGAGCCTATGGCAACAGATCGTCGAACTCGGCTGGACAGCTGTTTGTGTTCCAGAAGACGCCGGCGGCGTAGGCATGCCATTAGTTGGAGCAGTCGCGATCGCAGAAGAAGCCGGCAAGGCTGCCTTTCCTTCACCACTGATCAGCACGTACTTCGCTACCTTCGCACTGAAGAGTTGCGGTACAGATGCGGCGATGAAAGCACTCGGTGATATCGCAGGAGGCAAAGCAACGACGCTCGCCATCACCAATGAGAAAGGCTCCTGGGAATCGGCTGATACTGACGTCACAGTGACAGACGGTAAACTCAAGGGTACTGCCTGGTTCGTACAGGACGCGATGAAAGCGGACCAATTTGTTGTAAGCGCGCGCGGTGAAAACGGCATTGGCTTGTATCAAGTGGACGCTGCTGCCGCCAATATCAACATCATTGCCGACGGTATTATCGATCTCACGAGAGACCAGGCGCATATTGAGTTTAGCGGTACGGACTGTATCGAAGTCGCTGCCCAAGGTGCAGGCGATAGAGCACTGAACGACGCGCTTCCATCTATTCTCACGATCATCTCGGCAGATATCGTAGGCGCCGGGGAGTGGCTATTACAGACGACAACAGAGTACGCAAAAACTCGCGTACAGTTTGATCATCCCCTGGGGTTCTTTCAGGCCGTCAAACATCCGCTTGTGAATGTGATGCTAGACATCGATAGAACCAAGTCTCTGGTCTACAACGCGGCTTGCAGCATCGACTGCGGCGAACCCGATGCAGAGTTGCAGGCACGTATGGCTAAGTCACAAGCAAGTGACATGGCAGTATTTTCCTCTAGCCGCGCAGTTCAGTTCCATGGCGGAATCGGATTTACGTGGGAATGTTTTGTGCACATATTCTTCAAACGCCAAATGCACAACCACGTGCTGTTCGGCGATGGAAAGTATCACCGCACCAAACTCGCGGATATGGTGATCGGCGCTGCGGCCTAATTAAATGCTTCGGCCTAATTAAGTGCAACGCCAAAACTAAAAAGCCCGGTTCTCACCGGGCCTTTTTTTAAAACTTTTTCAGATTTTAACGACCTTTGAATTCAGGCGTTTCCTTGTTCACAAAAGCCATGGCTGCACTCTTATGATCTTCCGTCATAAATGTACGCATCATATGCGCCGCTTCAAGATCAAACACATCACTTAGCGTGGCGTTTTGCGCCGCGTTCAGATTCTTCTTCATGTAGCCGATCGCAACCGTCGGTAAACCTGCCAGGTATTTCGCGTAGGCAGTGGATTCTTCCTGAAACGTATCCGCGCTGGCAACTTTCGTGACCATGCCCATTTCGTAAGCCTGCTGTCCGGTCACAATATCAGCCGTGAAATAGAGTTCTCGCGCTTTTCCCGCACCTACCAGCTGTGGCAGAAAATATGATCCGCCATAATCACCAGAAGCGCCGATCTTTGAAAAGGCCGTAGTGATTTTTGCAGTGTCTAGACAAAAGCGCATGTCACAGGCCAGCGCGAGTGACAAACCGGCGCCCGCTGCAGGACCAGGGATGATCGCTAACGTAGGCTTAGGCATGGTGTGAAGCAAACGAGACAATTCCATGCCCTGCCGGAGTCCCTGCACTTTAGCTTCGAGCGATGTACCACCACCGGATGAAGCTTCTTTGCTACCAGCATCAGACGCAAAGCCTTTCACATCACCACCAGCGCAGAACGCACTACCGGCACCCGTCAGCACGACGCACCTTACTTCTGGGTCAACTGCCGCACGAGGAATCGCCTCTTGCATCGCCGTCATCATGGGACCGCTCATCGCGTTGCGCGCTTTAGGCCTGTTCATGGTGAGCGTTAGCACACCATCTTCAAAAGATTCTTCAAGATCGCTCATGGGTTTCTCGCAAAAAGATTATGGATGAAGAATACTTGAAACGATGACCAAACCCAAGATGGGCTAGTTTACGCTTCCATACGAAAGCGGAACTCTAAAGTGGTGCCGACGCTGCCGGAACGACTGAAGCTCCCACCTAGCTGTTCTACGAGGATCGCAACAGTTTCAAGCCCCATAGACTCACTGGCCCCCAGATTAAAATCTGACGGCAGGCCATCTCCGTCGTCAGACACCTCGCAAACGCAATCGGAAGCCGATTGATAAAGTTTAATACTGACCTTTCCTGAACCATAGTGTCTTGACGAATAGGCGTGTGTTAACGCATTGGTCAGCAACTCATTCACTATCAGGCCAACAGGGACTGCTTGCTCAATGTCTAGTTGGATGGGTTCAATTTCCTTAATCAATTGAATTTTCAGATCTTTGGGCGCATGTTTTCGATAAAGCATAATAGCTAGCGAATCGATGTAGTTGCCAAGATCAACGGTACGTAAATCCTTCGCGTGCAAAAGATTTTCGTGAACAAGAGCGACCGCCGACAAACGCTGCTGGCTATCATCCAACAACTTCTTTGAGGACTCATCTGGGCGCTTGCTGGACTGAATATTTAACAAGCTCGCCAACATATGAAAGTTATCATTCACTCTGTCGTGCACATCTCGCAGCAGTTTCTCTCTGAGCTCGACGTGCTTCTCTAAGTTACTCTGGTTTTGCTCACTTTCCAGCTGCGTATCTTCGAGTTCTTGGACTGTCGCCTTGAGCTCACGCTGGAGTTCTTCGTGCTGCTTCTGTAATTCGCGATTTGCCAGCGCATGCGCTGTCACGTCACGCACCACGCTTACAAACGCGATATCGTCGACACCCGGATTGTCCGCCTTGGTGATGCTGACCTCGACAATTCTTGCCTTTTTCTGACCTGGTAATTCGTATGCTATTTCTTCCAAGAACCTTCCATCACTTTCAAGAATCTCTCTAACTCTGTCTTGTTCAGCAGGCGAAGGGAACAGTGTCTGAAAGAAGGATCGTCCCATCACCTGATCCATGGTTTTACCAAGCACCGTTTTAACAGCGCTGTTCGCGAACAGAATGTTCCCCTTGCTGTTCGCATTGATCACACACTCGCCTGTGTCATCTAGCGATTCTACGTACCGCAACATTCTTCTACTGAAATTTTTATCAGCTTCGCGGTCCACTCTTCTGCGAGCAAAAATCAATAGTTGGTAAAACATGAAAAGAGAGAGCAACGCGTAGATAGTGAAAGCCCACCAAGTTGCCCACCAAGGAGGTGAGATAGCGATTGGGATTAAGAGCTCATTAGAGCTCCAAACACCATCACTATTCGTGCCTTGGACTTTGAGCGTATAAGAACCAGGGTCCAGGTTGGTATAGGTGATTGTTCTAGTGGTTCCGTTGTCAATCCAGTTTTTGTCAAAGCCAACAAGTTGGTACTTATATCTATTGTTATGAGGTGCTGCAAAATCGATAGCCGCCACCCGCAGTTGTAAGGTCGTGTGGTCATGCGTCAGCGAAATATCCTTTATTGTAGACACCGGTGGCTCGTCTACGGCCCGATGGTTTATTTCTAACCCCACTAGTTTAAGCGGTGCGATTCGAGAACTTTTGCTAAGAGTAGCGGGGTCAAAAATATCAACTCCTTTCTCACCACCAAAGGCAATTAACCCATTCGAAAGCCTCAATGCCGCTCCAGTACTATATGAAAACGACTGGAATCCGTTATTTTTTCCAAAGTGTTCGACGACGCCCGACTGCCTCCTTCTTACATATACCCCGTCCGAGCTCGCGAACCAAACATTCCCCTTCATGTCTTCAATGATGCTGTATACAGCTCCCATAGCGGGAAACCGAATAACTTGTTCAGTATCCAAGTTGAGCAAGCCTGCTCCCATATTCGCCGAACCCACCCAAACACCTTCATCCGTAGTCGCAAGCGAATACAGTGAGTCTTCAGGGATACTCTTTGAGTTACCGGATTCATACGTAAAGCGATTGAATTTTCCCGATATCGGGTCTAAATGAACCAATCCTGAATCTTCTTCTACCATCCAGAGGTGTTTTCTATGGTCCTCCTTTACCGACAAAAATTTGGATGCTGATAGATGGTTCATTCTTCTTGGCTCAGCAATCCGAAGGAATTCCGCATCACCTTTGAACATGTTTAGGCCGCCGCCATAGGTACTTACCCAAACTCTTGACTTACTATCCTTGAAAATGTCAGTAATCACGTTTGAACTCAACGAAGTCTCATCTAGTGGATCGTTGTTAAATACCTGAATGCCGCTTCTAGACACCAGATTCACGCCTCCACTTAAAGTACCAACCCACAGTTCATCATCGAACCGCAGTACAGATGATATACGCGAATCGGAAAGTTCAGACACTTTTGGGGATATCGGAAGTACGGTTCTATTCCCCATGGATACAACGAACAATCCTGAATTTAGTGTCGCCAAGATGAGGTTCTCTTCAGAATCTGTCGTAAGCGCGGTGACATAACTATCGGTAGCGAATTCAGGGAAATGCTCTGTAGGAGACACGTGTGTTGCCGCTGTTCGACCGTGATCCCAATAGCTCAACCCTGTGAGCCTGCCGACCCAAATTTCATTGTCCGCAGTTTTGTACAAAGTGATCACGACACTATGACCAATACTTCTATTACTCAGAGGGTCATGTTTGTGGGCTTCAAACTCACTCGTGGTCAAGTTCCACTCTACTAACCCTCATCTGTCCCGATCAAAATACGCCCATCATCGAGTTCAAGAAGAGCACGCGAACCACTGATTCCCAAATCTATCTTGTCTAGCTCTGACGCACTTCCGAATCGGGGGTGCTGAAACTGAAATACACCTGAATATCTCGCTGAGACGATGACTGTTTTGTCTACTTCATTGAACGCAAATGAACGAATGTGGAGCCCTTTCCCCCTATCGCCTAATTCTAAATAGGTTAAAGCTTCGTTGAGAATGTAAAAAACCCCATGACCGTTTGTACCGAGCCAAATCGTTCCAAATCTATCTTCAAAGATGGAAATTACGCGAGCGCCTTTGTTATAGAATTGTTGCCGGAAAAAGGGATCAAACAATCGAGACCACCGACCGTTCTTATCTATACGATACAGGCCGCTATTGCTGGCTATCCACTTACTTCCTGAAGAATCACGAAAGATAGCTTTCACCTTAGACAATGGCTTTCCAGCCATCCCTCCAAGCGGCTCAAAAGTGTCGGTCGCGGAATCAAAAATGTACACGCCCGAATCAGTACCAACCCAAATCTTTTCGTCTTCCGCAATCATCAATGCGGAGACATGGTTGTTTCCAATAGAATTTTCATCAGCTTCTTGGTGGAGGTAACTCTTAAACTCGTAGCCGTCAAATCGATTTAATCCAGATTGAGTAGCAACCCAAACAAAACCCTGAGAGTCTCTGACAATATCGAGAACAGCAGTGTTCGACAAACCATCAGAGTCGTCAAAATTTCTAAACGAGGCAGCGGATAGCTTGCTAGTAGCGCTAGACATACCAGAGAAAGTTACTAGGACTAGGACTAAGACTATGGTCGCGGCAGCGAAGCGCTTCAAATGGATATGGCTGCGGGAAACGACCTTCCTGGACATCATTACAAACTAAAGGAACAAGGGCCTGTCATGCTCGCTGAAGATAATTTGTCATGTCATCAGCCGGCAGTGGTTTGCTGTAGTAATAACCTTGAATATAGTCGCAACCGTAGCAACTTAAAATAGCAAGCTGCTCCTCGGTTTCAACGCCCTCGGCGAGCGTAGCTAGGTTTAAGCTCTGGCCCATGGCAATGATCGCCCGTGTAATTTCTTGGTCATCTTCATTGTCTTGAATATCCATAATAAATGACTTATCAATTTTTAGTGTCGTCAGCGGGAGGCGCTTTAAATAGGACAAAGAAGAGTACCCTGTGCCGAAATCATCCATTGAAATATTTACACCTAAGTTTTTGAGATCACTTAGCATCGCCGTGTTTCGATTTAAATCTTTCATCGCCAAACCTTCGGTAATTTCCAGCGCCAACGCCGTGGGTGCAATGCCAGAGGTAGCCATAGCTTCGCGAACGAGCGCAGCAACATCGACTTC
>JBLIIB010000036.1:0-18218 GCA_047634795.1 Candidatus Azotimanducaceae bacterium | reverse complement strand
AAATCCGAAGGCGACCCCATCATATTAAAGACTCGTTTGAGTCGCTGAGCCCAGGTCAGAGGTGCGATCAATTCATCTGCCGATTCGGATTTTGCTATCGATGTGCATTCACTTTGATCGGTTTTTGACTTGGTTTTTTTACGTTTTGTGGGAACGATGAGTTTGTGTGTGTCGCACGGAAAGGTGAGGGAAGTTTTGCCCTGCTGGATGACATACCAACCTATCGGCTTTTTCAGTATGCCCAGGGAAAACTCTGAACAAGTTAATCGATCTCAGGTTTTCGATAAGAGCCAAATGTCAGTGTGATGCCCGTTCACTACAAGTTTGGGGGCAGAGCCAAGTGTCAGAGTGGTGGCCGTTCACTATGGCACTTGGCTCTGTGATCTGGTCTAGTGTTACCGGACACTTTGTTAAGCACATTGTTCAAACCGTATGGTCGTTTGATTGTTCAGAGACCTGCGCAGGGTTTACTCGCTGACCAAAACTACAACCTTCTTTGGACCGCTGCTGGGCTCGTGCCTCATCACCAAGTCAACTTTGCCATCCCGATTGAGATCTGCGACACCAACAAGTTCAGGATCCGAAGGCATGTGCACATCGATGACCGTTGGCGAGTTCGAAAACAGACTGGCATCACCCGTACCTAGAAAAACATCAAGCTGATCTTCTCCCTCTTGAATCAGCAGGTCATCGATGCCATCGCCATCGGCATCGGCAATCAGGACAGAAGGGAAAAAGAAATCCCCGGAGCGCAGATCAAACGTTGCCGTAATCTCCCGCTTCAAATCGGGTTTAGCGGAATAAAGCCCTTCTCTCATCTGGTAGAAGTTCAGGTCAATTTTGACTGACCCGGTAATCAGCGCTCCCAGCACTTTGCCGAGTCCGATATCAACGGCAGAAATCACCATATCTGTCTGGTTATCATTGTTAAAATCCACGGCCTCGATTTCAAACTGGTAACCCTTGCTTTCTATTGTCGTTACCGGTTCTTGCGAAAACACCAGCTTCCCCTCAACTTCGATGCCGCGATGAAGTTGATACGAAGTCTGTTTTTTGAATACACCTTGGCTCCTCACAGAGATCACCAGCATGTCGGTTAGTCCGTCTCCGTCGAGATCTCGCAGCTTAATGAGAGCCCTCGATAAGCTATCCGACTGATCCATATCCCGCATGGAAACACTCAACTCCTCCATGCCACCGAAATCCAGATCGATACCCGTATCGACCATTAAAGGTCGCGGCAGAAACTGCCCGTTGTCGAATTGCCGAAACACGTGCAGCTGATTATTAATCAAGACGGAAACATCGTTTCGGCCATCAAGCGTCACATCAGCAATATATTTTTGCCGCGGCTGATACCAGGGATTATCATCGAACGAGAGCTCAACAATAGGCGGAGCCCGGAGACTGACCGGTGCAGAAAAGGAACCGTCAGCGCGCTGGGTGTGAATCAGGAAACCATCGAATCCCGGTATCACCAGATCATCCATGCCGTCGCTGTTAATGTCGGTGAACAGATCAATGTGGGGTAGGGCATCTTTTATCGCCGAGCCAAAGATGGTTGAGATGTCAGCAAGCTTCGTTCTCTCGCCGGTAAAAGGGTCCAACCGGAAAGCCGCTGATTGCGTAAAACCAACAATGGCATCACGACTCTGATGGCGACCCACATCAATGACGACCAGGTCAGCATCAAGCTCCCGACCCGGAGCAAGCGCTGCGTACTGTCCAGCCTGGTGTGGCAATACAGAAATGGTTCGACGCCTATTTTTGTCGATGGTGATCAAGACCAGGTCCGCGACGTCGGTGTCAGACAGGAATGCAGCTAGTACGGTCTGCTGTCCACCCTCGCCGGTCGAAATGGTTGAGGCCTGATAGGAAACCGCAAAGGAGGCGGGTGAAAAGAGCGTCACAGATACAACAATCAGCAGGGATATTGACCGCGTCAACGAGGATAGAGCTTTGGATGCAGAGCGCACCGCGCATGTCAGTTTGGTCATTGTGCCTTTCCCAGAAGGAAAATTGGGGTCAAAGGAAAATTGGGGTCGGAGTAAAATTTATAATTGTGTTGCGACGATCGGTGCGGTTTTAACGATTGTAATAGGGCAGTGTAAATTTCACATCGTCCCTATTGTTCGGAGCCATTTTCCCTATTTTCCTGGCACTCTTCTATGCTGGTTATTTATACAGTAATATTAGGCATTGTTCTGCTATCCGTGCATGTAACAACCGATGAAGCTCTATATTGCCGAAAAGCCCAGCCTTGGCCGCGCGATTGCCGAGGTCCTGCCGAAGCCCCACAAGAAAGGGGACGGGTTTATCACTGTGGGCAACGGTGACTGTGTTAGCTGGTGTGTTGGTCATTTACTGGAGCAGGTAGAACCTGACGCCTATGACGCCAAATTCAAGCAGTGGCAATTGGAACACCTGCCCATCGTGCCTGAAAAATGGCAACTAAAGCCCAAGCCCAGCAGTCGCAAACAACTGGCTGTACTGCGCCATCTGGTTAAGGATGCCGACGAACTCGTCCACGCGGGTGACCCGGATCGGGAAGGCCAGCTTTTAGTTGATCAGGTCATCGACTATCTCGGCGTCAAGGGTGACAAGCGCTCTTCCATTCAACGTTGCCTGATCAACGACCTTAACCCGGTGGCAGTCACCCGCGCGCTCTCACAGCTTCGGGATAATCGGGAATTTATTCCGTTGTCCACGTCCGCATTGGCGCGATCAAGGGCGGACTGGCTGTATGGCATTAATATGACCCGGGCTTTTACCTAGCAGGGTCGCAAGGTCGGTTATCAAGGTGTGCTGTCTGTTGGTCGAGTCCAAACGCCTCTGTTAGGTTTGGTGGTGAATCGTGATGCAGAGATCGAACATTTCGTGTCGAAGCCTTTTTTTCAGGTTATCGCTAATCTGCTGACGAAAGACGGCGACCGGTTCAAGGCACGCTGGCAACCAAGCGAAGAGTGCCTGCCCTGGCAAGATGAAGAAGGTCGGGTCCTGTCGCGAGGACTTGTCGAAAATGTGGTCGCGCGAATTACCGATCAACCAGCCACGGTGACCAGCAGTAATGTTAAAAAGCGACGTCAAGCACCGCCCTTGCCTTATAATTTATCCAGCTTGCAGATTGATGGGGCGAAACGATTTGGCATGAGCGCCAAGGCGGTATTGGATACTTGCCAGAGTCTTTATGAGCGGCATAAATTGCTGACCTACCCGCGCTCTGACTCACGTTATTTGCCGGTTGAACACCTCAAGGAACGCGATGTCGTATTGGACGCCATCAAAAATAACAGCAGCGCGCTGTCGATTGCAGTAGCCAACGCGGACACGAGTCTGGTGAGCAAGGCCTGGAACGACAAAAAAGTCGAAGCGCACCATGCCATCATCCCGACGGCGCGAAAAATGGATACCAGCAAACTCACCAAGGCCGAGCGTGACATTTACGAGTTGGCGTCTCGTCAATATTTGATCCAATTCTATCCTCACCATGAATCGCAAGACACTCAGATCGAATTGACGATTGCCAGCGGTATCTTTATTGCCAAAGCCACGGAACCCCTCAAGCCAGGTTGGAAACAATTGTTCCCCGTTAGGGGTGCGAGCAAGAATGCTCAGCAGGAAGCTGCGCTCAATAGCCATCTGCCGGCCCTGAAAAAAGGCGATATCTGCAGTAGTGAAATCGGCGAGATTCTCGCAAAGGAAACCTCTCCACCCAAGCCATTTGACGATGCCAGCCTGCTCTCAGCGATGACGGGTATCGCCCGCTACGTCAAGGACCCTGAAATTCGGCGGGTACTGAAAGAAACAGATGGCCTGGGTACGGAAGCAACGCGGGCCAGCATTATCGAGTTGTTATTCACTCGAGGGTTCTTGCAACGCCAAGGCAAAACGATTCGATCAACAGCGGCAGGTAAAGGCTTAATCACTAGCCTCCCGGCAATGGCGACGACACCCGATATGACGGCCCAGTGGGAAACACTGCTGAGTGCAATCAGCCGCAAGGAAGCCAGCTATCAGGCATTTATGTTGCCCCTGGAAACTGCATTACGTCACCTCATCACCCAGAGTCAGGTTCAGTTACCAACGGGTTTGAAGAATGTTCAGGCAAAAAAACGGTCCTTCAGGAAATCAGCCAAAAAACCTACAACCAAGCGCCCGACTAAAGCTTCAGTGCTACAAACATCTAAATAATCGTGTGGGGGAGATAATCGGGTGGGGGTAAAGTGCCGGAGTAAATCGTGTCGTTTGGCGATCGAAATAGTGGGGTTGGAGTATTTACTCCGACCCCACTATTTCGATCTTACTACTTAAGCAGATTCCGCTTCGCTGATGTAGGCGCTAAGCTTTTCCATCGCAGACATGGCTACTTTCAACATTTCGGGATTCGGCCTTGGCACCCCACCGCCAGCGACGCTGAATCCATCGAGGCGTGACTGAGCTAACCAACTCTGAAGTTCGGGATGAGCGCTCCACGCGGCTCCGTTGATGGTATTGGCGAGCGTTGTTCGTAAAAAATCGATGTGGTTGTCAGGGTGAGGAACAGGCGTGCAAAGTTGATTCTTCTCAGTCATGTCACTGAACGCTACCTCGATATGCGCGATGAATGCTGCGCTGAAAACCTGCTGACAGGTTCGTACGGATTGCAGGGTTATTTTTCCGTTTTCAAAGACATTGCAGACAGGGCGTCGCTCTAGACCGTCGGCCGTGCAATCGATGAACAGTGTGTTCTTTTCATCAACTGAAACTTCACCGTTTTCGAGTTTTATTAGCCCGGGCGTCAGTGCCTCAACACGGCCCATGCGGATCACATTATCGATTCGTCTCAATTGCTCCAGTTCATCGGTCGTGACGGTTGCACAGCGATACATAGTGGGTTCGATATCGTCAGTGAGGCGAAGCAGTTGACCGGATTCTCCGACCTTGTCGAATAGATCTTCCAGCGATGTCGATTCTGCTGCAATTTTGAGTTGTGCGGCAAAGACAGATGCGGCACGTCCCGCGAGAATGCCGGGTTGAATGTTGGCTCGATCAAGCATCCAGGAATCTCTTGGCATGATCCAGGAAATGCGGGCCGGGGTGACGTTATTTCGCAGCAACCATAAACACGCGTCCATACCGGTCTTTCCGGCACCCACCACGATATAACTCATTTCGGGGGAAGCAGCTTGAGGTAGTCCATTAACGGGAACGCATTGAACGCCGGGGTCAATGGCATAGTCTGGCTTCTTCATTGAAGGCACCGTAACGTTCATGTAAGTCGCATCAACAATCGTTGTGGCAGTGATATCAATCGTCTCTCCCGTGACCTTTGAGCTTAAGTCTCCGTTGTCTGCATATTCTGTATTCGGGAAGTAGTGCACACGCCCTGAAGGCAATAACTGCTCGCGCATCACTTGATCGAAATAGGCGATCACTTCAGTCCCTGAGGCAAGTTCGAACAGACCTTTGTTCCAACCCACCTGATCTACCGTGTCATTCCCGAGATTTCTGCTATTCACACCGTAAAAAGCTGACGGTTGATGGAGTCTGACAAAGGGGTAGGCGTCATTCCAATGGCCGCCCGGGCGGTCGTGCCGATCTACAATCGCCATTGTCGCGTCAGTTTCATGCAACAGTACATCGGCGAAAGCCATACCCATTGCGCCGCTGCCGACAATCAAATAGTCCACCTGAATTGACATGTTTTCTCTCTTGAACACTAGTTTTCGAGCTTGGATTCTAAACCGCTGGAACCCATTCCACTAATACATAGGTCACCCGAAAGACCTCAACGCCCATCGTTATGTCTCAAGCCATCATTTGGACAATGAGTCGACGATCAAATTTTCGAGTGGGGCTTAAGGTTTTGGCGGAAATCTTGCCGTTCGTCTATCGAATGATCAGGTCTCGTTGCTTGTTAAAACGGTGGTTTGAAGTTTATTGCGCTTAGAAACCGTCTCTTACGCTTGCCGTGATGGCTTATGGCGATGATATTCACGCCGAGTTGCTTAGCCCGCCATGACGCCCGTCAAAACCACCTGTCAGTCGTCACCGATGATCAATGCCAAGCTCTCATCTTTAACCCACTCACTCATCGAGCCGTCGTAAACCGCGACGTCATTGTGACCCATTAATTTCAGTGCGAGTGCGTCGATCGTCGCGGAGATACCACCGCCGCAATAAGCGATGACTTTAGGTTTGTCCAGCACACCCTTGGCTTTGAAGAGCACTTCAAGATCAGCAGCGGGTTTGAAGCAACCGTCCTGCAACATGTCGTCGTAAAACACATTCTTACTGTTTTGAATGTGACCTTTGCGGCCGTAGCTCATGTCGGCGTTCCCGGAATAAACTCCGGGAGACAGTGCGTTAATAGTGCACACGTCGCCATCATCAATAGCGGCAGCGGTCTGGGTTTTGTCGGTCCAGTACGTTCGGTCCAGGTTGACTGAGAAATTACCTGCGGCCGGCGCCGTGTGATCTGCCTCGACCCGCCGGTCCTCGGCTTTCCATTTTCCGAAACCTCCGTCCAGTACTGCCACGTTTGTATGACCGCAGGAATTCAGCATCCACCAGGCCCGGGTGGCCCACATCATGTGGCCACTGCTGTAAAATACAACCTGGCTGTCATCATCGATACCAGCAGCCCGGTATGCCGCCTGCAAATGTTCGGCTGAGGGCAGGGTGAAGCCCAGTCTACTGGTGGTGTCTGAAAAGTCGTTTGTCAGGTCCATAAAATTGGCAGCTGGAATATGGGCTTGCTGAAAATCATCAATGCCTGATTCTGCGCGGTAGCCACTGGAGGCGGGAACCAACGTGACCGTCACGTCGAACAGCCGAAGTTTAGCGGTGGGATAATTGATGGCATCTGCCAACTGATCGGTGGATATGAGGTATTCCGGATGTGAGTAGGACATGGTTGGCCCGTTAGGTTAATGGTAGTTTTGGCGCCAAGATTACCGCGTTAGAATTTACAGCACACCCACATATATGGGGTCGGGGTAAAGTGCCGGAGTAAACCTTGTCGCTCCTCTTTCGTACTTCGTAATATCTACGTCGCTACGGGGTTGGCGTTTCTGCTCCGCCACACTAGCTTCATCTTGGGCCGCGCTATTTCTTCTTCAATTTTTTGATCATGCGCTCTACGCTATCCAGTAGCTCTATCGCTCCGAAGTAATACGCTGCAGCAATAGCTGCAGCGATGAGTATGATCATCGTGATTCCCAGGGCAATTAGTAGGCTTTCCATTTTGAGTCTCCAGGGCAAAAAAACCTGCATCTTGAGAGGTCTATCGCAGTCCAGCTCAAATTTCATAGTAATTGTGGGGCCGGAAGATTTACACCGACCGCTTTACTTCCGGCAGAACCACTACGCGGCCACAATCTTCGTCTCGGCTTCTGCCTGCAGTTCTACAACTCTCTCCTCAGTAAGATCATAATTCCAGAGGAGCGGTATGGTAATTAGCATGAACATTGCGGGCACGATGGAATACACACAGGTCAAAACCATTAGCGAAAACCATGTGTTGGTGGTGTCTAGCGGGTCCGCGAGGGAATCAAACCCGGCCACGGTCACAATGGTTGTTGCGATAGTAATCCCGAGCGCATAGGCCAGCTTCCTGATCATCGACCAGATTGAAAAATACGCACCAGCTCGTTTCAATCCGGTTTGGGCGGTATCCACATCAATAACATCTGCTGCCATGGATGCCGGTATCGCACTGAACGCACCGATCGCAGATCCTTTACCGCACATGAGAATGATGAAAAACAGAAACTTGCCTGTTTCGACGCCGTCAAATCGATCGACCACTATCTGATGAGCACCATCAGGCAGAAAGGACATCACTCTGGGGATCTCGAAGGCGTCGTACCAGTGTTGGGGTGTAATCGCGACTATCGGCACGAAACAGGCAAACAGGGTAAACCAGCAGACGGCGACCATCACCGTTTTGGCTTTGCCGAGTCTGCTGGAAAGCCAGAGCCAGATCGGAATGCCGATGACAGTTGAAAGATAGTAGGGCGCGATATAAAGCCCGAACAGATCGGCAGAGAACAGCAGATGTTTGACAAAGAAGAACGCGAGGCTCGCTGTCATGGCACTGCCGAGACTAGACAGGGTAAAAATTATGATCAGCTGCATGTAGGGTTTGTTCGCTAGAACAATTTTGATGCTCTGTTTGAACGGTACTTTCTTTGCGATTTCTTTAACTTCGTATTCCGGAACAACCATCACCGCGTTCAGGATCACGATTGGCATAATGATCGACATGATAATGCTGAGAAACCAGACGGCATCAACAGGTTTTGTGAAGCCAAAAAATAGAATGACCGCGGGCGTAAACGCAGCCACCAGTGATCCCGCGACGCTGAAACCCTCTCGCCAGCTCGTGATGCGAGTTCGTTCATGGTAGCTGTCGGACAGTTCTGCTCCCCATGCGTAATACGGCAGATCCTTGATGGTGGAGCCGAGGTAGACAAGGGCAACCGTCGCAAAGAGGTAAGCATAGCCGTAGTTGAAGTTCTGACCGAGCCACGTCACTTCCGAAAACGTAACGGGTGGTACGAACAGCAACCATACCCCCAGTGCGTAGATGGGGGTTCCGGCGACGATAAAAGGTTTTCGTCTCCCCCAGCGCGTGCGAATCTTGTCGGAGAAAAAACCGATAAGAGGATCAGTAATCACATCGGTAAATCGAGACAGTGTAATCATCAGGCCAACCAGGCCGAGAGACAATCCGAAGCCGTCTGGGTCTGCATAAATGGCCGGGACATAGGCCACCAGCGGGAGGCCTACCAGTGACAGAGGCATCGCTGGTGCACTATAGGACGCAAGCTGCCATCGGTTGAGCTGAGTATTGTTCGGTTTCATATCGTCATGAAAATCATAATGTCGGGAAAACTCTAGGTGGGTTGCTGCTAACCTCTACGGTCAACCGCAACCTGCGCAGCTCCATTATAGTGCCATCAGAGTGCCGTTGGCGGCAGATCCATTCCCAGCAACGACTTGCCAATGGGTTCATACAGCGCCGTGCCGATGGTGAAGTGACCGCCGACCGCCCGCACGTCCCTTTGGTAGCGCTCAAGGGGACAATCCATGCGATTGGCCGTAGTGTTGGTCAGCCGAACGGCAAGGTCTACCGCATCAATTGCCGCTTGCCCACCGTAAGTACAGGCCAACCGCAGTGGGGCAACCTGCGTGGTGGTAGGCACCTCACCGGCTCGCACCAACTCCCACACCGACGCAATGGTATCTTTTACATACGCGCGGGCCGAGCCCAACACCGCCTCGGCCTTGGCTACCTCAATCTGGGTACTCGCCAGTTCGTTGATGGGTGTCGGCGTTCCGAAAGCCTTCTTCGTCTTGGCGATATCCGTTACCGAGTCCAGCGCTGCCCTCGCTACGCCAAGCGCTACCGCTACCTTGTTGTAACCAATCTTTGCCGACATGGGAAAGCTGAAGATAGGGCTTTTGTGCCAAGTGGGCATGCCCAGCATCGACTCTGCGCGAGCGTCGGGCACAAATACATCTTTGCCCAGTAGGTCATGGCTACCCGAGCCGCGCATGCCGGCTACGTCCCACGTGTCCAGAATCTCGACGTCGCTAACCGGCATCAGAAACATTCGCATAATCGGCATGGTTTCGGTCATCATCATCGGTTTGCCGTCTTGCATCACCATAGCGGTGCCGAAAAACCAGTGGCACTGGTGACAGCCACTGACGTAGCCCCATTGACCGTTGACCTTCCAGCCGCCGTCCACCTGCTCGGCGGTTCCCGGTGGCCCAGCGGCGCCGCAAAACACTACGCGGGGATAGGGATCGCCGCCGAAAATTTTTTCAGACTGGGCTTGCAGCATAGATCCGGCCGCGAGACCGTTGGTTTCCGAGCCGATCATGAAGTTCCAGCCGGTGGATCCATCGGCATAGGAAATAGCTTCGATTGTTTCCACTGTAGTCCAGGGATCCACTTCTTCCCCGCCGAATTCCCTGGGCAAACACATCCGGAACAGGCCCGAGTCATGTAGCGCCTCAACGACGGTGTTAGACAGCCGTCGATTCTGTTGTGCGTCCTCCGCATGTTCGCGAATGAGGGGCTGTAAGGCACGCGCGCGCTCCAAGGTTGTTCCTACCGACGTATCTACTGCGTCGTTTACATTTGCGTCCGCCATTGCCATCTCCTTTATTATTAGTGTCGGCTACCCACTTGCCATACAGCTGATGGAAGTGGTGAATCTTGGTGAGTTCATGATGTTCGCGCGAGATATGTCACGCCTTTGCCTCCCAAGCCGGTCCGGTGCCAAGAGAATATATCGCATTTCACGCCTTGGCGCGCACTGCGGAACCAACACTGCCGTGGCATGCTTCTTCAGAAATGGCGTATTTTCGGGTTCGGAGTGTTTACTCCGACTCCTTTACTTTGCTTTGGACCCGGTTACTTTGTCGGCATCGAAGACTTGACAGCTAAAGGCGGAAGTATGACCGGAGCGTTTAGCCAATGAGAATAAGGGTAAAAAGCACATTTCAGGAACCTTTTGAACCGCCGCTCAAAGCAGCTATCCATCTGAGATTGAGCTAAATCTTTCTTTCATTCGTAGAGTACGTATATCGAGCGATCAACTAAAACCTCCGATGTCCCTTTAAAATTCAGAAGTATTTTTGTGGTATGACCAACAATCCAAACGACAGACGCTGTGTTCCCGTCCCCCATAGGCGTTTGTCTAGGCTGGGTCGCATGGGTGCTATGGCCATGGGGGTTGCGGGTAATATGGCAGTAAATGGCATCGCGCAGTGGACCGCAGGTCAGCGTCCGGCTGCGCGCGACCTTCTGCTAACACCAAGCAACATTCTTCGCGTGACACAGCAATTGGCCCAATTGCGCGGGGCAGCGATGAAAGTTGGTCAACTGATTTCGATGGATAACGGTGATTTTATGCCGCCTGAACTCGCACAAATCATGGGGAGGTTACGCGAAGATGCCGACAGCATGCCGCCTTCTCAGCTTAAGCGGGTATTGGCTAAACAGTGGCCAGATAATTGGCTTGAGTCATTCAAATCATTTGATATGAGCCCCATCGCAGCAGCATCTATTGGCCAGGTGCATCGCGCGCGCCTCATCGATGGGCGTAACTTGGCGATCAAGGTCCAATACCCCGGCGTAGCGATAAGTATCGACAGCGACGTTGACAACATTGGGGTCCTGATTAAGTTGTCTGGGTTGCTCCCCAAAGGGTTTGAGCTAGCGCCTTATCTGCAAGAAGTGCGCGATCAGTTACACGGGGAAACCAACTACGCCTCTGAGGCTGATCATCTGAGACGGTTCCATGGGCTTTTAGCGGATTCACCGCACTTCGTCGTGCCTGGTATTCATGAGGATTGGAGTACGCCAAGCATCTTGGCTATGGAGTATGTCCCTGGAATTTCGATTGAAGAGGTCGCGACGTTTTCTCAAGAAGAACGTGATCAGATTGCCACGAAATTGATTGTGCTGACGCTACGAGAATTATTTGAATTTGGGGTTATGCAAACGGACCCTAATTTCGCGAACTATCGGTACCAGCCCGACACGGGGAGTGTTGTATTGCTCGATTTCGGCGCGACGCGAGAAGTAGCGCCGAAAATTGTCGATCAATACCGCCAGCTATTGCGCGCAGGTCTAACAAACGACGATGCTGCGCTGATTGAGCTTGCACAAAGCATCGGGTTTTTCGGCATCGAGACCAGTGCAGCTCACCGTGGTCAAATCTTGCAGATGATGCGGCTGGTTTTTGCAACGCTGGCTGCGCAAGAGAGACTCAAATTCAGCGATCAAACCATCGCCAAGCAGCTGCAAGCTAATGGTTTTGCCTTGTTAGAAGATGGCTTTATACCACCGCCTTTACCGATTGAAGTCTTATTGTTGAATCGAAAAATCGGCGGGATTTTTCTTTTATGCGCACGACTATCTGCGTCAGTAGATGTCGCAACGTTGTTGCGGCCCTACGTCATAGAAGAATAAGTGGGGTCGGAGTAATTACTCCGACCCTGCTACTTTCGCAGCCCCCGTTACTTGTCTTCGGAAACGAAACGGGGTCGCCATAGCTTATCCCCTTGTACTTATTGCTGTGCTTTACTCGAGGGTGCATGTGCGGCATCCGATGCTGCTGCCCTTGCTCTTCGCTCGCTGCGGCGGCTTAAAAGGCCCATGAGACGATGGTGACGTTCTTCGGAAATCGGGTAGTTCCACATCACGCACAGTGCACCGATGTAACAGAGGATTGGCAAGAACACGAACACAACGCGCAGGGCAAGAATCTGCGTCGGTCCGTTGTCTCCCGCCGCCTGAAAGTCGAACAGCGCCACCGCGTTCAGCGCAAATCCAGCCGCAAGCGCGGACACCAGCTTGCTGGCCAGTGACCACACTGAGAAGAATAATCCGGTCCGATCTTCGCCGCTTTTGAGTCGGTCTAGATCAATGACATCGGCTTTCATGGCCGCAGGCAACGCCGAGAAGCTGCCGATACCGATGCCTAGAATGAAGAAGACGACCATCATCCAGTACAAATCTCCCGGGCCAAGAAACCAATAGCCGGGTTGCGCGATCATCACGGTGATCATGCCCGCTACCCAGGCGTTGCGCTTGCCGAACTTTCGGGCGACAGCGCCCCAAAGCCCCACTCCGAGGAGGTTGGCAACATAGAATACAAGCAGAACCACGTTGCTGGCAATGTTGGCCTCCAACACGTGGATCACAAAGAGTATGTACAGCGGGGCGCCAAAGGCGGGGCCCAGCCCGGATAGGGTAAACCCGATCATGAGACGCCTGAAAGGACCGTTGTTCCACATCACGCGTAGTCCCTCTCGCGTCGAAATGCGCCGTGACTCAATTGGCGCGCCTTCCGGCACGCGCCAGAGCAACAGCCCGGCAGGGATCAGAAACACGGTGGCGCAGATCGCGACCACGTGCAAAGATTCGTCGATAGCGTAGCCATAGCCCATCAGACCACCGGTAATAAGGGGTACGGTGATGGCGATCAGCGTGCCAACTATGCCAAGTGCCGTGCGAAAGCTCGCTATCCGGGTACGTTCGTGATAATCCGTCGACAGCTCTGCGCCCCAGGCGTAGTACGGAATGCTAATGAAGGTCCAGCCCAACCACACGGCGACGAGCCAGATCCCAAAGTACAAGTTGGTCATCGGAACGGATGGCACGAACAACATCCAGACAGACAACAGCATAAGGGGCGCACCAAGCATCACCCAGGGTTTGCGGCGGCCGAAGCGTGTTCGTGTTCGGTCGCTAAGTTGGCCGATTAATGGGTCGGTGATGACGTCGCTGATTCGGGCCAGCATGAGTATTGTGCCGACCGCGGCCAGAGACAGCCCCAAGTCTCGGGTATAGAACGGCGCGATGAACAGCCCTAAGGGGGTGGCTGCCATTGCCATGGGCGATTCGATTAGCGCATAGCTGAACAACTGCTTGTTTGATAGATGACTAGAGGTCGTTGCGGCCATGCTTTCTCCTAGCCAGAGATGATGCTGGATCATGGCACCGGTAGCAAATAGGGAATGTGCAGTGATTTTCAGAAAAATATTGGGTCGAAAACCTTGGGGTGGGGAAAACCTTGGGGTCGGAGTAAAATTTACAATAGTGGTGCAGCGACATAAGCATTTTTCGGTCCCGACTTTTAAACGATCACGGTAGGTGTTTGTAAATTTTACACCGACCCCATTTATTCCCGACCCCATTTATTCCCGACCCCATTTATTCTTACGCCAAAACCCAGATCAAGCCAGGATTGGTCTGGGTCTGGAATGAGTAAGCCTTCTTTTGGTATCTGCGGACCATAGGCTCGATCAGCGTGTTTGTATATTTTCAGCCGAGCCCATACAGTGAACTAACTAAATTATTCAGGGGAACCAAAATGGCTGAGGAATTCAAGTATATTCGCTACGAAGGCATAGAGGACGGAGTAGCACGCATTGTGCTGGCACGACCGGACAAACGAAATGCACAGAGCAAGGCATTGTTGTACGAGCTGAACGACGCACTTGATCTCGCCTCCCATGATGACGACTGTAAAGTCATTGTCTTGGCGGCTGACGGACCTGATTTCTCATCAGGTCATGACATGAAAGACCGTGAGCCAATAACCCACAAACCAGTGGGCACTTGGGGCGGCTTCACCCAACCAGGCGTTGAAGGTCATTGGGGCTTCGAAGAGGAAGTCTATCTCGGGCTCTGCTGGCGCTGGCGTAACATTCCCAAACCCACGATGGTCGAAGTCCAAGGCCGCGTTATCGCCGGCGGTCTGATGTTGGTTTGGCCATTCGACATTATTGTGGCTAGCGACGACGCTCGTTTCTCTGATCCTGTAGTCGCCTTCGGCGTCAATGGTGTCGAGTATTTCGGGCACCCTTGGGAGGTCGGAGTTAGAAAAGCGAAGGAAATGTTGTTTACCGGTGAGGCTCTGACCGCTGAGGAATGTAAGACCCTTGGCATGGTGAATCACGTGGTAACCCGCGAAGAACTGACCGATTTCACCATGAAAATGGCGAAACACATTGCCGGGCAACCCATGGTGGGCCTCAAGTTGGCCAAGCAGTCTGTTAACCAGATGCAGGACGCTCAGGGTCTGTGGCCCTCTTTACAGGCTGCTATGTCTCTGCAACATATAGGACATGCCCATGAACGACTGATACACAACTCAGGGGTTGCACCCGAAGGCGGAGAAAAGATCAAAACGCAGGCCAAAAAATCAGAATCCAATAAATTCGACTAGATTTCTGGTGAGGAAAATCCTTCCTTATTGAGGGCGTATTTATGGGGGCGGAGTAAATCTTGTCGTTCGTCCGTCGTAATATTTACGGGGTCGGTGTATTTACTCCGACCCCGTTACTTCCTCCGACCCCGCTACTAGGGAGCAACGAACTTGAATGTTGCAGTGACTTGATGCTCAACCAGTCTGGGCGCAGGGGCAAAAGCTAATGCAAATTCTAAGAGTCTAGATTAAGGATCGAAAGGACGGCTTTAGGCTTTCTTGACGAATTCTGATTTCAATTTCATTGGACCGATACCATCTACTTTGCAGTCAATATCATGATCACCCTCGACAATACGGATGTTTCGAACCTTAGTTCCAACTTTTAGCACGCTAGAACTGCCTTTTACTTTCAGGTCTTTTACTACGGTGATGTCATCGCCATCCTTCAAGGCATTGCCATTACTATCATTTACCCTCAGCTCGCCTGGCAAAGCATCGCCCTCAGCCCATTCATGGCCGCATTCAGGGCACACGTAGTTGGATCCCTGTTCGTAGGTAAATTCGGAGCTGCAGGATGGGCAGGATGGAAGGTTACTCATAAATTAGCATCTATCTATATAGGGTGGGGGCCGACGAGACCGATGTGCTGGCATAGTTATTAGAGACGTCCATGATGTTGCGTAATTTCAAATTCTCTCTTGCCAGGTGCGATTATACAGGAGGGCAAATAGTTACCGGTGATAAATGGAGCGTCACATAGCCGCTCTATAATATCGAAGTCCGTTTCTGTGGAGTCAAGCTTGTGAGCGAACGACTTAGCGAACAACTTAGCGAACAACAGGCAGAAGTCGTCGAATATACAGATCCGTTGTGTTCTATTGCCCGGGGTTCAGAACTGTTCAACCGGAAACTGCAGTGGCGGTTTGGCAAAAAATTACGATGGCGTGCTGTTATAGACGGTTTGTGTAGGCAGAACTCATTGGTCGAGATGTTCCAGCCTTGAGACCCATATAAAGCGGGGCAGCAATACCTGAAAGTGTGGAAATGTGTAACCATTGTCACAGAGATGCCTTATCCCGAAGATCTTCGTTACATAGCCGTGACGACAGATCTACCGTGTCTGTTGGTTGAGGCGGCGGAACTGCAGGGCTCTGACGTTGCTGACAAGGCGTTTCGGCGCTTCCGAGAATCAGTGTTTTTCTACGGCACGCCTTTTGACTCTGTGAGCCGGGCTTCGGCAGCCCTTGAGCTTAGTGCCGGGCTGGTTATAGATCGCCTGTTGAATGACGCTGGGAGTAAAGATGTTGCTGCTTGTCTAGCTGACTGGGAAGAAACAAGAGAGCCCAACGATTATTTAAGGGGGCTCGCTGAGACGGAAACAGATCATCTCTCGGGGGCATGATGTTCTCTGGAGGGCACGAGCGATACAATCTACCCACTTTCATATTTAGAGGACCTGCCGGTGAGCGAACAGTGCCAGGGCATCAGCCTTATGCAGAATATGAAGACGCGTCAGAAGCAGTCTCACCTGGGATTACAAAGCAAATATGCGAGGACCCAACTCCGGATATGGCTGTCGAAAAGTGGCCTACGATGGCATCCAAAGAAATTTAAATTGTTTGCGGTAGTTCTACAGAGTGTCCGTCTAATGCGAAGCGATTCGGAGGTGGTAGTGCACGTTTCTGGCTCAATGAGTCTGAAGCACGCTATTGGGAAAGGCGGCGGTAACCTCTATTTGCGTGGGGTCGGAGTAAAGCGCCGGAGTATTTACTCCGACCCCGTTACTTGTGCTTAGCTGCTCTTGATGAGCTGTTCGAGTTTTACCTGGTCTGCAGCAAACTGGCGAATACCATCGGCCAGTTTTTCAGTCGCCATGGCATCATCGTTGTGATCCAGACGAAATACGGACTCATCAAGCACCAGTTTCCTATCCTCAGACTGCACTTGGTTGGTATGTAGGACTCTAACCAATTCACCTTCGTCAGACTCCAGTGATTCAAGCAGCGCTGGACTGATGGTCAGGCGGTCACACCCCGCCAACTGCTCTATTTCTCCTGTATTTCTGAAGCTGGCACCCATCACCGCGGTACTGTAATAATTCGCTTTGTAATAGTGGTAGATGCGTTTTACTGATTGCACACCTGGGTCATTTTCAGCGCTGAACTCTTGCCCGGATTTCGCCTTGTGCCAGTCAAGGATGCGACCCACGAAAGGCGAGATAAGAAACACGCCAGCATCGGCGCACGCACGAGCCTGAGCAAAACCAAACAGCAGGGTCAGGTTGCATTGAATAGACTCCTGTTCCAACTGGCGTGCAGCCTCGATCCCTTCCCAGGTGCTTGCGATTTTGATGAGTACCCGGTCACGCGTAATGCCTCTTTCTTCGTACATGGTAATCAGATGGCGAGCTCTTGCTATCGTCGCGGCCGTATCAAACGACAGGCGGGCATCCACTTCAGAGGACACGCGACCCGGAATCATCTTCAGAATCCCCGTACCAATCTCTACGGCTAGGCGGTCGCAACTTTGCGCAAGCACCGCTTCACTCGAACCTGTCTGCGCCGCAGCCCACTGTCGGACCTCATCAAACAGACCCTTATAAGCGGGTAATTGGACTGCTTTTAGCAGTAATGATGGATTAGTGGTTGCATCTTTCGGTTTGTATCTAGCTATAGCTTCTACATCTCCCGTGTCTGCCACGACATCGGTCATCTTTTTGAGTTGGTCTAATTTGTTCATGACATCGCGCGCCGTTGGCTTGGCTCAGGACTAAAGCATCTGTCGCTGCCATGGTCAACTAAACATAAACAGGTAGGCCAAATTCGGGGTCGAGGCCAAACTCGGGGTCGGAGTATTTACCCCGACCCCATTAATCACACCATTAATGGGGTCGCTGGACGGTCGCAGCAGCCTGACGATAGACTTGTCTCTTAGATAAGTTGGTAAAAACAACTTGCCGTTTTCACGCGAACAAGCGCGTCGCGAAACCCTCTGGATCTTCACGCTACCCATGAACTCACATACCTACAGTGCGGCTTCTAATGTTTTGACGGTTTTTGACTTGAACTCTCGTCTTGCCAATACCGCGACGATCAGTGTTGTGGCGGCAATATAAAAATAGGGATTGAGTATCCAAAACACCATGGCAAGGCAGAAATAATAGGTCCGAAGGCCCGCATTGTTATCATGGCCAGCGACATCCATTAAACGTGCCAGTTGCTGAACAAATTTTGCACGTTCTTCATCACTGAAATCATCACCAGGCATTGGCGCGGCGCCCATTAGCACCGCAATGAAGCCATATTGGCGAAGACTCCAAGTGATCTGGAAGAACGCATAGATCAGCATGACCGCGATAAGAATAAACTTGGTCTGAATTTGCGTCGTGGTCTGCTCGAGTGAGAATGGTAACTCGCCAGTCAACTCAGCAATTTGCTCGCTGGCAGAAACAGCAGTGAAGGTTGCGGCTAACAGGATCAGAGTTGTAGAGGCAAAAAAACC
>JBLIIB010000035.1:0-18560 GCA_047634795.1 Candidatus Azotimanducaceae bacterium | reverse complement strand
GCTGGCGACGGGATGCTGCTGCCTGAGTATCAAACTCATCGGTCTCTTCTTGTGTTAGTTGAGTTGCTTGAAATTGCTTCTGGTGAGCCAGAGCCTGATCCATAGCGAATTGAGCGAAGGGAATGGCTTCGCGCCTCATATCCAGGAGAATCTGGCCGCTGGGCGTCAGGTCGGGTTGTGCAATTTTTTCGCGTTGTGCTCTCAGGCTTTGTTGATAGTCCTCACCGCCATGCAATTCATCCAGCAATGCAGCGAACCCTGCCACGCCATCGAGAATCTCGTCACCCCAGGCCTGAATCGAACGTTCCGATTCGTTGTCCTTGAGCATGACGCCGGGTTTTCGGCCTTCCATCACGGTTTGTGTTGCATTGGTTTTCACCTCGCGGCAGCGCACATCATCGTGGAACGGGCTTTCGAGGCTAAGGCAATACAGTAAAAACGTATCGATAAAGCGAATCGCTTCAGCGTCGATACCTAAAGGCAGGTAAGGATTGATATCCAGCAATCGTACTTCGATGTACTGAACGCCTTCTTGCTTGAGAGATGCCAGGAAATTCTCACCCGGTTCCGGAACGCGTTTGGCGCGGATCGAAGAATAGAACTCGGCTTCTGACTGTAGGATATTGGCGTTCACCTGTCGGTACTCATCGCCTATATGCACGCCAATATCTTCATAGCGTGTGTGTGGAGTGCTGATGGCGGTGGCAAGCGTTGCGACGTAATCATTGATAGCGTTGTAACAAATGTTCATCTCGTGTGCCTGGGTATCGCTTTGATAACCGAGATCGCCGCTCCGTAAGGACGTGGCGTAAGGCAAATAGGCAGTGTCATTGTCGAAGGCTTCGAGATTGTGGTCCTTACCCTCAGCGAATGGCCGGCAGACCG
The DNA here is from genome assembly GCA_047634795.1 of Candidatus Azotimanducaceae bacterium. Classification (GTDB taxonomy): domain Bacteria; phylum Pseudomonadota; class Gammaproteobacteria; order Pseudomonadales; family Azotimanducaceae; genus UBA9659. The sequence goes on along the minus strand of JBLIIB010000035.1, from coordinate 17,675 downwards.
CGGGCGATGCGCCAAACAAGTAAGTCAAAAGCCAAGAGAAGCGGCGAAAGTTACGCATCAAATCGAAATAGCGTCTTGTCGTAAAAGTCTGCAGGTCTTCCACGCTTTTTTCGGCTTCGTGTAACCAGGCCCAGAACGATTCAGGGAAAGAAAAGTTGTAATGAATCGCGCAAATGGTTTGCATGTCTCTACCGTAGCGATAGCCAAGTCCGCTGCGGTAGGTTGTTTTGAGTCGGGCCAGATTGGAATCGCCAAAGTACGCGAGCGGGATGTCTGAGTCGTCTGGCAGGGCGCAAGGCATGCTTGCAGACCAGAGTATTTCATCCCCAAGGTGTGAGTTGACGTACCGGTGAATCCGATCCAACTCCGCTAATGAGTCTTCGATTCCCTGTTGAACCGGGGTGATAAGTTCCAATTGAGATTCTGAAAAATCGGTCGTGATTTTGGCGTGGGTCAGTTTGCTGCCGAATTCATTGGGGTGCGGCTGCTGTGAGAGTGTGCCTTGCTGGGTCACGCGCAAGGCTTCGCGTTCGATGCCGCGATTAAATGAGACGATGTCAGGTTGAGTCGCCGCTGCGGTTGCCAGAGAAGTAAGCCAGTTCATTCGTTAGTTCAATTGAGGACCGGCAGCAAGGATATCTGGGTCAGCGTCAAATTGCCTGAAATTATCATTAAACTTCTCTACCAGCTTTTGTGCCGCAGCGTCGTATAACGCTTCGCTGTCCCAGTTCTGACGCGGTATCAACAGCGATTGGTCGACACCTGTGATAGATATTGGCACATCAAGGTTTAACGCGGCCAAGTGGTTTGTGGGTGCATCATCCAGTGCTTTGGATTGTATGGCGGTAATGATGGCGCGCGTGGTGGGGATATCAAAGCGTTGGCCACCTTGACCTGCCGATCCGCCGGTCCAACCCGTGTTGACGAGATATACTTTTGATCCGAATTCGTGGAGTCGTTTTATGAGGAGTTCGGCGTAGACGTGTGCTTGTCTTGGGAAAAATGGTGCGCCAAAGCAGGCTGAAAACGTCGCTGCGATATCACCTTCAACGCCTGCTTCTGTAGATCCTAACTTGGCCGTATAGCCACTCAGGAAATGATAAGCCGCCGCTTCCTCGCTGAGTCTGGCAACCGGTGGCAGTACGCCCGTGAGATCGCAGGTGAGGAAAATCACGTAATCTGGCTCACGACCCAGATTTTCTGGCACGCGTGCCTTGATATGCGTTCGCGGATAGCAGGCGCGCGTGTTTTCGGTCAGAGAAGTATCAGTGTAGTCCGGTTCGCCTGTATCTGGATCAACGACGACGTTTTCCATGATGCTGCCATAGCGAATGGCTTCCCAGATCACCGGCTCCTTGTCCGATTCCAGATTGACACATTTTGCATAGCAACCTCCTTCGAGGTTAAACACACTGCCTTTCGCCCATCCATGTTCATCGTCGCCGATGAGCATGCGGTCAGGATCAGCTGAAAGTGTTGTTTTGCCGGTACCAGAGAGTCCAAAAAACAGCGTGACGGAATCGTCATGGCCTGCATTGGCGGCGCAGTGCATGGGCAATACGTCTTTTTCAGGTAACAGAAAATTTTGCACCGAAAACATCGCCTTCTTCAGTTCGCCGGCGTACGGCATGCCGGCAATCAGTACACGCCTCGCAGCAAAGTTAATGATGACCGTGCCTTCGCTGTGAGTGCCGTCGCGTTCCGGTTCACAAGAAAAGTTGGCAGCGTGCAAGATTCGCCAGAGCTTCTTTCCCTTGGGATTAAAAGTTTTGGGACTGATGAAGAGAGATTTTGAAAAAAGATTGTGCCAAGCGGTTTCCGTGGTCAACTTGATCGGCAGGTAGTGTTCAGCATCGGCGCCCACATGCAACTGGGCGGAATAGTTGTCGCGTTCACCGAGATAAGTTTTTACGCGTTTCCAGAGTTGATCGAATCGATCAAGGTTGAACGGCCGATTGATCTCTCCCCAATCGATCGCATCGGAAGAACTGGGTTCTTTAACGATAAACCGATCCAGCGGGTGTCGTGATGTTCGATGTCCTGTTGTGACAAGGAGCGCGCCGTTGGCAGCCAGACTGCCTTCACCGTTTTCTACCGCTTTATTGATCAGTTGGCTAGCGCTGAAGTCGTTTTCAACATTGGGTTCAGGTTCCAAAATAGGCATCAGCGTAAAGAGTGTTGACTGAATTATGCCAAAGTTTGTGGGTCTAGTGGAATGGGTCTAGTGAAATGGACGCCCCGCCTTTGCCACTCTGCCTGAACAACATAGCTGGGGCGCCATTAAGATAGGGCATGACGCAGGCTGGGCAGGATTTAAACAAGGAATAGCACGCTAACCCTGATTGTTATCGCGGAATCGGTGAATCATCCGGCGGTCTTTCTTGGTCGGCCTACCTTCGCTTGCGACATTTTGTCCGGCTGCTCGCCTTTGTTCAGCGCGAAGCTCACGTTGTTTCACGCTCTCTTCGGTTTCTTCGTAAAGCGTTTGGGCGATGCTGGCGGCACGCCGATTGTCAGAGAGTACCAGCACATTGATGACCTTCTCGTCGTATCCCTGAGTAATCTTCAGAGTATCGCCGATGGCAATGTCTTTGCTGGGTTTGGTGCGTTGCCCATTCAGGTGGACCTTGCCCCCATCGATGGATTCTTTTGCTTTGGCGCGCGTTTTAAAAAACCTTGCTGCCCAAAGCCATTTGTCGATCCTGACGCTCATGCCGGTGATCCAGTTAAATGTGCAAGATTGTTGATCAGGGGAAACGAGTGATCGTGTTCCCGTGTGCGGCCCGAGTCCGGTTGATCGATCATTAACTGATATCGGATACCTGCCGATGCGCATTGCGCAAGTACCGGTGCGCTGTCATCGATCATCATGGTCCGCGCGGGGTCGTGCCCTAATTCCGCTTCAAGTTGCTGCCAGAATCGCGGGTCTCGCTTCGGGACGCCATAGTCATGTGAGCAATAGACCGCGCTAACATGGCGAGTGAGTCCCAATGTTTCCTCTTTGAGCGCGAGGACGCTGGGATGAGCATCGGTCACGAGTACGACGTTCAGGTGTAGTAAATCTGCTAGCTGTTCAAGGAATGTCTCGGACCCCTCCCGGTAACAAATCAGATCACGAATCTCTCGTTTTAAATCCATGATGTCTACCGAAAAATGTCGGGACCAATGATCAACGCAGTACCAGTCCATCGTTCCTTCTGCCGCGTCGAGTGAGGCTGCGACGTGGGCGGTGGCCATGTGATCGTCGAGGGCATGAATATCGCCATAGCGATCAGGCAGGTGGTCGACCCAAAAATAATTGTCGAATCTGAGATCAAGCAGGGTGCCATCCATGTCGAGCAGCAACGTGTCGATTGCATCCAGTGGGGGGTACTGTTGAGCATGCTGTGGAGGGTATTGAGTCATCAAGCCATTCTATCCTAGGCGCTCTCCCACACGTAAAAAAAGTGGGAGGCTTGTAGATCGTAAAGCGATGTTGTTCAATCCCGCTTCTTTTTACCCCTTAAAGTGACCTGAACATGAGTGAATTAATTGATGTGATGTGTGACGTTGCTCGAGCAGCGGGCGCGGCCATTTTGGACATATACCAAGAAGATGACTTTGGTATTGAAACAAAATCAGATGACTCACCTTTGACGCGAGCAGATCTTGCTGCCCATCAGCTCATTGTGAGTCGTTTGAACGAGGCAGTCCCTTCTATCCCCGTGCTCTCTGAGGAGTCAGGCCCCGATGTCATGGCGCAGCGGCGGCAGTGGACGACATTTTTTATGGTTGACCCGCTGGATGGGACCAAGGAATTCATCAACCGGAACGGTGAGTTTACGGTCAACATTGCTTTGATCGATGACGGTGTTCCGGTCAAAGGTGTGGTCTACGTCCCGGTTAAAGATGTGATGTATCGAGGTGACCAGTCAACCGGTGAGGCCTCGGTTGAACGGGACGGTGTGGTCCAGCGAATCGAAACTCGGGCCTTGAATGCTGCCGCACCGCTCACTGTGGTTGCAAGCCGGCGTCATGGGGGCGAGGCGCTGGAATCTTGCCTCACCGTGTTGAAGACCCGATTCGACAATATCGAAACCACCAACATGGGCAGCTCACTCAAGTTGTGTCTTGTGGCTGAAGGGGCGGCTGATCTTTACCCGCGTCTTGCACCCACGTCCGAATGGGATACGGCCGCTGCGCAGGCCGTGGTCGAAGCGGCAGGGGGTCAGGTTGTTGATATAGATCTCAACGTGCTGCGATATAACCAGAGAGATGAAATTCTCAATCCGTTTTTTTACGTGCTGGGAGATCCGGCTTATGACTGGAGGGGTTTGCTCAAGCAGGTATCGATTTAAATCGGCGTTTAGAGACAAGCACTGGTTTACGAGGATGGTTGGGCGGCTTAGTAACCGTGAATGCTAACCGTTTGTAGGGGGAGTCCAGAGGATGTGTGGGCTGACCCGCGGTTGGTAGAGTCTTCAACTTCGGAATTAAGTCTTCAACTTCGGAATTAAGTCTTCAACTTCGGAATTAAGTCTTCAACTTCGGAATTAAGTCTTCAACTTCGGAATTAAGTCTTCAACTTCGGGAATAGCGTTTTCAAAGTTGGTCTCGGCTAGCGAAGCTGTGCGCGCATCCATCCTGCCGAGGAGAATACTGTATATTCATACAGCTTCGCTAGCGAGGTGGACTAATATACTCCCACCTTTTTCGAATTTAAAGGCCGCAAAAGTGGAGGTTCCTGAAGAGTTATTCCCTTGACTTGTAGGTATGAAGCCTAAGTTTCTGAATTCAGAACAGAAAGTTAATGAGATTAGGTTCAACTGACTGTTCGATCTAGCTGAAATATCCGGGTTTTGTTTATTGTTTTGGATTCGCTGACCCCTTTTTGGCCTGGAATCGGACGCAACTGTTGTCTGAAGCTGTGCTGACATTGTTCTGAAATGGGGAGACAATGGCCCAAAAAAGCGGACTCCTTTGTGTCTTTAACGATGAATCAAAGAAAGTTTTCGTCATGGGGTTGAAAAATGAAATTCTTGCCCCCACTTAATGTGTGGAGATTGATGGTCGAACTTAAAATGAGGGAAGGGGTAAGTTCTTGAGGTTTATCGACAGGCGGTAGCAATTAAGCGCCGAAAATGTACTCTCATTCCCTTTTTTTGTGGACATGCAAGACCCAACAAATTGATAATGCAACCCTAGACTTTACCTGCTTTTTAAGCCACTCCGCCGAGTTATCCGTGTAGGGGCTTTTTTGTATAGATGGGCGTCACTTAAACCTGAAAGCTGCTGGAAGCTCAGAAAACCTGTACTGTTGTATCCCATTGCGTTCGTTGGAACATATGAGGGATTCCGTCAGGTCTTAGCACTATAACCATCAGAGCATTAAATAGGTATTGAGGACAGGCCCGGCGAGTAAGCCAGTCGGTTGAACAAAATTCCGGGAAGTAGTCTACGCAGATATTATCCCGTAACACGCATAGCAGTATTTGATGGAGCTACACCCCTATGACCAACGCAAGTGAAGGTGATTTTGATTCGATTCTTGATGACGATAACCTCGAAGACGCGACGGACGAACTTGATGCGCTGCAAGAACTAGCGGGCGCAGAAAAGCGGGATGACGATGACGATGACGAGTCAGAGCCCGAGGAATCGAAGCTCAAAGTATTGATCGATAGGGGTAAGCAACAGGGTTACCTCACGTATGACCAACTGACAGAAGCGCTGCCAGAAAGTATCGAAGAGACAGATGAGTTCGAGAGCATCGTGCTCATGTTCGAAGAAATGGGCGTGTCTGTTTATGAGGCGGCGCCCGATCCTGCTTCACTGAAAAGTGCGGCGGAAGAAACCGTTGATGGCGATGATGCCACGATTGGCGGCGTCGAAAGCGTTGTTGGCAAGACGATGGACCCGGTTCGCATGTATATGCGCGAAATGGGTACGGTACCGCTCTTGACTCGAGCCGGCGAAATTGAGATCGCGAAGCGGATTGAAGATGGCATTAGGGAAACCATGGCCATTATGGCGACCTACCCTGGCACTGTAGAATATGTGATGGCAGTGTACGACGAGATGATGGAAGACGAAGGTGAAGTCTCCAGCGTGATCTCAGGTTTCCTTGACCCTGAAGACATTATTCCCGACATGTCGCAAATCGCTGAAGCCAAGTCCAGCGGTAACTATACGGCTGGCGAAGACGACAATACCGGTAAGCTCGACCATAACCTTGGCCATTCGCGCTTCAAGCTATTGGATAAAGCTTATAAGACTTATGATCGTGCGCGCACCAAACACGGTCGCAAAGATAAGAAGACATTAAAGGCTCAGGAAAAGCTGGCTGATGCATTTAGCCTCTTCAAACTGGTACCTGCCGTCATGGATCCGATTCTAGAACTGGTGCGCCGCGATATGCAGCAAATCCGAGATCAGGAACGCATCATTCGCGATCTATGTGTTCGCAAAGCCAAAATGCCTAAGGATGTTTTCCTGAGTCGTTATGTCGGCAATGAAACCAATATTGACTGGGTTGATGAGATCATCGGCGAGTTTCCAGAAGTTGGAGAAAAGTTAGAACCTGCTCGTATTTCCATCCGCCATGGTCACAAGTTGATTCGGCGTGTGAGTGAACGAACCGACATGACCGTGGCAGAAATCAAGGATCTCAATCGAAGATTGTTTCTGGCTGTCGGTAAGACACGTGCTGCCAAGAAAGACATGATTGAGGCCAATCTCCGCCTGGTGATCTCCATTGCAAAGAAGTACACCAACCGCGGTTTGCATTTCTTGGATCTGATTCAGGAAGGCAATATTGGATTGATGAAGGCTGTCGACAAGTTTGAGTACCGTCGAGGATTCAAGTTTTCCACCTATGCAACCTGGTGGATCAGGCAGGCGATTACACGGTCAATTTCTGACCTGGCCAGAACGATTCGAGTGCCTGTCCACATGATGGAAACGGTGAACAAGTTGAATCGACTGACACGCCAATTGATTCAGGAACTGGGTCGATCACCCAGCATCGAAGAATTATCGAAGAAGATGGACCTGCCGGAAGACAAGGTGCTTAAAGCGCTTGATGTGGCGAAGCAGCCCATCTCTCTGGAAACCCCTGTGGGTGATGACGACGACTCCACTATGTGGAATCTCGTGAGCGACACGTCGGTAGAGTCTCCTATGGACCATGCGACCGACGAGGGTCTCAAGGAAACAACGACCAATGTGTTGACGGCATTGACCGAACGGGAAGCAAAAGTCCTGCGGATGCGATTTGGTATTGATATGAATACGGATCACACGCTCGAAGAAGTGGGCCGACAGTTTTCGGTCACGCGTGAACGGATTCGTCAGATTGAAGCGAAAGCGTTACGCAAACTTCGTCATCCCGCTCGATCTGAGCAATTGCGAAGTTTCATCGAGGGCTAATTAGGCCTCGATGATGCGAGGTCACACTCGCAAGACATCGTAGTGCTTAGTATATGGGAAGCATTTAGTCTGCATTAGTGAATACAGTTGTGCTGAAAAGGGAGCGTTTCGCTCCCTTTTTTTGCTCATCTTTTTATGTTGTATTTCGTTTCGCGTCCTTTCAAGACCCTCGGGCGGCTTTACTAACCCTGCAGAACCCCCTAGTGTTTGGTCCTTAACGAAACATCGACGTTTTGATGCATCCAGATCCTGAGCGCCTAAGGTTTATCCCGTTTCGAAAGCGAGACATCGTTGATCTGATGGCGAACTTGCCTGCGTTGCCTGACGGTGATCGAAAATCCTTCCGTGAAGTCTGCCATGTCCTCCAAAGCGTTTATCATTTTGATTTCCATCAGACGCTGGAAACGCTGAAAGACCTCTACGCACCCTACAATCCAGATCGAGACACACGAATCATCGATCAACTGGTACCTACCGATGTTGACTCGTCGAAGGCTAAGTTTACGGAATCGTTGGATCAACTTCTGAATGCGGCAAACTATGAAAAGATGGATCAAGCAGCAGTTGAGGCGGCGTTTGATGAGTCTTCGCTGTTTCAACTCAAGCTAAAGATCGACTTTGATGCATTTGATGATGTCATGCTCTACACACGCGGCGAGCGGGAAAAATCCGAAGAGGTTTCTGCACTATTTGGCTTAGTCAAAAAACAGGTCACGTTTCTAAATTTCGATCGCGTCGTCCTCGCGATTCGTTACAAACCGGAATCTCCTGAGGCGTTGCAGGGAGCGACGCTCCTTAAACTTTTTCAGAATGTTCCGCGAGCCGATGTGGAAATGTTGTTCCCGAATACCCGTATCGGTATGAGGCTCATGGACAAGATGCTGATCGGTGTCCCGGCAGTAATCGGCGCTGTTGCGATTGGCATGACTAAGGCGGGTGCCTCACTCTTGTTGCTGGCAACACTGATTGGGTTCTGGTTGGGATTGCATTCAGAGCAGGTTGAACTGGTACAGGCGCAAATGATTGCTATTCTGGCGGGACTGGCCGGCCTGGGGAGCTATATCTGGAAACAGTTCAGTAAATTCAAGAACCGAAAATTATTGTTCATGCAGGCGCTGACCCAAAATCTCTATTTTAAGAACCTGGACAATAATGCCGGGGTATTCCATCTTCTCGTGGATGATGCAGAAGAGGAAGAGTGCAAAGAAGCCATTGTTGCCTATTGTTTCTTACTGACGGCCGGGGCTGTACCTGATGCTCAAACTCTAGATACTGCGATCAAGACCTGGTTCCGGGATACACAGCAATGCGAACTGGATTTTGAGGTCAGCGATGCTCTGCGCAAATTGAAGGAACTGGGCCTACTTGAAGAAAAAAACGAGCAACTTTCTGTTGTTTCACTGCGATCGGCATTGGAAACACTGGACGCGCGTTGGGATCGATATTTCACCTATCACCAAGCGTGAGCAAGCTTAGGACGTAAGAGCTTTGTATGAAATGATTTTTAGGTCTGCACTTAGATCGGCACTTAGCACTCGCATTAGATCTATGTGTTGAACAGTTTTTGGCGTCATATTTGAAAGAAACTGGCTAACATCAGGTTCACCTCAAAAAAGGTGATGAGATGAGAAAGTCCTAAGAAGGTCGGATAACTAAGGATGCAACCACTATGAATGACATGATGACTCGCGCCAAAACATTGCTTCAATTAAGATCATGGTGGATGAACGGACTCTTTGCGTTCTGCGCCTACATGACATTCGTCTATATGCCCTTCGACATCTTCTATAAACCGGTGGCTGATGACGAAGAGGTCTGGTTTGGTTACATGCTTCATGGCTGGGCGGCCAAAGCGACGGCGCCGATACATTGGTTGATCTATGGTGCTGGGTTTTATGGCTTTCTCAAGATGAAATCCTGGATGCACCCCTGGGCGGCACTCTATGTCTTTCAGGTAGCCATCGGAATGGCGGTCTGGCCTTTCCTCTATCAGGGAACATCGCCGGCAATAGGTTTTGCGATTGCAGTGCCCTTCATCATTCTAGGTGTCGCCCTGCTCCGTGCATCCAAGCGTTTTGGTGAAAGCCCAGCAGAGTAGATACCGAATCATCTACCGCGGGGACTCCGCCTGTGGCGTGCGCTCAAAACAATAATAATAGAGATGAATCCAATGAATAACTTTAAAAATCGGATTGCGGTGGTTACCGGGGGTGGTACTGGTATGGGCCGTGAGCTTTGCCTTGCGCTCGCAGGCGAAGGCTGCGCTATTGCGACGTGTGATGTGATGATGGACAACCTTGAGGAAACTCGGCGCCTCTGCCTGCAGGCAAACCCGGGCGCGACGGTGACCCTGCATCTCTGTGATGTGTCCTCAGAAGATGACATGAATCGCTTTCGGGATGAAGTCACCGAGGCCCATGGAGAACAGATTCATCTGCTTTTTAACAACGCTGGCATTGGCGGCGGTGGTAGCTTTTTGAACGACGCGGACCGGATAGATTGGGAGCGAACATTTAACGTTTGTTGGTATGGCGTCTATTACGGTTGCCGTGCCTTTGTACCGATGATGATGGCGTCGGACGAAGGCCATATTATTAATACCAGCAGCATCAATGGCTTTTGGGCATCTCTTGGTCCCAACACCGAACATTCCGCATACAGCGCAGCAAAGTTTGCGGTAAAAGGTTTCAGTGAAGCTCTCATCACTGATCTGCGTATGAACGCGCCGCACATTCGCGTGTCTGTTGTGATGCCCGGCCACATTGGTACTTCAATTGCGATCAATTCGGGCAAGGTATTAGGAAGACCTGATGCGCTGGATATGACAGAAGATGATGTTAGAAAGATTCGTGAGCGAATGATGAACGCCGGTGGCGAAATGTCTGAAATGATCATGAATCTGTCTGACGACCAGCTTAAGGCGGTTGTCCATCAGCGAGGTCAGGATTTCAGAGACAAGGCACCCACAACTGCGGCCCAAGCAACAACCATCATTTTAGACGGTGTGAAGGCAGGGCGATGGAGAATCCTCGTCGGAGATGACGCTGTGCGATTGGATGAACGCGTCCGGAAGACGCCCGAAGACGCTTATGAATTGTCCTTTATTGAATCAACCATAGAAGCTGGAGATCTAGTCGAGCTCATTGGCACAACGGAACAATAGGCTTGTTAGGTTCTGCAGTGACCCATCAGAGTATCGCGTTATGAGCATCTCCATCTCGGGTCAGCCCGCTGCGAGTCCACTCGGCTACAATAGTTGGGCGGTGTTTGAATGGGCGCGCAACCCCTATGTCATTCTGGTCACGATCTACATTTTTGCGCCGTACTTTTCTACCACAGTGGTAGGCGACCCGGTGAAAGGCCAGGGGTTGCTCGGCTACACCAACGCGATATCGGGTTTTCTCATTGCTATGATGGCGCCGTTCCTCGGGGCTATTGCAGACAAGAGCGGGCGACGAAAGCCTTGGATACTCGTGTTCGTAGGCGTCATGGTGCCCTCGATCTTTTTGCTCTGGTTTGCCGAGGCCAATGGCGGCGGTATTGGCATCTACCCAACGCTTGCGCTTATCGTATTGATTGCGGTGATGTTCGAGTTTTCTGCGGTCTTTCATAACGCGATGCTGCCGTCGATCGCGCCAATTTCCAAGGTCGGTACGATCAGTGGCCGAGCGCTAGCGCTCGGCAATATCGGTGGGCTACTGCTCATGCTCTTTGTGTTGTATGCCTTTGCGTTGCCCGGCACGGTGGATTGGTTTTTCATTCCGGACTCACCGTTGTTCGGTCTTGATCAAGCGGCGCAGGAACACAATCGGATTGTCGGCCCGTTAACAGCAGTCTGGCTTCTAGTCTTTGGCGTGCCTCTTTTTCTGTTCACCCCGGATGGCATTGACCGGGCGGGTTCAGTCAAGAAGGCGGTGAGCGAGGGGTTGAGTGAAGTCTGGGTCACTATTCGTGCGGTTAGTCATTATCGCAACGTCGCTTTGTTTTTGGTTGCCCGGATGATTTTTAACGATGGGCTTGTGGGTATTTTGATCTTTAGTGGTGTGTACGCAGCAGGGATTTTTGGCTGGGACACTATCTCGCTGCTCATTTTTGGTATTGTCACTTCCTTGTCTGCGGCCATCGGTGCGGTGATTGGGGGATTGATTGACGACAAATTTGGTTCGCGCACGGCGGTGCTGATTGCGGTTGGGGGCACGGCGATTCTGCTGGTCATTGGTGTCTCTCTCCAGCCAGACGGGATCTTCTATTTCATCGACCTTGTACCGGGTGTTGCGATCTGGAACTCGCCTTACTTCAGAACCCTGCCGGAAATCTTGTATTTTCTGAATACCCAGTTCTTCGGGATGTTCATTACCGTGGGGTTTGCGAGTGCAAGAACAATGATGGCGCGCATATCGCCACCAGAACTTGTCACACAATTCTTCGGGCTCTATGCCCTGTCTGGAACGGCCACCGCGTTTCTCGCGCCATTGCTGGTAGGGTTTTTTACCACCACGTTTGAGAGTCAGCGAGCGGGTCTGGCGTCGCTGATTGGATTGCTCACGTTAGGGTTTGTGATGATGCTGTTTGTAAAAGAGGAGCAGGCGACTCGGGCGCCCTGATGGAATCGTTCCGCCTTAGCTGAGTTATGGCTTTTATCAATAGCCCGGATGATTCGGCTTGGTTCTATAGATCTTTTAGTGCCTTCTGCAACATGCCCCGAACCCGTTTACTGGGGTTTCGCTTTAACCCCGTCTCGAGTTCGTTTCTGGCCGCTTCAGTTTCGCCGAGCCCGTTTTTTGCTTGAGCCATCACGAGATGTGTCACGGCAGGATCTGCATCCCACCATCGCTTTTCTTTTTGTTGATACTTCTCAACTTCTGCGACCGCTTCTGCGAAGCGTTCGTTCTCTAGGTAAAACTGGGCAAGAGCAAAATGCGGCCCCGCTCGCCCGAGTTGTTTCGCGGCCCTAATAAGGGCTTTCTCGGCAGCTTCTGGATTGCCTTCTTTACTAAATAGTAATCCTTTTGCCATGGCGCCATATCCCGGATCCATGGACTCAAGCTCGACAGCCATCAGCTTAGCTTGGTCAAGATCGCCCCCCGCGATGCCTGGTGCGTTCGCGTAAAAAGCAAAGATGGCGTAGCGCGCGTCAATATGGGCAGGATCACTTTGGACGGCTGCTTCCCAGGCTGCCAATGCCTTTGCGGCAACGCCTATCTTTCTAAAAATACTGACTTCACCGAGCAGGGCAAGATTAACCAGACCGCTGAGATAGTATCCTTCGGCATGATCGGGAGCGGCTTTGTGAAGTATTTCGAGTGTTTCACTGGCACGCTCAAAATTCCCCGCGCGGTACTGTACGCGGGCAAGGTGGCAGTAAACCTCATCGTTTTTCTCAGTAATGTTGCTGAGTAGCTGTTCTGCTTTGGTGAAGTGACGTGCATCTTCAGCTTTGAGCGCTGCTGCAAGTGCAGCGGCCGCCGGTATTGCCGTTGAGTTAAAGCTGATTAGTGTGAGGCCGAGGATCAGGGTCAGCGTTTTCATACCGGTCATTTGCCTCCAGGCGTGTTCATGATGGCGCGAGCTTCATCATACCTTTTGTTAGTGAGCTTCTACCGACCTAATCATAGATCAGACTAGCGTTGACGAATGAGGGCAGTAGACTAAAAGCCACCATTTTTCAGATACTCATAATGTAGCAGAAAGCGCAGGCCCCGCAGGAGTGGCAGCGTTAATACAGGAACGTGCCCAAGTTCATGGCGCGAAAGCCCAAAAGGTCGGCATTGCGCTGGCGGGTGCAACGTCGACGAGCAATTATTTCGTCGCGCGTTCTTACAAGAAACTACAGAACAAGAAGCTACAGAGCAGGAGACATAAGCAATAAAAGCGGCGGTGAGTCCGGCGTTGCGTTTGCCCGATTGAATGTGCCCCGCAAGGCCTCCCGAAACCTGACTCGATCAAACCGCGTACCCGTGAGATGATCGAACATGAGTGAAATCTTCGGTTCGCTAAAAAGATTGATCTGGTAGCTGCACATTGTTGAATTAGGACTGTTCTTCATTGGAACCGTTTTAAGTTGAAAGGTTTGAGTCGGAAAGGTTTGAGTATGAATAATCCAAAAGCGAAAATTAAAGGAGCAGCCATGAAGTCACCTATTTGCGATCAACTCGATATCGAATTCCCCCTGATTGCCTTCACTCATTGCCGGGATGTCGTCGTCGCTGTTTCAAAAGCCGGTGGCATGGGCGTTCTCGGTGCCGCGGGTTATAACGCGCAACAACTAGAAATCGAATTGGCCTGGATAGATGAACATATTGACGGCAAGCCCTATGGGGTTGACCTGATTGTTCCGACATCCATGGCAAACAAAGACGAATCCAAAACATCCGAAGAGTTGGGTGACATGGTGCCGGATGACCATAAAGCCTTCGCGGCAAGCGTGCTGGCGCGACACAATATTGATACTGGTGATGTCTATGAAGGCCGGACCCGTGGCAATGGTGGGTTTCTTGGTGATAAAAAAGCAGCGAGTATTCTCGATGTTGCGTTCGCTCACCCCATTGCGTTGATCGTTAATGCGCTCGGCGTACCTCCGGCCTATATGCTCGAGCTCGCAAAACAAAAAGGCGTGCCCTGCGGTGCGCTGGTCGGCGCGAAACATCATGCGATCAAACAGGCGGAAGCTGGCGTCGACATTCTGATTGTCTCTGGCACAGAAGCGGGCGGCCACTGCGGGGAAGTGTCAACAATGGTATTGGTCCCTGAAGTTGCGGAAGCGGTTGCAGGGTTCCCCCATGTCTCAGTGCTGGCCGCGGGTGGTATTGTTACGGGTCGGCAAATGGCCGCTGCCATGGCGATGGGCGCGCATGGTGCATGGACAGGTTCCGTATGGTTGACTACGCAGGAAGCTGAAACCTCACCAGTGATTAAAGAAAAGCTACTGGCGGCGGGATCAAGCCAAACCATCCGGACACGTAGTCGAACGGGCAAACACTCACGGCAGGTACGCTCCGCATGGACTGATGCCTGGGAAAGCGAAGAGGCGCCGGAACCGTTGCCCATGCCGTTACAGTCGTTGGTCAGTGAGCCCGCTCTGGATCGAGTGACCAAGCTGGCTGAAGGTGGTCACGAGGGCGCACGGCAATTAGCGACTTATTGGGTTGGGCAGGGTGTTGGTCTGATGACGCAATCTTTGTCTGCCAAGCAGGTGGTTTACGATTTTATGGAAGACTTCCTGGCAGCGAGCGAACGGCTCTCTCATTTTGTCAGCGATGAGTAGGCGGGTTTAGAAGATCAAATAAAGAACATCCAGTAATGAGTCAAAACGGTGAATTCGATGAGTAAAGTAGTGCTTGTAACAGGTGGTGCAAGGGGTATTGGCCTTGGTATTGTGCATGCGTTTGCGGCAGCCGGGCATCGCGTCATGATTGCGGACCTTGGCGCTAGCGACGACTGGAGGTATCAACTATCCGGTGTTCAGGAGCTCGAGAAAGCCAAAAAAGAAGAATCTGCGATTGGGGAAGTGGACAGCTGCGAAGTTAACGTCACCAATTTTGCCAGTTGTGAGTCTGCGGTTGCCGCGACGGTCGCCAAGTTTGGTGGTTTGGATATTCTGGTGAATAACGCGGGTGTTCTTGACACAGGACCCATCGAAACTTTCGAAGAAGAAAACTGGGATAAGGTTTTTGCGGTCAATACCAAAGGTATTTTTTTAATGTCCAAGGCGGCGTTGGGTGCTTTACGTGCATCCAACTGCGGCGCGATTGTGAATACGGCATCCATTGCCGGTAAAGAAGGTAACGCCAACATGTCGGCCTACTGCGGCTCCAAATTTGCGGCGATCGGAATAACCCAGGCGCTTGCCCTGGAATTGGCACCGGATGACATTACGGTCAATGCGGTTTGCCCCGGTATTGTGGGCACTGCCATGTGGCTGGAGCATTTGATTCCGAAGCGAGGCCGCACAGTCGATGAACAGCAACAGAAATTTGAAGATAGCGTAGAGGGCAGAATCCCTTTGGGAAGATCTCAAACCGTTGAAGATATTGCGGAAGCAGCGCTTTACCTCGCCAACGCCCGCAACGTGACTGGTATCGCGTTGGCCGTGGCTGGCGGCATAGTCATGAACTGAGTGAGAAGATGAACGCACAAGTAGCAGAGTTAAAAACCGTTGAGTTAAGCGGAGACAAAGGACGGGTTCAAGGCTACTGGGATGATCAATTCGAGTCGGTAGTGAGTGCGTTTGTTCAAAACTTTAATGCCGGTGAAGAAGTTGGCGCATCGCTGGCCTTTAGTATTGAAGGCGAACCTGTGGTTGACGTGTGGGGTGGGATGCGGCATCCCAAGCAGGATGATGAGTGGCAACAAGACACACTCACTGTGGTTCATTCTGTGACCAAAGCGGCGGTATCTCTTTGCGCGCACACCCTAATAGGTGAGGGCGCACTTAATCTGCACGCAAAAGTGACAGATTACTGGCCAGAGTTTGGTGTCGCCGGGAAAGAAGACGTCACGGTCGCGATGATGCTCAACCATGGCGCCGGGCTTGCCGCTATCAGGGAAAAGGTCAAACCCGGTGGATACCATGACTGGGATTATATGGTCGGGCTGCTGGGTTCTCAGGAACCTTACTGGGCACCCGGTACAAAACACGGGTATCACATGGCTACTTTTGGTTGGACGGTGGGCGAATTGGTTCGTCGCGCGTCAGGTATGTCGTTAGGCGAATATTTTCGATCCCGTTTAGCAGACGCGTTAGACCTCGACTTCTATATTGGATTGCCAGAATCAGAGCACAGTCGCGTGTCCCGTACGCTCGGTTGGGCGCCGAAAAAAGGCGAACCCGTCTCACCTTACACTCAGGCGCTGCTTCAAAGCCGTGATTCCCTTCAGTATCAGGCGCTGTTGAATACGGGCGGTTATAAAACTGATGCCCCTGAAAGCTACTCGACTGAGTTTGGCGCCGGCGGTGGCACTGCCAATGCGCGCGGAATTTCAGGACTGTTTACACCGCTTGCAAACGGTGGCGGTGAATGGGTTGATGAGCTGGGCATCGAACGAATGAGCGCGGTGTCCTCCGCAAGCCTTGAAGACGCAACGTTGATGATGCCGTCCCGCTTCTCCATGGGATTCATGTTGAGTATGGACAATCGATATAGACCCACGGGTCACCTTGAAACTATCATTCTGGGTAAGCACGCGTTCGGACACGCAGGTGCGGGCGGCAGCGTTGGATTCGCCGATACGGAATGTCATCTCGGCTTCGGATATTCAATGAACAAGATGGGCGCAGGTATTCTCCTGAATGAGCGCGGACAGTCGTTGGTCGATGAAACCTACCGGTGTCTCGGTTATCGAACCGATGAACCGGGTTACTGGATTCAATAGTCCGGAGACGGCGCGCAGTGGTTACCGGTTAAAGATCGAGACCGCGAATGGGTAAGCCTGCGGCCTCATAGCAGCGATCGATTACCGTCATCTGTTTCACTGCATCCTCACCGTCCGTTAGCACCGGGCCGCCGTTTTCGACTGCCTCAATAAACGCATCCAGCTGGTAGCAGTAGGAGGGTCTTCGATCGACCGTCTCATGCGTCACCTTGCCATTCAGGTCCAGTGTCAGTAGATGTCCCATTTGCGGTGCAACAACATTGTTAACCAGCATTTTGCCCAGACTACCCTTCACACAAATCTCTGCTTTGAATGCGGTAGATTCGCGCATGTCGCCCGTAGTTGTGACGCCAATACCGTCGATATCCAACTTCGCCGATAGCACGAGATCTACGTTGGGTGGGCCTACTTCTGCGGTCGCGCCTATCACCTTCGGTTCTTTCCCTGTCAGGTGGCGAACCCATGAAATGGGATAGCAGCCGATGTCCATCGTCACGCCGCCGCCCAATGAATAGTTCATCCGAATATCTTCTGCGCCGCGAACGGGTACGTGAAAAGCAGCGTCAATGCTGATGATATCACCAAGCTCACCGCCTTGAACGATCTCTACCATGCGGGCGAACAGTGGATGGTATCGATAGTGAAATGCATCCATCAGCACCAAACTCTTTTCTTTCGCCAGCGCTTGCATCTCTGCTGCCTCGCGAGCATTGCTCGCCAATGATTTTTCACATAGGACGTGCTTTCCCGCATTCAGTGCTTTGATTGTCCACGGATGATGGGCCGGGATATGCAAAGGATTGTAAACCGCGTTGATGTGCCCATGTGTTACAACCTCGTCATAGTTGTCGCAAACAGTTCTAATATGGTGCGCATTGGCAAACGCCCCGGCACGC
>JBLIIB010000034.1:0-18853 GCA_047634795.1 Candidatus Azotimanducaceae bacterium | reverse complement strand
ATTGATGTGAGATTCATACTTGAGTCCAACAATAGTCATCTGATGGCAGACGAGACCCAGTTGGAACAGATCGTTATGAACCTGGCCGTCAATGCCAGAGACGCCATGCCCGAGGGAGGCACGCTCACTATTAAGACCCAGGCCATCTCGAACCGCGTTAGCATCAGTGTGACTGATACGGGTATTGGCATGAATGCACAAACACAGCAAAAACTGTTTGAGCCGTTCTTTACCACCAAAGCTGAAGGACAAGGTACTGGCCTCGGACTATCCGTGGTCTTTGGTATTGTTAAGCAACACGAGGGCCATATCGACGTCGTGTCAGCCCTCGGAGAAGGCACAAAATTTGAAATTTCACTCCCACTCACTTCCACCGTTCAGGGCCCCTGCGCTGACAAACTGGGCGACTCGGACCCAAGACGCGATCATCACCCCGCTGTAGGTATAGGCACAGAAACGATATTGATCGTGGAAGACAATGAACAGGTCAGGCAACTCGCAAGCCTTATTCTCAAGGGAGCGGGATATCAGATTTTTGAGGCAGCCAATGGTGATCAAGCGCTTGCAATGATTTCTGCCCGTCGATATGACATAGACGCCGTGCTGATGAACGTCATTCTCCCTAAGACGCCAGGCTTAGAAATTGCCGCCGCGATCCGGTTGATGCATCCCCACATCCACATCGCGTTTACCAGCGGATATCCCAACGATCATCCCCATGTCCAAAGTGTCACCAACGCTGGCTATTTACTGATCAAGAAACCGTTCGGCACCCAGCAACTTAGGTCAGAAGTTAGGACACTGTTCGACGTCGCAGCTGCCTCAATAGATACAATCACCGCTGATCATTCCTAATTAGGCTGTTCACCAACCTCAGGGGTCGCGATTGACGGGTGCACTAATTGATCGGCTTTGCTAACTAGACTTTTCACCCTCCAGGCGACCAAATGAACGACTGCGGCGAAGAATCAAGGCCGCACAGACGAATCGGCTGGTTTTGTTAGACCACATAATCGAATTTGGCTAACATGTCCGACCTTCGCACGATGCAGGGAGACAGGGTCGCTCAGACAGGGTCGCTCAGACAGGGTCGCTCAGACAGCGTCGCTCAGACAGCGTCGCGGGACGCCAACAAATCAATTTTCAAATAAAGACTGCCAACCAATGAATGTCAAAAATGAATCTTAAAAATTTCCTCAACCAGCAAATCGAAACTCATTTGCACAAGGTCACCGAAGGCGCGCCGCCCGCGGTCGTCAGGTCAACCACAAAACCTGAATTTGGCCAGTACCAGGCCAATGGCATTATGGGTGCCGCTAAAAAGCAGCGTGGAAACCCCCGCGAACTTGCACAAAAAGTGCTCGCCTCGGCGGAAGCTGATCTCTCCGGTATCGCCACACTTGAGATTGCAGGGCCTGGCTTTATTAACATCACACTAAAGCCTGAATTTGTCGCTGCACAATTGCAGAAAGTCTCAAACGATGATCGTCTTGGCGTATCGGCAAAAAAGCCTCGGAAATTTCTGGTGGACTACTCTTCACCCAATCTAGCTAAAGAGATGCACATTGGCCACATTCGCAGCACCACGATTGGCGATGCCACAGTGCGAATTTTGGACTTTCTAGGCCACGAAGTTATCCGCGCCAATCATGTCGGAGACTGGGGCGCCCAATTTGGCAGCCTCCTCGCGTACATGGATCAACTGGAAACAGCAGGAGAACCACTGGCAACCGAATTAAAAGACCTTGAAGCGTTCTATCAGAAGGCGAGCGCACTGTTTAAAACAGACGAAGCATTTGCAACACGCGCACGAGAATTTGTGGTTCGCCTGCAATCCGGCGATGAAAAATGTCTTCTGCTCTGGCAACGGTTTATCCATGAGTCCATTGCACACTGTCAGGCAATCTATGACCTGTTGGACATCTCTCTCACCACCGGAGATGTTAAGGCGGAAAGCGCGTACAACGACAAACTCGCAGCCACCATTAAAGATCTTGAAGATAAAGGCATGGTGCAAATATCCGAAGGCGCACGCTGTATTTTCCTTGAAGAATATATAGGGAAAGACGGGAACCTGATTCCGGCCATTGTTCAAAAGTCAGATGGCGGGTACCCGTATATGGCAACAGATCTCGCTGCGGCTAACTACCGAGGGCGCGAGCTACAGGTAGACGAAGCGCTCTATTTCGTCGACGGCAGACAGAGCCTGCACCTCAATCAGGTTTACACCATCGCAAGAAGGGCCGGCTACGTTAACGAAGACCAGAATTTTCAACACGTGCCGTTCGGGACTATATTGAACAAAGAAGGTAAGCCGTTCAAAACCCGTGATGGCGGTGCCGTGAAGCTTGCAGACGTTGCCGCAGAGGCAATATCCAGGGCTCAAACATTGGTCGATGAAAAAAACCCGGACCTAACCGAAGACGAGAGAAACAACATCGCCAGGGTCGTGGGCGTCGGTGCGATTAAATACGCGGAGCTATCAAAGAACAGAACCACTGACTATATATTTGACTGGGATACGATGTTGTCCTTTGAAGGTAACACCGCACCCTACCTTCAATATGCCTACACCCGAATTATGAGCATTTTCAGGCGCGCACAAGAAGACGCTGAAATGAGGGGCGTAACGTTTCAATTGATCGAGCCTGCGGAATTTAATCTTGCCGTGAAATTGCTCCAATACCCTGAAACAGTCGAAAGCGTCACTGACGACTATCAGGCAAACATACTGTGTAATTATCTATACGAGTTATCACAACAGTTTATGACGTTTTATGAATCGTGCCCGGTGTTAAAAGCAGACAACCCTGACATTCGCACCTCGCGACTTGGGCTTTGCGCACAGAGTGCACGGACACTCAAACATGGCCTGGCATTGCTTGGCATCAGCACGGTTGAGCAGATGTGAAGATCGCTCTAGTCGCAGCACAGTCTGAGAATCGCGTGATCGGACGTGGTATAGAAATTCCGTGGCGAGTCAAAGGAGAGCAAGCTCTCTTCAAGAGAATCACGACCGGCGGAACGCTCATCATGGGTAGAAAAACCTTTGATAGCATTGGCCGCGCACTTCCCGGTCGAACAACCATCGTCGTAAGTCGAAACCCATCATTATCCATCGAAGGATGTGAGGTGGCAGGCACGCTCGACCAAGCCATCGAACAGGCCAGACTGCTTGAAAATCCAATCTACATCGCGGGTGGTGGCCAGTTGTATGAACAGTCCATCGCTCTGGCCGACACTATCCATCTCACTACTATTCATGCTGAGGTTGAAGGGGATGTTTATTTCCCTGAACTGACCGATGAGTTTCGTTTGGTCAGCGAAGAAAATTTCACATCAAACATTGACTACACTTACCAAGTTTTTGATCGGACTTAAGCGAGGCTAATATGAAGTTCAATAACAGAGTTACAGAAATGCTGGGAGTCGAACTCCCTATCGTACAGGCACCTATGGGCTGGATTGCTCGGTCGACTCTTGCCGCCGCTGTCAGCAATGCAGGCGGCATGGGTATCATTGAGACGTCATCGGGCGAGCTCGATACCATCAAGGAAGAAATTAGAAAGATGGCAGACCTCACCGACAAGCCTTTCGGTGTCAACATTGCCCAGGCGTTTGTACGCGACCCGAATATTGCTCAATTTGTCATTGACCAGGGCATCAAATTCGTCACAACGTCTGCAGGCAGCCCGACGAAATACACGGGCGAATTGAAGGCAGCGGGACTCACGGTCTTTCACGTAGTGCCGACTTTGAAGGCGGCGCTAAAAGCGGTCGCAGCGGGCGTTGATGGCCTCATCGTTGAAGGCGGAGAAGGCGGCGGCTTCAAGAACCCAAATGACGTGGCAACAATGGTCCTATTACCACTGGTAAGATCCAAGGTAGATGTACCCATCATTGCTGCTGGCGGCTTTGTCGACGGCATGACTATGGCGGCGGCCTTCGCATTAGGTGCTGAAGGTATTCAAATGGGAACCCGCATGGTTTCGGCAGCAGAATCACCCGTCCACGATAACTGGAAGAACGCGATTGTTGATGCCGAAGAAACGGGAACAGTCTTCCTCAACAAATTTCATTCCCCGGCGCTTCGGGCATTGCGGACAGAACGGACCAGTCGTCTGGAAAGAGATCCAGAAACCAACGCAATGACGCAATTTGGTACCGCAACTGATCTCTACTACGGCGGCGATATGGAAGCGGCTATTCCCTTGACCGGACAGGTTGCCGGCAGAATAGAATCAGTCAAACCTGTGGCGGAAATTCTAAGGGAAACCGAAGCAGAGTTTTTCGCAACGATTCACCACCTCGCAAAAACCTATGGCAAATAGTGAACGGCAAATAGTGAACGGCAAATAGAGCCAGTGATGGTACTCGCTGAAATAAATTGTCAGTGCTCGCGACTTATTAGATCAGGGCAACGGCTTTGTCAGGGCAGCATGAACAGTCAACTGCGGTGTGTATTCACATATTTGATCTGCTGAACCCACGCCAAAGTTAATCGCGAGACACAAATCAACAAATGGCATGCGGTTTTCACTCAACCGCGTAGATTGTTTGAGCCTCAAGAAAATTTCATCCCGGGACAACCCTGGCTCACGATCAATCATCAGCGCAATGATGCCTGACACATAGGCCGTCGCCATCGAACTACCGGACTTGAAACCATAGGTTGCACCTGGCGTGGTGGTCAACATATCGGTGCCCGGGGCAAGCACCATCGAACCTGAGTTTCGCGATGCCCCAATGGTTGTGCCGACCGCAATCACTTCCGGCATATTCGCCGGAAAAGAACCTTCTAGTGACAATGATTCGTCAACCGCTGCCACTACCACGATTCCTCTCTGCACTGCTTGACGAAGGAGCTTGGCGATCAGATCATCCTTAGGCCCCGAGAGGCTTAAGTTAAGCACGTCGGGCATTTGAACCAACACATCATTAAGTGCCTTCACGATCGACACAGAGTCGCACGATGTTCTCCTAGAACTCACCTCTTGGTGGCAGGCTTTGAACACCATCAAACCGGCCTCTGGCGCGACGCCAACGATGCCAAGATCGTTATTCGCTGCCGACCCTATAACTCCCGCAACGGCGGTGCCATGTTCATCTCGATCAAATGATTGTTGGTCATGCGCCACCGAATTACTGGTGTAAATGATGCTACCCGCCAATTCAGGATGACGCCGATCAACACCCGTATCAACAATACCTACCACAACGTTTTTGCCGGTAAAGCGTTGGTGAACGCGTTCAATCCGCTCTCCACTGACGATATTCTGGAGTGCGAAATAAGGGTCGTTGTAGCTCATTAACTTGTAAGGTTTAACAGATTGCACCGTATGGACTCGCTGATCTTCGCTAAGCGCCTTAATTACCGAGGTCACATTTGCGTCCGTGGCTATTTCCGCAACCACTGCCACCGAATCAAGAGAGCGTAGCGGGAACTGGGACATGTGCTTCAGACTGTGGCTTTTAATTACTGCTCCAATCACCAGCTCAAGACTCACGCCGTTAGACGGCGCCGTTATGATTTGATGGGACGCTGCAGTGAAAGAAGAAGCGAGGGAAGGCGATGTCTCTGTTAACTGAACGGTGAACAGGATATTCCTGTTACCCGACAGCGCCTCTTGGACTGCGGGCTGAGTTGCACAACCCGCAAAAACCAGTAACGCGAGACATAACGCACTAACGCTCCATAAAACGCGCAAACTCGACTCCTTCGATCGTTTTAATGCCGCTCAGAAATTCGCCCGATGAAGTGCCAAACGGCACCTTTACTTCAACAATGTAACGACCGCCTTCATCCGGACCGCTAACAATATTTGAACGGGTTTCAATCAATGCCTGACGCAAAGCCGTCGCAGGAATAGGTTGCGCAAAGCCGAGCTCCATTTGTCTATCCGCCCCTTCAATTGGGATACCCGAACTTAAGGTCTGATATTCGTCTCCCAATGGTCCTATATCGAACTGATTCACTAAGCGCACCGCAATGAATAAAACCGCTGCCAAGCCCGCTGCTATCCACTTCCTCTTTTGATAGTGATGCCGAAACTCGAAGCCCTGCACGCTTTCCCTGTTCTTTTCGGACGTCTCGATGCGGCGTAGTGTTCGCCTCAACGATAGGGACACATCATTGGAGGGCGTGTCCTCATCCTGAACCAGGTTTTCCAGCGCATAGAGTCGATCTCGCTCTACCTGACAAAGCTCACAGTGAGCAAGATGTTTCAATACTGCAGTAAGCTCACGCGCCTTCAGCGTCTCGTTGACGTACCAAGGCAGCAATTCGAGCGCAGACTCGTGCTCTTTGCGCCCTGATCGCAAATCTTTTGTGAATGAGTTGTTGTTCAATTCCGCGTGATCCCCTTTATCGAACTAAATCCTGCGCTAATGGCTAGCGCCTTTAACAACAGGCTTTCCTTTGAACGGCCTGCTTTTTACTACTTGCTCTTTTCGCTCACCTGCTCTTTTTGCTCAACAACCCCTTGTTGAGCCACATCTTGGCGGGCCTGATCAACAGACGACACAGACTTTTCCAACATCGGCAGCAACGTTGCCAGCCGTCGACGCGCATGAAACATACGAGTTTTAACCGTGTTGACCGGACAGCCCATAATTTCCGCAATCTCCTGGTAGGAATGTCCCGAATAATAGGTCAATTCTATAACAGACCGCTGATCTGCTGAGATTCTATCTAGCCCATTGGTTAACCATTCATCCAGGCCGATTCGATTGATAAGATCCGCCTGATCAGCCAACCCGTCATGGTCTGTTAACTCATCAGCCTGTTGCTCGGGCATCTTCCGGAGCTTATCGAGTGCTTTGATACCCTTTAAGTAAGCAATGCCCGTTATCCAGGTAGAGACCTTCGAACGGCCCTGAAACTGGTAGGCCTTTTCCCAAACCACAAACAATGTGTCAGAAACGACTTCTTCAACCAGTTCTGGCCTGCGTATCAGCCTCTGGAGGTATCGGGATAATTGTGGATGAAAGCGACAATAAAGTTTCTCGAAAGCCACTTTATCTTGGACAGCAACGCGCTGGAGCAAGCCCAGATTTTCTTCGTCATCTGGACCACGTTTGGTGGTGAGTTCGTGAATTGCCATGCTCTGCGCGTCTTTCCCCGTTTTCAT
This sequence comes from Candidatus Azotimanducaceae bacterium, assembly GCA_047634795.1. Taxonomy (GTDB): domain Bacteria; phylum Pseudomonadota; class Gammaproteobacteria; order Pseudomonadales; family Azotimanducaceae; genus UBA9659. Next base: position 11,723 of record JBLIIB010000034.1, on the reverse strand, counting down.
GGGTTTAGTCTCCTGACTGCGTAAAATAGTTCAATCCGTGCCCTATTGCGATCAGGCAGAACGCAAAGGGTACCTTGTAAGTGCTTTGTAATCCTCAACTATGGCGACCCCGCCGCATGATAGGATGAAGCCAACGGTATGTTTTTATTGGATATGTGGACTAAATCAGTAATTGTCCGGCTACTGGCACTAGCTTTGGTGGCAACAGTGGGCGCCATTTCAGGCACAAACCAGGCCTATGCAGACGATGGTTTTGAATCTGCGTCCACCGCTTACCGCAATAAAAACTATCAGCAGGCTCATGCAGAGTTTCTGGCTTTGGCCCAATCCGGCGATGCCCGGTCACAAACCGTTCTCGCCATTATGTACAAATACGGTGAATCCGTGCCCATAGACCTCTCTGCAGCCTACGATTGGTACATGAAAGCCGCCATTCAGGGATACCCACCGGCGCTCTATAACGTGGGCATGATGTTGGTGAATGGACAAGGTGTTGCCTCCAATGCCGAAGAGGCAAAGCAATGGCTGCAGAAAGCCGTTGATGCAGGGTACGAGCGCGCCGAAGATATGGTGGCCAAACTCAACGGCAAAACCATCACCGCATCCCCATCAGATTTACCCATTACATGGTCCAAAAGCTGGAATCTAAGACTTCCCAATGACATCCGCTTCAACCAGGCATCGGTGACGACCGCTAATCTCAAAGTCATCCGGGTCCAGTTAGGCGCCATGAGTAATATTGATCGCGCACATTCCCTTTGGCAGCGCCTCCACAACGACCATCAGGATTTGCTTCATGAGCATCAGCCCATCTATCGCGAAGTGCGCTCTGGCGTCGACTCTTTTTATCGCGTGCAAATTGGTCCGTTTGAAAACTACCAATCGGCCAATGCTCTGTGTGACGCACTCCTCGTCAGATCGCAGCAGTGCCTGGTGATGTTGACAGACTAACAATCATTGACAGCACCATCGATGGCCATTCCGCAGCCTCTGAATATTTACGTGTTCCTGACGGGCCGGGTTAAGCATCATCTAGAAGCACAGGAGAATTCGCTTGAAATACTTGGATATGAGCCCTGTTCAGCGAGTCTATAACCACTGGAGCATAGCCTTTGCGTCGGCGAGCGCAGGATTACCCGAGCGCCCAAAGACTCAACCGCAATGACCGTTTGGAATCGATGATGGGAATTAGTGTGGTGCGTTGCCGAGGTTGCATTCGAACAACGTGCTGACGACTTGAAGGGATCGCACTGATTATTTGGCTTTGTGATTTTGAGTGAGCTATTTTGTCGATGAGTTGCGCTAGACGCTCGAGCAAACCATGACGAAAAACTACGGCTGACAACTTGAGCCAGATCTACAACAACGAACATGCTGTTGTGCTGGCTTTAACCTTGTAAACTCAGGGACATATTCCTAGCTCTGCCCCTTCATGGTCGACCACAATTCTTCTGAAACAGACCGAGCAAGTAGCCGTTTCGGAAAGTTCACGAACGCTGCAAAGGACATTCTGAAACGCCGCGATTTTCGTGGGTTGGCACGCTTTATCTTTGTTCTGGCAGCCCTGATATCAGGATATTCAATACTATTTCAATTTCTGATGGCGTACGAAGGACAACAGCACTCGCTTGTTACAGGTGTCTATTGGACTTTATCAACCATGTCGACGTTAGGATTTGGAGACATCACTTTTCTCTCGGACGTCGGCCGCACATTTTCAATCCTAGTGCTACTTTCCGGTATCGTGTTCTTGCTCATCTTATTGCCGTTTACATTTATCGAACTCTTTTATGAACCATGGATGGAAGCGCGAGCATCGAGTCGTATTCCCAGAGCAGTCCCTGACTCCATGAAAGATCACGTCATTCTTACCTTCTACGACCCTGTGGCAAGTGCGCTGATCGAGAAGTTAAAGCTGTTTAACTATCCTTACGTTGTCGTTCTATCGGAAGTCGATTTGGTTACAAGCATCACCGAAAATGGTATTCATGCCATTTGCGGTGAACTTGATAATCCGGACACCTGGATAAAGGCACGAGTGAGTCAGGCTGTGTTGGTCGCAACCACTAGAGATGACATTGCGAACACTTCCGTGGTTTTCACGATAAGAGGCATCACCGAGTCAACGCCTGTGATAGCGACGGCCAGAGCCGAATCATCGGTAGAGATTCTAAAGCTGGCCGGGTGTAACAGAATCCTTGACCTACCTCGTTTAATGGCCGAAGCCCTGGTTAGACGAATCGCAGAACGGGCACAGTTTTCACATGTCATTGGACGGGTAGATGACTTATTGATCGCCGAGGTGAATTCTAGCCGTACGACACTGGTCGGAAAGGGATATCTCGAGGCACAAAGGATTACAAGTATTAGTATTGTTGGATTTTGGGAACGTGGCAGTTTCGAAATCGCACAACCCGAAAGTGTCATTGAAGACAATACGGTGCTGCTAATGGCCGGTTCAGCCGATCAATTTAAGGAGTTCAATGCAAGTTCCCAAGCGAAGCAAGGTGAGCAACTTTCAAAGCCGGTCATTATTATTGGAGGAGGTCGAGTAGGACGTGCGACCGCTGCCGCGCTGGCGCGACGTGGGCAGGACTACCGAATCGTTGAGAAATTAGAAGAACGTATTCCCGACAAAATTGAAATTGAAGTTATTGACCGCATTCAGAGCTTTGTCCGTAATCTAATACAGGACGAAACGGAGCATAAAACAAAATATGTCATAGGATCGGCTGCGGAAAAAGACATTCTGGAACGTGCCGGTATCGCTGATGCCCAGACCGTCATCATCACGCCTCGGGATGATGAAACCAATATATACCTGACGATATTTTGCCGCTTGCTCCGTCCGGATATCCAAATAATTTCAAGAGCAACACTAGAACGCAGCCTGCCCTCACTGCACCGGGCGGGTTGCGATATCGCAATGTCATATGCGTCAATGGGTGCAAATGCTTTGTTCAATCTGCTTCACCGCAGTGATCTACTCATGATCGCAGAGGGTCTGGACGTTTTCAAAATTGAAGTCCCAAAAGAATTGGCAGGGAAAACCCTGGCAGAAGCGAATTTCCGCCAAACAACTAATTGTAGCGTGATAGGCATCGATGCCGGTGGCAAGACCATGACCAACCCCACACCGGAATCGATCATTCCCGAAATTGGCGAGATAGTACTTATTGGCACTCCTGCCGCCGAAACGGATTTTCTCAGACGATATCCCGAATAATATCCCCCTCAATATAATGATTAGGCAGCGCCTAATCATTATATTGAGCAATTAGCCTGTTCCCGGTCCACTGACAACACACCTACCGGAGTGTTGAGACTTCACCCAAGAGATAATAAAACTCATCGCAACCAACCCTTGATAGCAAACACGTATAAACTCAACGCGATACCGCCAGCCACACCAAAAGACACCTTTGCAAGGCTAAGGGACCAGGGAGAGTCTTGCGGGTTCATACCCAGCCACATACTACCTATCGTTGGAATCAGCGCCAAAGCTGTTAGCAACGCTAACCGCCGCATCACGCGGTTCATTTGAAAATGAAGACGCGGTCAAGCAAAGATCAACGAGCGACTGAAGAGATTCACGCAGATTTTCAATGTTTTCATATAGATCGCCGGTATCGTCAGCAAGCAGACCAAAGATCTTTCGATTAGCCTCGTCCAACACCTGAATACTTAACTGTCCACGAGACAATTCACGAAGCACTCTTTTCAAGTGTCTTAAGCCACTTCTCACTCCAAGAATGTCTGCCCTCAACTAGAAAGATCGCGCGAGGAAACTTACGTCCCTCAATCCCGCCTGTCCAATCTCAATCGTCAGTAAAGAAGACTCTAATTGTTCCACAACATCGGCATTTGTATCAGCTATCACACCAGCCAAAGCAATCATCGCGCTCAACATCCGAGGCGTATCCGCAGCAAGCCCTGGCAATCGATATTCTACTCACTCGGCAAGATCTTTTTTCGCCGGACTGAGAATGACGATATTTTTCGATGTGCCAATCAACAAAACCGGTGTTCGTTGAAAACGTTCACCCGACGGGGTCTTGAGCGAGTACCCTAAGAACAGCGTTGAATAATATTCAAGACGAGCGAATCGAGGCACGATTGATTGGAACAGACTCAACATGACCGACATGGGAACTTCCAGCGAAGCACCCCAGCTTGCGTGTTCCAATTCCCAGGGAACAACGGTTAGCGCAAGCCTCGAATGCGTACCGAACAACGCAAGCCGGCTTAAACGCAATAACCTCAAAATTGGCGAACTGAGAAAAAATCGGGGGTGATCTGAAACAGTGACACAGTGGCAAAAATGACAATGAGCGCACCGATGATCCCCTGAGGACTGGTAACAAACAATGACTTGTTATCCGAGAGGATAAAACCAGGAAAGTATTCAACCACAAACATAAAGACGATGAGATATTCGACCCAGAGAAGCATCGCTAGTTTTTCGTCCGACAGCGAAAACCCCAAAAGTGACGCCATCAAAAACAGAGAGAGCAACGTAAGGAAACCAGGCAGCGCATCGCTTGAAAATTAGTTGAGAATTCTAATCCTAGTGTTGCCGATCAGTATTTGTGGATGGACTTGATTGATTTAACCCTAAACCGCATCTGTGTTTTTCGCCGATAAGATTAGCGAAGCTATCCTCTGGCTCGGAATAGGCCCGGCAACAGTAATAGCAACAGTACCCGCAACACTAACGCAACAGCGCGCAGATATTCGGGTGGCGCAGGATCGCTCGCCGAATGCTAAACCCGGAGTTAGCGGTAAAATTCCGCGGCTAGACGCAGGGTTTGAGGTCGAGAATACGCGCACTAAGGTCTCTCTGGACTCAGCCATAAACAGACGTCAGATCCTCAGCATCTTGCAGTAACGGCCTAATACGATCTTTGGCCGCTTGTAATTCTGATAACATTTCTTTTCCGGCGACCTTTCTGTCGCCACGAGCTGTGAACTCTGACTCTATCTGCTGAAAACTGTGTGTCACAAACATCACTTCCATCCAGAATGCTTCAGACCTCGAATTATCCATGCTCCCTTCGCACGTTTTACTTTCGTCGGCATAGGCGTTGCGAGGCTCAGAGCAATAGTTATCAAAAGTATCGTGGCGAGCATTAGTTTCAGCTCACCCATCTAACGATAGCCGAGCGCCTTAAAGTGACCCTGTTTTTCACAAAACCCGCCAAACCTTACCTACAATCAAGATGCAAGTTGAGTTTAGCGCCGTGCCTATATTCAATAAAATCGGTTTTGTCTGAACGCGATCTGGCCACACACAGTTGCCTCGGAACCCCTTCGAGACAAGATCAATGCTGTTGTTACACCAGGTTCGATGGCAATCTCTATTCTTTTTGGAGATTCTGACTGTAAGCGTCTCACTAAGGTCACTGGAAACCAGTTTAATCCATACATCGCTACTTTCGGATCTTACGGCGGTGACGATCGCCTTGTCCTGGGCCAATATGTTGAAAGACAGGTTTTCGGCGAAAACGAAGCCAGTTAGACGCGGGCTTACGATCAAATTTAAAATCTTATTCCTGGTTAAGTCCTCATGGAGTGTTCACTCATTGAAGATTACCGCTAGTCGCTATAACCCGACTCTGCACGATGGGTGTTAAATCTCCCCAGATCGTTCTGGCTGATTAGCTCTTTGATTTCCTTTATATAAGCTGTACCTCTCTCAGAATATCGAATCAAACCCTCCGAGAGGTAAACTCCGGAGAGCCTCTCTTCATCTTCGCGTAATTGTGCTCGGATACCACGGAGTTCCTCGTAGGCGTGCCCTATGTTGATGTTATGCAGGTAAAACGAGACACTTTCTTGCACCGTACGGAACTTACGAACCTCGTGTTTAGCACCGAAAGTGCGAGACTCGGGTTTTAGCCCGCAACCTTCTGAGTAGCACCAGATACCAAAAAAGTTGTGACCTTCTCGCGCAAATCTTGAAGTACCCCAGCCCGATTCATTTGCACCCTGGGCAAGAACTAGTGAAGCAGGAACAACATCGACACGTTCCAGTAATGATTTAAAGAACACGTCGTCAGGCTGTTCCGGCAACTCCAATCCGTATCGATCTACCAGCGTGGCAAAATCAGCCAGTTGCTGGTCGGTGACATTAGACTGATCAAAAGACTCTCGAAAGTTCAGGACATATTCTCTTTCTGCCCAAATCCTGTCGTTTGATTTTCGTGTCCGGCTATGAAGATAATCAAAGAATTTTTGCTTTTTTACTTTCACATCTACCATTGACGCAAAGTCTGGAATAGACGCCCTTTTGGAAGAAGGAGCCTCCGGCAGGACAAGATTGCCATCATCGGATTCGCCGTTAAGACCTAATTTGTTTTTTGCGCTTTCTGTACACCCGGTGATTCCGATCAAACCACAGAAAAACAAAGACCAGCCAATCTTTTGTCGGCTTCTCGTTATACTCTCCAAAGAACCTTCCCCCAAAATCGAAACAAACATCCGGTTTTCATGTAGGTAGACTTCACGCCGAGCGGAAAAGTCCCACCCCTTCTAAAATAGACCCATCGTGCCCGAATCACAATTATATAAACCCCTTCGAAAAACACTGCATTCACAATGCGCAGGATGATCGGACAAGGCGCTCAAACTTATCCAGGATAAAATTGGATGCTTCGCACATCGCGACACCCTGTTGCTCTCGGAACACTACTAAGGATACTCTGATTAGACGGGTATTTACGTCGGGCCACGGTGGTCGGGCCACGGTGGTCGGGCCACGGTGGTCGGGCCACGCGTCCACACACTAATAGGCTTTAGTTAGAGGCCCCCTGGTTTGGCCGCCAACCTCAGTGGCACTCACCGTTAACCCATCAGTCCGAACCGTTCACCGCCACATTCGTGATCGCGGAGGAATTATTACCTAAAATTTCCGAGACAGGAAAGCCTAATCGTTCACTCGCACTTTTTGTTTGCTCGGATAGAAGACGGCTGGCACGTTTCAGTGGCGCTATATTTTAACTAAAAACCTAAACTCAGCATTCAGCCAGGTTCGCTTCCGCGTTAACGAACCTACTAACGCTTATACCTTAGTTCGCATTTCAAGGGTGATAACTCGCCTGACCAGCGTCACTCCCATTAATCCATCGATTGTCACTTCAATGCGCTACAGCACATTTCCAGAAGCCGGTATGGGTTAAATTTTCTCGAGGAGACAACGAACCGGGTTCGTGGCAACACTGCTGGCCGCATCGTGACCATCCGTAAGACCAAGTGCCAAATCGAGCACCTAGCGGTAACTCAATCTAATAGGTTCTTAATAGGCCGCCAACTTGCGAGACAAGTCCTGCTGAGTTCGGATAACGAGATCAGCGTGGCGAGCTTCTGTTGAAGTCAGATTAAGTCACGTGTCGAAAGACCTTTCCGTCAATCATTGTTGCCGTCCACGTGTTTACAGTATCAATTGCACCATCAACGTTTTCCATGATCAGTAGTTCCTTAAATCAGTTTGGCTTTTAAGCGCACGATTCGTATTGCACTGACGAAATACCCCAAACAGGATCGTAAGGACTGCAATTAACAACTCCCCAAAGCCAAGATTCAACGCATCTGTTACGCCAATATTTCGCCTCGCACGCCTTACAACGGCATTAACATCAGAACTGCAATCTTCTTGACAAAGTTTCGTCGCTGCTTTTAAAGGTCGTTTTCGATCGACATGGGAGTTTACTCATCATTGTTTCCTCGGGTGTTATCGGTTTTCGTATTGGTGTTAACCAAGGCTTAGAGTTCATTCACGGCTGCGCGTGTCGCGAGCCCAAATCATCAGGACTTCTCCAACAACCATGAAAGCAATCGCAGCACAGAGGTTAAAAACGAAATTGAATAGCCAGCCAGCAAAACCAGCCATGGGCGACTCAAACAACGGATTCGCAACCGTCACGAAGGCTAAGACGAATGCAGCAATTCGCATGACAATCGTGGCATTTGGAAATAACAAATTGCGATAATCAGGCCGTATCAACGCGCCAAAGACACTCAAGGCTGAAACAATAAAATATCTCGAATTCTCAACAATGTTTTCTAGCCTGCCAGCTGCTCGATCCATTGGTGTGTCAGACACTCTGGCTAGCCTCTCATCCAAAGGAGATGCTGGCTCAGTGTTTTTTCGCCCGATTAAACTCCTCGATGTTGTTCTTTTGGTCCACCTTATTTATTTCAAGCCCGCTCTTTTGAATTCATTCCTACCTTGACTTAGCCAACACACGATAAGTCACAATACCCGCAGAATAGATTTAGCCTTTAACGCTGTTTCAGCGTTTCTATACCTCGTCTGTGGCAAAAGTAGCCTCAAACGGCTGGCTTAACGCGCCTTTCTCGCGCGCCTTTAAAGTTTCTACATATCCGGTATGGCTCCAACTCGTCTGTCAATATAACCCCGTAACAATCTTTAATGGTCACATCTTGCAATGCCCAAGATGTAACGGTTTGTTCGAGTCCATCACCTTCAAAGAGGTTGAATTTGATCGCTGTAACGACTGCCAGGGTCTCTGGTTTGACATGCTTGAAAAAGAAGATTTGGTGAAAATCGATAGGATCTGAGTCTATCGATATTGGCAACGAGCAGGTGGGTAAACAATACCGAGGGATGAGGGATATCGAATGCCCGAAATGTGAACAGCACATGGTTCCTATGGTCGACAAGGATCAGTTTCACATCAAGTACGAACGCTGTGGAACCTGCTTTGGCGCTTTTTTTGACGCCGGTGAATTCCGCGACCTCAAGGAAAATACGTTTTCTAGAGCGATTCAGCCAGATGCTCAGCACCCTGCGAACCCATTTATAGTCCAGAGTTACCTGCGGCCGGGATCTACCAATAACCAGGGGTTTGCGTACTACGGAGCACTGACGCTATTCGTGCCCCGTAGTGTTGACTGATGGTACAAAGAGCACCGAGAGTGCTGATTTTTTCCGGCAGATTAATCCGGTGAACACCCATTTTTACCGTGGCAATTCAAGATATGTTCGCACACCGTCAGGGTTTGCCACCGGATCGCATGAGAAACCGCCACATTAGATTTTATGACATTATTGAATATTCAAGTCCTCAAACCCGCCATGCTTTGTTCTACTTACGGCTCGAGCATCCCTAATAAAATGACCCAAGAGGTAATAGAAACTATTTACATCACATCCTAGACTTGCCGTCCAAAACATCCCGAAAGACGTGCTGTTATGAACCAGATTGCCATAACGAAACTGAATGCTCAGTTCAGCGGTGTACTCCGCTCATGGCGAAAACTCAGAAAGCTTAGCCAGTGGGAACTATCGATGACCGCTGGTATATCACAACGGCATCTCTCATTTCTTGAATCAGGCAGATCCTCACCCAGCCGCGAGACGGTATTGAAACTCGCCGGCACACTCAACCCAACCGTTGCAGGAGCAAAATCCGCTACTTGGCAGCGCGGGATTCGCGCCCATGTTTCAGGCGGCAGCGCCCGATGATGACTCCATGACCCAAACAAAGATGGCACCGGACGTCATGCTCAAGCGCCATGAGCCCTATCCCTGCCTGGTGGTAGATCGCACGTGGAATACGATCATGACCAACCAGGCGAACATCAAACTATTTTCACTATTTTTTGACGCTACCGCCGTGTGAAACGACATCGAAGACGACGGCGGGCAAAATATCATCAGACTTGCGCTGCATCCAATTGGACTTAAACCTTTTATCCGGAATTGGGACGTGCGCGCGAATTACTTCCTTAAGTCACTGCGACAGGATCTACGCGCAAACCCCTATGCTCTCCCGATACTTTCCCTTTTGGATGGGATCTCTACCTACCCTGACATTTCTGGCCAAGATACATCCAACATTGCGGCACCGGAACTGCCATTTTGGCGATGGAACTTAAGTCACCCCATCACGCCCTTAACCCGTTTAGCATGGCGCCCACCTTTGGCAGCCCGCATGATGTCACGCTGCAACAATTAGGGATCGAAACTTTCTTCCCGGCTGACCACGCGTCAGAACGGGTGATCAAAGAAATGGCTGCCCAGTAGGTGCACTACACTTCATGCTAGTGCCCCACTGGGCGTTTAATAGCAGAGGTGTCTTGCCATCGGGATTGAATTAACATCAAATTCACAAAACTAACCACATTGATTAATACGACCTATGTTGACGGATTTGACACAACGGCAAAGCGAGCTGGGCATCACCCGGGCAATGGTTGAAGCCTGCGATCTCCCCTTCTGCCCGGATGCGATTGAACTAGCTGATGCTGGTTTCGATATGTTTGATCGCCCGTGCCAAATGACCGCCGCGACACTTGTCGCCTGGAAGTCCATGGCCAAAGCCGCATTGGATGACGGCGTCGTGCTGGAAGTGGTGTCCGCTTTTCGGTCATCAGTCTATCAATGCGAAGTGATTAAAAAGAAACTTGATAGCGGTAGGTGCATTGAAGAAATTCTGACCGTCAATGCGCCGCCAGGGTATAGCGAACATCACACGGGAAGAGCGCTTGATTTACACGCCGGTGATGCCGAACCACTCACCGATGCATTTGAAGAAACTGCCGCCTACAGCTGGCTAGCCACACACGCTAAAAAATTCAGCTTCGCCTTGAGCTATCCGAGAGACAATAAATGGGGCATAGCCTTTGAACCTTGGCATTGGTGTTATCAGGAGGACTGCAAGTAACAATTAGCGGGTATGTCGACTCATCTTTTCTGCGATCAGGTTTTTTTGTTCATCGGTCAGAGGTTGCTTCGACGCTTTCGCTTCACGAGCGAAAACATACTTTTCTCTAACGACCTGCCGAGGTTTACAGCCAGCTTCTTTTAAGTACCCGTAACAATCGTCAACCATGGCCGGATTACCACACAACAAAAAATGGTCCTGATCGGGCTCGACATGCAGTGCTTCCAATTGCCCTGTTACATAGCCATCGGCTTCAAAGGACATCTCTGCTTTTTCACGAGACAGACACAGCGTTAGCTCAAAAAATTTATTGCGCTGTGCATACTTGAGCAGCAAGTCGCCATAGATAAACTCACTTCGATCCCGAACACCTAGCAGCAGCACCACACGCTCGTACTCTAAGGTTTCCAACTGCTTCAGAATGGGTAGATATGGCGCAAGCCCTACACTGGTTGCGACCAACACGAGTCGTGCCGGAAATGTCGGAAGGAATGTTGACCGATCTGCTGCGAGTTTGGTCAAAGGTAATGTAAGACGGCCATATGGTCCCGTTAATTTCGCGTCTAGCCCGGGTTTCGCGTCAAACAATAGCTGGGTCGCGCGCCCACCCTCTACCTGAGAGACGACAAGTACCAATTCGTTGCCGTAGAGCTCATTAAAATTACACAGGCTGTAGCTACGCTCAAACTCACCCGCAGTATCACTGAAGACAAAACGATAAAACTGACCTGGCTTGTACTCCAGTGCTTGCCCGTCATCACGAGTAAATCGAAATTCACGCGTGGACGGACTTAATACTTCGATCTCGGTGAGACTAACGGTAAACATGGAATTACTCATGAGGCGCGATATAAAAATAGCTACTGTAGTGTTATCTATTATTGCACACTCACCGCCTGCGGGCGTCCGTCGCCTGCGTTCATTCCCGGCAACGCCTCATTGACGATGACAAATACAGGGACAGTGACAGTGACAGTGATAATGATAATAAGGAAACACCATTTCGAACAATAACTTAAACGTCGCTGTGATCGG
>JBLIIB010000033.1:0-18947 GCA_047634795.1 Candidatus Azotimanducaceae bacterium | reverse complement strand
TGCAAGCATCAACCCCGGAATGACCACTGGGGCTATACTGCTCGGAATGAGCGCTTTGGGACAAATTGAATTCACGCAATCCGGGGATACCCTCACTCTAAGACAGCCCAAGGGCTAATCCATGAACTATTTTGAAACGCTGGTGCAGACCGTCGCAGTTGCACTTCAGGAAGACATCGGTAGCGGCGATCTCACGGCTTCTATGGTTGATCAAGACAAAACCATGAGCGCAAACGTCATCACCCGAGAGACCGCAGTGATATGCGGCCAACCCTGGGCCAATGAAGTTTTTAGGCAGGTAGACAAGCGTATTCAGGCAGATTGGCTCGTTGACGAAGGCCAGGAAGTGAGCGGCAATACCCGTTTGCTAAACCTATCCGGTCCTGCCCGAGGCCTTTTGACAGCGGAACGATCCGCATTGAATTTTCTTCAACTGTTATCGGGTACCGCCACCGCAACCAGGCAGGCGGTCGAAGTCATTGCAGATTCGAATGCGACCTTGCTCGACACGCGGAAAACTATCCCAGGGCTAAGACTCGCTCAAAAATACGCGGTGAAACTCGGCGGCGGCGAAAACCATCGAATAGGTTTGTTTGATGCCTTTCTTATTAAAGAAAACCACATTGAAGCCGCCGGATCGATAAGCCACGCCATCGCGCAGGCTCGGCAACTCAATAGCGATGTGCGGGTAGAGGTCGAGGTTGAATCACTCGATCAATTGACCGAGGCCATGGCCGCGCGCCCGGATTGGGTCATGTTGGATAACTTCAGCACCAGTGATATGAAAAGAGCGGTTGAAATGTGTGCAGGCAGTCCCGTTAAGCTCGAGGCTTCTGGCGGTATTGAGTCTCAGGAAGATTTAAAGATGATAGCTGCCACCGGTGTCGACTACATTTCTATTGGCGCCTTGACCAAACATATCAGAGCAATAGATTTATCGATGCGAATTGAGTGAGGTTTTTGTGTCACGCTATCTGGCAGCTTTTTATCACCTTCTAATTTCTATCGCGATATTTGCCCTACTCGCTAACCTCATCGTTTTCGTCTGGTATCCCGACTTCTTCTATTCCATCGACGGCGGCTGGCAGGGCATGCGTATTATCATTGCCGTCGATCTAGTGCTGGGCCCTTGTTTAACACTCATTGTGTTCAAAGCGGGCAAACCGGGACTGAAATTTGATCTGACCGCAATCGGGCTATTCCAAGCAATCTGTCTCGCCGCCGGCACCTACCTTGTCTACACTGAACGCCCCCTCTTTTTTGTGTACTACGAAGGTCATTTCTATAGCGCCAGCGCGGATACTTACGCCCGGTTTGAAACCACTGCGCCTGACCCCTATGATCACTCTGATACCACACCGGCTTTTGTGGTGGCGATGCTACCCGCTGATCCGATCGAAGAGGCTGAATTCAGAGCCCAGCTTTATCGTGATCGTTTGCCGATCTGGACCTTTGAGAAAACTTACGAGCCGATGGATCAACATCTGGATAAAATTCTGACGAATGCTTACCCCATCGAAAAGCTTCGGAGCCGCGACGAAGACGGAAAGCTCGAACCCTGGTTAACAAAAAATGGCGGTGTTGCTGAAGATTTCGCTTTTTATCCCGTGCACAGTCGCTACGTTCGCCCGTTTGTCGCCATCGATCGCAGAACGAATGAGTTTGTTGGCATGCTGGACATCCCCGCGCCATTTTCCCATGACAATTGACCAGGACACAGTCGATGGGGAAATCCAGGTTAAGCAAGACCAAGCACGATTGAACTGATTTTCCGTTTCCGCCACAAGTCGTTCCTTTAAACCGCCCCGGTTGACCAAAGCAACCCAGCGTAAAACAGACCGGGAGAAAATCGAGCGACTAAGACAATCTGAAAGCGTTAAAATAGGATTCGCAGCAACGAGGCAGCAATGAATATTCTATCCACCGCTTTACTATCACCACAGCGTTACACCCCCTGACTCGCTGCTATTTCAACAGCCTTCGATACCCCATTACCCTCTTGGCTGTATTTACTAGCCTACTTCTGATGCTGATATCTGGTATCGGTCAATTCAAGTTTGACGCTTCATCCGATACCTTAGTGGTCGACGAAGACCCAGGATTACTTGAATACAATCGAATGTCTGCTCTGTTCGGATCAGACGATTTCATTGTTATGACTTACTCAAATGAAAACATGTTCTCCGACGCAGCGCTGCTCGATCTGGCAGAACTGCAAGAGAGTATGAGCCAACTCCCCGGAATACTTTCCACCTACTCGATACTCAACGCCCCACTCATTAATAGCCCGCAAGTACCACTGGATAAAATCAAAGAGGAATATCTCACCCTAAAGGACTCAGGCGTCGATCGACCTCTGGCAAGACTGGAATTAACCACTAGCCCCATATTCTCCAATTATCTCATCTCTACCGACGGGAAGACGGCGGCAATTAGCGGGACTTTGGTAAGAGACCGCTATCTCGAGGAATTAACAGCAAAGCGAAGCAACCTCGATCTGACTGACCCTACGGAAAAAGGCCGGGTCGAAAAAGCGTATGCCCAACAAAGAAGCCTCCACTTGAAGAAACGCGCTGAGCTCATAGAATCTCTGCGTTCCATCAGGGATGAGCACCCGCGTCATGAAAAAATTTACATTTCAGGCGTTCCTATGATCGCCGCTGACATGTTTTCGTATGTGAAATCCGACCTTCAAGTATTCGGCGGGTTGGTACTCATGTTGATCATTGTGTTTCTGTTCATGTTTTTCAGAAAAGCTCGCTGGGTGTTTATCCCATTGCTCATCTGTATCACCTCGGTAGCCGCTACGATGGGAACACTCGGATTACTTGAGACCCCGGTCACCGTGGTTTCATCGAACTTTATCTCGCTGCTTTCCATCATGAGCATTTCATTTTCTATCCATCTCGTCGTCCGATATCGCGAACTACTAGCCACCGCAGACCTAGACCACAGGGATATGGTCCTTGAAACCATGCGGAGCAAATTCGCCCCACGCATGTACACAGTATTGACGACATTGTTCGCATTCGGATAAATGCTAGCAAGCAAGATAGTGCCGATTATCGATTTCGGTTGGATGATGTGTCTGGGGATCGTGACTGCACTCATTGTTACTTATGTGCTGTTTCCCACCCTATTGCTCATCCTGGGTCCCGCAAAAGGTAGCAGCACCATAGGCGCTCCCATAAAAATTACGGGATGGTTCCAACACCTCGCAACTAAACGAACAAACCAGGTTATCGCTGTGGCTCTCGTCTCGTTTTTTGTGGGACTGCTAGGCGCATGGCAGTTGAATTTCGACAATCGATTTGTTGACTACTTCAGTGACGACACGGATATAAGAAAGGGTATGGAGCAGATAGACCGTCATCTGGGCGGCACCTTGCCGCTCGATATTTATGTTCGATTCGAGCAGATGGAAATCATCGAGGATGATTTCTTTGGCGTTGAAGATGATCCCTTTCCCGAACGGTATTCGTACACGCCTAATAAAATTCAGCTCCTACGAGACGTTCAGACACACCTTGAACGCCGCCCTGAAATCGGCAAGGTCCTGTCCCTCGCATCAGTAGAGCAACTCGCTCGAAACTACAATGACGGCGAACCCTTAAGCGCCGTTGAATTATCATTCTTGCTCGGTCAGTTGCCTTCAGAAATCAGGAAGTTTCTCATCGAACCGTTCGCGAACCCTAGTTCCGGCTGGATGCGGATAAACGCCAGAATCACTGAAAGCGAAGTACTGTTCTCGAAAGAAATACTCATCAGCGACATAAGGCAATTTTTGGTCTCTAAAACCATGTTCGCTGAAGATGAGATCATTGTGACCGGCATGGTGGTTCTATTTACCGATATGCTGCAACAACTCGCTGATTCCCAACTCAGAACACTGGGATATGTACTAGGCGCGACATTTATTATATTTGTTCTGTTGCTCCGCTCACTCAAACTGGCATTGATAGGGCTCATACCTAATATGCTCGCCGCATTGCTTATTCTTGCAGTGATAGGATATGCCGGTATCCCAATGGATATGATGACGGTCACGATCGCAACCATCTGTATTGGCATAGGCGTCGACGACGCCATTCATTATCTGCACCGCTTCGAACAGGAGCTACGTGTAGCCGATTCAGCATAGCCGATTCAGCAAAAAATGCCGTGATATCGGCTCACCAAACAATTGGCAGAGCTATCTATTTCACCACGATGACCGTTATTGGTGGGTTTTCAATCCTGACGTTTTCCAACTTTGTTCCGACGACCTATTTCGGCATGCTGACTTCTTTAGCTATGCTAATGGCGTTGGTCGCGAATATGACATTACTGCCAAGCCTCTTGATAAAATTTTGCTCGCCCCCGCTTCAACAAAACCCAACGCCTGCGATATAAACCATGACTGCGATTGTATGAAAACGCTAAATCGCACGCTGAACCTGCCGCTCCTGTTCTTGTATGGTCTGGGCACAATTCTCGGCGCCGGTATTTATGTGCTAACCGGCGTCGTCGAGGCCGAAGCTGGTGAAGCCGCCCCTGTCGCATTTTTCCTGGTGGTCTTGGTGGCCGCACCCACCGCATACTCCTACTCCGTACTGTCTGCAAAATATCCGAAAGCCGCGGGTGAAGCTGTCTACATCGACGAAGGTTTTGGCATTCGACCATTGACACAAATTGTTGGCGTGATGGTCGTGGGGGTAGGCAGCGTATCGGCAGCGACAATGGCCAGCGGTTTTGTTGGCTACCTGAAAATTTTCGTAGATTTGCCATCGCTGATTGTTATCCCCATTTTGATTATCACCCTGGTCGCGCTCGCCATCTATGGGGTTCTGGAATCTGTGATGATCGCGGGATTAATTACTATTCTGGAAGTCGCTGGGTCGCTCATTGTGATCTAAGGTGGCTTTGCGCAAGGCGAACCGATTCCGGTGACTATTTTCCCGCCTATGGATCAGACCATTTAAATTGGTGCGTTAACGGGCACGTTTCTCGCTTTCTATGCAGTCATCGGCTTCGAAGATATTGTCAACATGGCTGAGGAGACAATCGATCCCAGCAGAAACTTACCCATCGCGATCCTTGGATCACTGGTCATCGCTGCCATACTCTATTTCCTAGTCACCTATGTTGCCGTGACTAGTGTTCCTGTCAACGAGCTCGCCAACCATAGCGCCCCGATGGCGCTCATAGTAGAACGCCACGGGATTTTTAACCCTAATGCCATTGCCTTGACATCAATTCTGGCCGTCACGAATGGGGACCTCGTTCAAATCATCACGGCATCCCGCGTAATCTACGGCGTTGCCAAAATGAAGAACGAAAATCATTTTCTAACGAGGGTGAACAGGTTTACCCAAACCCCGACAGTCGCCACTGCTCTGGTGGGTTTGTGCACCCTGGCATTAGCATTATCGTTTGACCTACGCGAATTGGCTTCACTGACCAGCGCAATCACCTTAGGGGTCTTCCTAGTAGTCAACTTATCGCTATGCAAGTTACAAGGGACACCTAACAGCTTGATCAAGCTTCTACCTTGGCTAGCCGTGGCACTGAACGTCTCACTACTTTTACTTGCTTTCAAAAGCCTCTGAAACCGGCTGTGACTGCCTAGAACTGATGGAGAGGACTTGAACAAAGCCCTCTGCGTGTCCTTCACTTAAGCTAACTCGCAAAGAGCACCTGCACATCATTGATCTGGGGGACTGCGTCCATCGCGAGACGGCGAATTTCATCGCCTATATTTTGTGCCTCGGGCAGCGAACTTGCCAGCGACAACGGTAAAATGACTTCAAGCACGATGACGCTTTCTAGATAGTGGATGTTGGTTCTTTCAATCTGCCTCGCGGGCTCAAAAGCATTCCAACCAACATTCAACTGATCGAGTAATTCTTTCCGGTCAGGCAGGACCTGCGCAGCTTCACCAAGCTTGTCTATGTCAGCATCAATATGTACCGTCACATCATTGATTTCACCAAACTGATGAATGATGCGATTTTCTACCCGGTCTGCTATCTGGTGGCCTTCCGATACTGTAATCAGTGGCGCCACACTAACGTGGATGTCAACGAGCACATCGGGTCCCATTCGTCTCGTTCTTAAAGCATGGAATGTCTTCACGCCGGATGTGCTGCGAACAACCTCTTCGAGCTCACTCAAGTATGACCCGTCGACACCTTTATCAACGAGTTCCTGAACACCGGGCACCCCCAAATCCCAAGCAACTTTTGCGATGATGCAGGCAACACCCATCGCTGCAATGGCATCGAGCGCGGGTATTCCCAACAATGCGCCACTAATGCCCACGAAAACGATCAATGAAGAAATCGCGTCAGTTCTGCTGTGCCAGGCATTCGCCATTAGTATCTGTGAGTCATGCCGCTTCGCGACTCGCATGGTGTAACGAAAGATAAACTCTTTAGACAAGGCGGAGATCACCACGACTGTAAATGCCATCCAGCCCGGGGTAACGGCTCCAACCGGATCTTCCAGAGAAATAATCGCATCGGCGGCAATGCCCAAGGCGACCAGGAAAAGCGATATCGCCAAAAACACAGTGGCAATCGTCTCGATTCGGGCATGACCATAAGGATGATCTTCATCGGCCTGCTTCCTGCTTTGCCGAATCGCGACCAGCACTATTCCATCCGTAACCAGATCGGATAACGAATGAACGCCATCGGCTACTAACGCTTGCGAGTTATCAACCAAGCCGCAAATAATCTTGGTTACGCCCAGCAATAAATCAATCAAAGCCCCAATCAGGGTAACTCTCGTCAGCTGACCGAGGACATAGGACTCTTCTTGCTCAGTTCTCAACAACATTTCCCCATGACGGTAGTTCATACACCCCGTAAATGAATCACCCGACACTTCGGTTTAAGACGAGCGCCAGAACGTCGAATCAACCTCAAGGTGTCAGCAAGCTAATATTATGTCGAAGATTCACAATTGCCACTAAAATATTCGGAGCCCCTAACAGCCGTGCTGCGGGGCCTAATGACCACCAGGTTTTAGCTACGAAGTCTGACAGACAGCACATCGCAGGGTGATCCGTGCAAGACGGCATTGGCTGTAGAGCCTAATAGTAATTGAAGCCCGTGCTGGCCATGTGTACCGAGCACAATCAGGTCGAAGTCTCCTTCTTCACATATTTCATGAATGCGGGTTGATGGACGCCCTTCAACCTGATGACACTGGTCATCGGAAAGACTCAGCGCAGCTTTGAGTTCTTCCATCTTCTTTTCGTTTTCCTTACGAATGATCGTATCCAATTCGTACACTTGGCTACCCCAGGTAACCCCGTCTGCGGCATAAGCTACGCTAAGTGGTTCATTAACGTGAACAATGTGCAGTTCTGCATCGTATAGCTGCTGCAATTCGCTCGCAGTCGCGATAACCTCCATGTTGTCTTCGTGGTAATCCACGGCCAGAAGTACCTTCTTGTATCGCTTAGACATGGTGTTCTCCTATTACTATTGCTTTTTATCGGGTTCAGGTCTGAGTAGCAGTACATCACAATCAAGGAAATCAAGCACTCTCTCGGTAGTAGAGCCGATGAACATGTCCTTTATCAGGCTTCGCCATATTGCCCCGACGATCACAAGATCAGCCTGTAGTTCAGTTTCTAGCGACTGGAGTGCATATTGAGGCGATTCCTTAATCAGCAACCTACGACTGCTGGGAATATCGAACTCATCGGCCAATTCGTCAAACTTTTCGCGGTGTTTCTCTTCCGCACCAGCCGGAATAACACCGGACAGAGGAAGCCGGCCATAGGCATGAACCACGTAGAGCTCGCCGCCGAGCTTTTCTTTCAGCAACTGTGCTTCATATCCAAACCGCTCGGCTTAGCCCTGGCATTCATTGGGTCTACCCCTGCAAGAATAACGGGCGAAGGCTTCCAAGGTTTGTCCTTAACCATCAGCAGAGGTACCGGGCAATGCCTCATAATTTGCCAATCGTCATTGGTCAGCAACAATCTGGATAAGGCACCATGGCGATGTGCATGCTGGATGACCAGACCCGGTTTGTAGCTTTCCACCAGATCGACAATTGCGGTGTAGCGCGGATAAGACCAAATCGCTTCAGTCGCTAAGTGCAGACCGCTTTCACGAAGCGGCACCGCCAGCGCTTCCAGCATTTCCTTGCGTTCCAACAGATATTCTTCTCGAAGCAAAGGTAATTCCAGTTCCGAAAAATAATAGCCCTCAACCAAATACTGGCTGTAGTCAAAGGCGACTAGTTTGATATCGAACTGCATCGTCTTTGCCAGTATCAACAGCCGCTTAAGCGCCGGCTGGGTTTCCAATTCGGGGTCTACCACCGCGATCACTCTCTGTAAATCGTGCAGAACTGATTTAGCCATAGCGCATGTCCTCATTTGTAAACACCGTGATCCGTCTTGCAAACACACTGTATTCTTAGGGACTTTTTGCCGCACTGACTTGAATCAATCTTTAAGAGGAGGGTATCCAGGGATAGTGTTGGGGCTGCCGGATGTACTATTCGTCTAGCAAGTTGCTACGCAAGCAGATCCTGCTCAACCCAGCGTAACCGATCTTGCCCAAAATGCATGGACTCACCGACGAAAAACGTCGGCGCGCCAAACGCACCTCGCTCTGCCGCTTCCTCGGTGTTGCGCTTTAACAGACCCTTCACTTGATCGGTGGTAATGGCGTCAAGATAGCGCGGCGCATCGAGCCCGGCTTCCGTGAGTAACTCGCCCACCACACTGACCTCTGAAAGATTCAGGCCATCAACGAACATGGCCGGATAAATCACGTCCATCAATTGCGACAACACCCCTTCCTGTTCAGCAAGGGCGGCTGCCCGACTCGCCGGGAGTATTTTGATAAAACCATGGGGGTTCGTCTTCAGCGTGACACCGTACTCGCGCGCGGACCGCTGGAGATCACCACCTATCCACTTCGCTTTGTTCGGTACCATCACCGGCGACTGATTGCCAACGATGTCATGCAGCCCAATCGTGAACATCGGGCGATTTCTGAGTTCACAGCCCGTGCGCGCCACAAGCGCCGGCATCTGTGTCCACGCCAGATAACTGGGTGGACTCAGAAAATCGAAAAAGAATTCCAGCACTTTAGGCATTATTTACTCCGCAGACGTTACCAAGGTTCAAGCCAGGGCCGAAGCGTGGTTTCGCTGAGCCAGGCACTTCGGGGCTGACAGTGGACATTCCAGTAGGTTTCGGCGATATCATCCGGGTTAAGCACCCCATCAGCGGGTCGAGTCTCGAAGGTTTCTGGTGAAACGCGACGCATCAACGGCGTATCAATTGGACCGTCAATGATGATGTGCGCAACATGGATATTTTTCGGAAAGAGTTCGCGCGCCATACTTTCTGCCAGGGCACGCAAGGCGTGTTTGGAGCCGGCAAAGGCAGCCAGGTGCGCTTTACCGCGCAGCGCAGAGGTAGCCCCGGTAAACAGGATAGTACCCCTGCCCCGATCATTCATCCGCCTGGCAACCTCACGCCCCATCAGGAACGCGCCGAGGGTGTTAATCCGCCAGACTCTTTCATAATCTTCTGTGGGGAAATCAAGAATGCTGTGAGCCACGCCAACCGCCGCATTGTAGCAAGCGACCTCGATAGGACCCACGTTAGCCTCAATCTCTTCAATCAGCGACACCATCTGAGCTTCATCAGTTGCATCACAGCTGTAACCAAAAGCCCGGCCACCATCACTTTCAATTTGGTCGACCAAGACATCAAGCCGATCACCTTTCCGGCGAGCCATGCAGGCTACAAAGCCTTCTTTTGCGAAGCGTCTCGCAACGGCGCCGCCGGTTGCTACACCCGCACCGACCACCAGCGCTACTTTTTGTTGTTGAGACATCTGAGCTATTGATCCTTATTGTTCAAGCAGGTTTTTTTTGGCGGTCACGAGATGAAACACATAGCCTCCAATAGCCCCTGCCAGACCCTGCGCGAGCAATCCGACTATGGTCCGCGTAGGCGCAATGCCAGAGATGCCAAATACCGTTTTAACCAGAACGTGGACAGCGATCAAAGCCGCAAAACCGGCGAGCGTATAACCCACCAACCGCTGGCCGGGATAAAACCGAATAATGATGGCCGCCACAGAGAGCGCTATGACGAAACTGACCGCCACCACCGGCAGGTAAAGATCCGTCATGTTTGATACGTCGTGCAACATCGATTCGAATCGCTGCGCCACGCTGACCTCGAACCCCATGCCAATCACGTTCGCGATGTTGCCCTGGCTGATAAAAATCGCGCCAAATACATAAGTCGCCAGCACAGCGGCTGCATAACCCCCAATAATTCTGACCATTTTTAAACCCGAATTTCTAATTACGTTTGGTATCATGACACTAATATTGTTGGAGCGAAAACCTGGTGAAAAATTTAGCCCGAAAATTTCTATCGTCTCTGCTAGCAGGCGCAACACTCATGGCGGCCTGCGCGAGTTCCGCCGAACAAGCGTACAAGCTGGAAACGGTGGCTGAAGGTCTGGATTTCCCTTGGTCTATCGATTTCTTGCCAGATGGCGGCTATATCGTGGCGCTGAGATCAGGCGAAGTCAGGATTATCACAAGCGAAGGCGAGATTGGCGAGCCGCTTGCAGGGCTACCTGAATCCTATGTTGCAGCCCAGGGTGGCTACTTCGATGTTGTACTCGACCCTAAGTTCTCAGAAAACCAGACAATTTACCTATCAATTGCCCACGGCGCAGCGGATGGCAATGGCACACGCATCGTAAAAGGCATACTTGACGGTAACAGCGTCACCAATCTCCAAGTGATTTTTACCGTTGATCCACTCAAGGACACCCCGCTGCACTATGGAGGAAAAATCCAGTTTCTTAATGACGACACACTCGCCATGACAACAGGCGATGGAATGGAATACAGGGAAGCCGCTCAGGATACATTTAGCCTGCTGGGCAAAGTCATTCGAATCAACAGCGATGGCTCAGTCCCCGGCGACAATCCATTTGCCGACGGTAAAAAGGGACACCCGATGGTATGGTCCTACGGGCATCGAAACCCTCAGGGCCTTGTGCTCGATGCCATGACAGGCAATCTTTACGAACATGAACATGGCGCCAAAGGTGGAGACGAAGTTAATCTGATCTTGCCCGGGAGAAACTATGGCTGGCCCGCAGTCACCAGAGGCACCAACTATTCCGGCGCCTTTGTCTCGCCCCTGCAGTCCGCCCCCGGTGTTGAACAACCCCTGACGTTCTGGGATCCAAGTATCGCCCCCTCCGGTCTTGCCATCTACTACGGCGCCGCATTCCCTGACTGGCAGGGCGACCTCTTTGTTGGGGCGCTGGTGGATCAGGAAGTCAGGAAAATCACCCTAGAAGGCGGCAAGGTAGTCAACGAAGTCCCTGTTTTTTCCGAGATTGCAGAGCGTATCCGAGACGTCAGAGTCTCGCCGGACGGCAATATCTACCTCCTGACCGACAGCGATCAGGGAAAGGTCATTCGTGTCTCAGCCGCAGACTAGACGGCGAAAGGCATAACAGACAGGCAGGGTCTCTACATTGAGAATAGCAGTCATTGGTGCTGGCATAGCGGCACTCTCACTCGTCACACTATTGAACCGCAGCAGACCAGATCTTAATGTCGTGCTGTTCGAAAAGTCCCGCGGTGTCGGGGGCAGAATGGCAACCCGCTACACTGAGACACACGCTTTCGATCACGGCGCTCAGTTTTTTACTGCTCGCACCGGTTCGTTTCAAGATTTCCTGGCGCCCTACCTTGAGACAGGATTGGTTCAACCTTGGGAGCCGAGAATCACCAACATCGCGCCTGATGGATCGCCGGACAGACGCCCATGGTTTGATGCACATTACGTGGCCCAACCAAGGATGACATCGCTGTGTAAAAAACTGGCGGCGGGTGTTGATGTTCGGCTCGGTTGCGCCGTCGACAATATTGAACGGTCCCAATCTGGCTGGCAGCTAACGGCGGGCAATCTCATCGATGAGACATTCGACTGGATTGTTTCAACAGCGCCGGCCGAACAGACCTCTAACCTTCTCCCGGTTGATTTCAGCGAAGTAACGTTTGATCCTGCGTTCGCGCTGATGCTCGCCCTGGAAGAGGCCCCTATTTTTGATGCGGCCGTCGTAAAGCATCCCGACATCGAGTGGCTCGCGATGTCCTCATCAAAACCGGGGAGAGATACCCTCCCCTCTCTGGTCGCGCACTCATCAGGCCAATATGCAAAGCGTCGATTTAATGATGATAGGCATGATATTGAACAAGATCTCGCTGAACGCGTTTTTGAGCTCACAGGGATTACCGCGAAAAACCGGCAACTACAGCGATGGAAGTACGCGAAAGTCACTAAGCCCTGGCATTCGCCCTGTTTTTTAAGTCCGGACAGTCAACTCGCCGCCTGCGGCGACTGGATGATTGGC
Source organism: Candidatus Azotimanducaceae bacterium (assembly GCA_047634795.1). Taxonomy (GTDB): domain Bacteria; phylum Pseudomonadota; class Gammaproteobacteria; order Pseudomonadales; family Azotimanducaceae; genus UBA9659. Next base: position 6,534 of record JBLIIB010000033.1, on the reverse strand, counting down.
GGCAAAGTTGAAGATGCGTTTACCAGTGCTGAGACCCTTGCGGGAAAATTATTGGCCCAATTTTCGTAACACCACATGCTCTATCGTCGCTGCTTGTTGCGGCGACTCAGCCTGCGGGCAAATTCCCGTTGCCCGTCATCATCCCAGCTACGGCAACTGACACGATCCGCACTCATAGGTTTTCACTGAATGAGCCCTTCAGGGCAGATCGTATCAACGCTGTGGTAACTGACCTCACCGCCCCGCTCGAAGCCGGGAAAGCGGTCTCGCTCAAACTCGGCGACTTATCGCTTTAGCCTTTGGTCAGGAGTTACAGGGTTAGTGACTCGATCACCCCTTCTGCGAAGAATAGAAAAAACCTTCAGGAAATATGGCGTTCAAGTTGTGCCAACAGGACGTTGAACGCTAAGGAACATACTCACTTTGGGACGCTGGCCAAGAATCTGACGGGCCTTCGTGTTTATCCCGCTCAGAGCAATCGCGAAATTCCGTAGACACTACCCTCCCCGACGTCACAACGCCGGAGCACTGAAGGTATAGCCTTTTATTGATCGCAGCACCTCGCTAAGTCGACAAACCGCCCTATCCCTAGCCGCCCTAGTGTTTTACTCTGGCACTTCACACTGATCCCGCGAGTTATTACCCAAAATGACGGAGCCTTCCGCGCTGACTGTTAACAACATCAGCAAGTGCTATCAGGATGGCGGTCGTCAGATAGACGTCATTGCCGATCTGTCATTCAGCGTTGCCGCGGGAGAATCCCTTTCGGTGATGGGCCCCAGCGGCTCTGGAAAGTCCACACTGTTAAACCTGCTCGCAGGTTTGCTGGAACTTGATGACGGCGACATTTCCCTTCAATTGAAAGACAGCACGTTTTCATACCGCACTGCAGACGAACGAAGCCGAACGGCACTGAGAAGACAATACATTGGCTACGTTTACCAATTCTTCAACCTGGTTCCGACGTTAACGGTGTTAGAGAACGTCAGGCTTCCCGCCCGTCTAAATCATAGACGCGATCTTGAGAATCAGGCACCGACACTCCTTGGCGAATTCGGTTTGGGTGATCGACTCCACGACTACCCGGAGGTGCTTTCAGGTGGCGAGCAACAACGCGTAGCCGTTGCAAGAGCTTTGCTGCTTAAACCTCCGCTTCTGCTGGCAGATGAACCTACGGGCAATCTGGATGCGGAAAACTCGAACCATGTTGCAGATCTGCTGTTTACCAGTTGTCGCGAGGCGAACATTTCTCTGGTACTCGCCACTCACAGCACCGAGGTTGCAGCAATGGCAAATAAACAGTTACACCTGAATAAACAATCGCTTTGATGATCGCTCTCGCACTGCTCCGTTTCCTTGCACGAACACCCTGGTCTACCGCAATGGCTGTGACAGGTATGGCGCTGGGCGTAACATCGATTGTCAGCGTTCACCTGGTCAGCGCCAGCATTTCTGGCCGCCTGGACGGTCTGGTACCTGCAGCACTCGTTGAATACAGCCACTACCTGCATCGCGACAAGTTGGACACTAGCGACTACTTTACTCTGCGTCGCTCTTGGCGGGCAGGCTCCTTGCCCGCCATAAAGCGGCTTGCGCCACTGGTTGATGAAACCACGTTGATTGAAGGGCACACTGTTCGGGTGCTGGGTGCTGACTTACTGGTGAGCCAACCATCTGCTGCGGCTGGCACTAGTGAAGAGGGCAGCACTGTTGAAGGAGTCAGAACTGCTACTGAACAGTTTTCATGGAATGGCGCATGGGTAGATGAAAGCCTTAAAGATCAGTTGTCGATACCTATCAACGGCATCATACAGGCACCAAAAGGCACCTTGCTGGCTGATATTGGAACAGCCCATGACCTGCTGGGTTGGCCAGCCAATCGACTATCGTATATCGGGGTGGTCTTAAGCGATGCCTTTGCCGGTATCATCGAGACAGCGGAGAAACTCCTGCCGGGCTTTGGTGCAGGGTTCCCGTCAGCAAAACCAAACCTAGATCTCTCACCCGGCTGGCAATTGGTTAGCACCGCAGAACAGTACCCGGCTAGAGAGTTTGGAAAATCGATTCTCTTCAATATCTCTGCCTTAGGCATGCTCGCCCTTCTGGTTGCCTGGCTACTCATCTATCAGGTCGCCGTCTCCTGGTTAAGGCGCCTTTGGCCAGTATTTGAACGCCTGCACGTGCTGGGAGTTGAATGGCAACAGCTGCGTCTTTACTTCCTTTTCTCTATCGGGCTCATAGCTACCCTAGCTGCGGCACTGGGTCTTTTCGCCGGATGGGGGCTAGCCAGGTTGCTGCTGGCGATGGCTGTCCCCGGCCAAGAGGTCGATTTAAAGTTGGACAGTTGGGTCATCTTCAAAGCGGTAGGATCTGCCGTCGCAGTTTGTCTCCTTGGCGGTGCCTGGGCTTTTCACCGATCACAGCAAGAGCGCAGCCGCACTGTCTGGCCCATTATCGTTACGCTGGCGCTGTTGCTCGCCGCAATCTGGTGTCTTTTTCAACCGGAGACGGGCCTTGCGGGTGGGTTCTTTGCGATTGCAGTATTGAGCCTGGCGGCTTCACAGGCGATAGCACCTCTGCTCATTCAATTGAGACGATGGGCCTCGATGATACGCGGCTCCTATCTGTTGCGCATTGGTATAAGGGAAGCGCTCTGGCACCCAAGGGAACTTAGCGTTGCCCTCGCTGGACTGTCGCTCGCGATTGCGACTTCGATAGGCGTAGCCCTGATGGTTGACAGCTTCCGCGTAGACTTCAGCCAAATGCTCGATCACCGGCTAAAGTACGATGTGATTGCCGAGGGCGACGAAACAGCATTGACGGGAATAGTTCACACCAACGCGCCAGCTACGCTCGCTGACCGCCGGCAGGTGTACCGGCAGGCAAATATTCGGGTGAATGGACTATTGATGGAACTGAAAATCACCCGGATGGATGCCTTCGAGTCATCACGCTATGGTTTTAGCAGAAGCCTTGCGATCGATGAGGTACTAATAAGCGAACAGGCCAGCCGTGCATTACAGTTATCTGTCGGCGATACGTTGACGGTGTCCGGTGAAGCAATGACGATATCAGGTTTGTTTTCTGCCTTTGGGGACCTGAAGCCCAGACTCATTGTTGATGAGCGCAGCCCCCTGACGGCTGCTGTAAACGCCGAACTTACAATAGATTCAGTCGCGTTTAAAAGCGATCAACCCGAAGCCCTGGTCGCGGAGTTGCGAAAACAATTCCCTGCGCTTGAACTGAGACTGCAGTCTGATATCCGCCAGGTTGCGCTCAAAACATTCGATCAGACCTTTGCCATTACCACCGTCCTGATCACCATAGCGTTGCTCGTCGCCGCCATCAGCATCACTATCGCTGTGACGAGCATGCGCCTCAATCGGCAGACCGGCAGGCAGTTGCTGAATACGCTCGGTGTAAATCGCACAGAACAACTGATGATGAACACCGCTTTAGGCACCGGACTTGGCGTCGTCGCCATCGTCATCGCGCTGCCGCTCGGTGTAATGTTCGGTTGGATACTCTGTCACGTCATCAACCCGAGAGCTTTCGGCTGGACCATCGAATTGCAGTTATCCGCAGACGCGTTACTGCGATCATGCTCTTGGGGAATGATCGCGGCTATCGCGGCCGGGATGCTGCAGGGTGGTGGTCACGAAGAAGGAGCATTTGGTGGACGCTAGACCCCCTGTAACTGTAACCGCAACTGTGATCGTACTTGTGATTTCATTGCTGTTGCTGATTTCAGCATGCCAACCGGATACTCAATCTGCTTCATCCGCAGCCTCCGGGTTACGGTTGAACAATATACTGGGCGAACCAAACTCTCAGGGATTCGCGCGTGCAGAACAGCGAAGGGACTTCATTTTTCCAGAGGACCATGGCCCACACCCCCGATACCGAAGTGAGTGGTGGTACTTGACCGCTGCACTTGAGGATGAAAATGGCAACGAATATGGCGTGCATTTCACGCTGTTCAGGCAGGCGCTCTCACCCCAGCCGACAGGAGAAGGTCCGTGGCACACTGGACAGGCATATCTTGGTCATTTAGCTGTCACCGACATCTCGACCGGTACACATTTTGAAGCCGAGCGGTTCGCACGCGGTCATCCGGAGCTGGCAGGCGTTTCAACCGGCAAGCATTTTCGAGCACTGATAGAGGACTGGACACTGGAAGGCTCCGCCGACGGCAAATTAGACCTGACCCTATCTGCTGGAGCCTTTTCTGAAGAAGCTCTTTTTGATGCAGAAGAGGGGCGATTTAGCGTCGATTTACAGATTCGGCAGTCGGGGCCGATGGTGTTGCAGGGGAATCGCGGCTTGTCTGAGAAAGGGCCGGATGCCGCGAGTTACTACTATTCGATCCCTCGCATGCCGATCAAAGGCACACTCAGGCTGAGTGATCGCACCGTAAAAGTTAAAGGGCTGGGCTGGCTTGATCGTGAATGGAGCACGTCGGTACTCGGTGAGTCACTTGAAGGGTGGGACTGGTTTTCTCTACAAATGATGGATCAGCGCAGCATCATGGCATTTCGACTACGCCGACACGACGGCCTCAGAGACGACTATGATCACGGTTTACTGGTGGATCACCGACAGCTAGCGAATCAATTCATCATAGGGGAAGGAGACCGGGGCGTTGAAATACTGGGTCGGGACGATTTTTCTCTCAACCCCACACGCTTTTACCAGGACACTCGCGGTATCAACTGGCCAGTCAGTTGGACACTCAACATCGGGGATGAACACTTCACCATCAATGCATTACTGGATCAGCAAACCGTCGATCTGTCGATCATCTACTGGGAGGGATTAGTGGAAGTTCTTGACTCTGATGGCAGCAGATCGGGCGTGGGCTATATGGAGTTGACGGGTTACGAACGCGAGAGATGAAGTCTGTTCATGATCATCCCGTTCCGGCTCCAAGTCTGCTCGCCGAATACCTTTTTGGTCACTATCTCTTTAGAGGATAGCCCTATTACCAAAAGTAGAACAACTCGAGAACGAACGGGGAGGTCGAAGTTACCCCCCCCCGCTTTTTTTCACCGTTCTACTCGCTCTTTTAGCTCTTTGGCAGAATCACGGTATCAATGACGTGGATCACGCCGTTGCTGGCCAAGACGTCAGTGATGACCACTTCGGCATTGTCGATAAATACCTTGCCGTTCTCAACCTTGATCTGAACGTTCTGACCTTGGACAGTCGTCGCTTCAGTTAGCGTGACAACGTCAGTCGCCATGACCTTACCCGCCACTACGTGGTAAGTCAGTATGCCGGCAAGTGCGTCTTTGTCTTTAAGCAGCGCTGCCAGGGTAGCTGCGGGTAACTTGGCGAAAGCAGCATCAGTTGGTGCAAAGACTGTAAACGGTCCCTCGCTCTTCAGCGTGTCAACGAGGCCCGCTGCCTGCACGGCTGTAACCAGAGTCGTAAAACTCCCGTTTGCAATGGCGACATCAACAATATCTTGGCCGTGTGCATGGTGACCTTTCATCGCTCCGCCTGAAGCGGCGTGACCGCCCGCATTCGCAATGAGTGCGAACGAAGCAGTGATTAAGAGAAGTAAAATTCGAAGTGTTTTCATGTCGCAAAATCCTAGAATGTTATGAGATGAGTTGAATTGAGTTTTACGACTTGCCCTTCCGAATAGATCACCCCGCAGATCACCGCAGGCAACGGGACCTTTGCTGTAGACGTTCAGCTATTAACGTTCATCAGGGGGACACCTTCGCCGGAGTTGCGCATTCGTTTCCCTCGGGTTTGACCCGACCTGAGGATCAATCCATTTGCTCGCGATTCACGTATCAACAGCATCAGATAAAACGAGACCAAGGCAGTGAACGCAGCAACAATCCTCCCGGAGGAAATCAAGAAATTCAACGACCTGGCAGATTTCTGGTGGGATGAAAAAGGACCCATGTGGCCGCTTCATCGCCTCAATGCGATGCGCGTGCCATTTATTGAAGCGAAAATCCACGAACTCTTCAATCTAGCGCCGGAAGACACGCTGCAGAATCTTTCTGTACTCGATGTGGGCTGTGGTGGAGGGATACTTTCCGAATCTATGGCGACGCTGGGCGCATCGGTTCACGGGATCGACGTTGCAGACCGAAACATCCATGCGGCGCGGCGGCACATGCAGGGCACAGACCTGGATCTTAGTTACGACGTCATGGAGGTGCAGCACCTTCCGGCCGACCGCCAGTACGACGTTGTCCTGAACATGGAGGTCGTTGAACACGTTGATGATCTTACGGCCTTTCTGACCGACTGCGGACGTGTGACAAAGCCAGGCGGAATGATGATTGTCGCCACGATTAATCGCACACTGTATTCGCTGGCCACAGCAAAAATCAGCGCGGAGTATTTACTGCGATGGTTACCGCGCGGTACCCACGACTGGCGCCGATTCGTATCGCCTGGAGACGCGATGAAAATCTTGAAAGATGCCGGCTTTGGATTTCGTGATCTCACCGGCGTTGGCGTCAACCTACTCAAGCGTGACATGCACCTGACTTCCTTTCTTGGTTCAAA
>JBLIIB010000032.1:0-18973 GCA_047634795.1 Candidatus Azotimanducaceae bacterium | reverse complement strand
CTGGTATCCGCTGACGAAGTGAAACTCCTTCAAGCGATTGAACGAGTGATCCAAACGAAGCTAGAACGTGTGGAAATTGAAGACTTTGAGCCAGAGCATTCACTACCGGAAACTAGGGTAGCCCGAGAAGGAAGGTCTCCAACCGGAAACAACAGAAAAAAAAACAACCCGAATCAAGGCCAAGGCCAAGGGCAGGGTCAAGGACAGCGAAGAAAGCCGAGACCACGTCGGCCAGCCCACGCGTCGACAGGTTAGACAATAAGTCATTATCAACGCAGAAACGGTGGTTTAACTCGATCAGCTCCAAACTGAAAACCGCATTTGAGTAATGAGTTTGGATAACAAGTTTGAGTAACCACTTGTTCATTCGCGTATTAGAATCAGGCCGGCCACGCCAGTTGCCGGCACTTCTTTAACTCGTTTTTTTCAATGGTCCGCCACCAAAAACCGGATAATTGCCAACTCTGTGAGCGCCAGTTGTTCCTTCAATTCCACCATTTGGTGCCCAAAAAGCTACATCGGCGCCCGAGATTTAAAAAAAACCACACCAAAGATGAATTGAATCAAGGCATCTATCTCTGTAGACCCTGCCATAAAGGGATCCATCGTTTCTTCGATGAAATGACTCTGGCACGACAGTACTCGACGCTCGAGCTATTAAGGGCTAGCGACCTGATTCAAGGCCACCTTACCTGGGTAAAGAAACAGCGCACCCCCTAACGTTTTCTCCTGACTTAGACCCTCGGTCTGATTTACGGGTAGCACGGCGGCACGTTCCACGGCGGCACGTTCCACGGCGGCACGTTCCACGGCGGCACGTTCCACGGCGGCACGTTCTACGGAGTGCACGATTCACAGAGCACAGCCCACACGCATAATCGCAAAGAACTAAACACCGAGATTCTTATGAGGTCCAGAATGGACCTAACATTTGGCATTCCCGTGGGCGTGTTGATCGCCTGGTTTTTTTTGTTTTCCCCTCTGTTCATTGACCAACGAGTTGAGGAATCTCTACCGGGTTCTAAATCAAGAGAGACCGCCCAAACATCCGTCGACGATGGTGCAGCACGTGCTGCCGAAATGGCCGACATCATGGCATCAGTTGCCTGCAAAACCAGATGCCGCGGTGATCGAAGCTATGTCCGAAGCAATGACTGAAGCTATCTCCGAAACCATCTCCAAAACCGCGCGCGCAACTAGCCTCGACACGATACCAGCGATGGAATCGGCGACCGTTCTAATAGCAGGCACATTCTCCGATGCTGACGACATTCACAATGGGTCGGGGAGCGCCACCATTTACGCCCTACCCAACGGTAACAAGCTGCTGCGACTTGAAGAATTCAGGGTCACCAACGGACCCGACCTGGTCGTTTACTTGGCCAGGCACGCAGACCAAAAAAGTGCAGAAGATGTGAAAGCTGGATTCGCTAAACTCGCCTCGCTCAAGGGGAGAGCTTCTGGGAACGGGGCCAGTGGATCGAAGCTGGGACTTTCGTTTGCATATGCCCGCAGCACTTTCCGAATGACTTAAAACAAAATGGTAAAACCGGACTTAGAATCAGAGCCGTAACCCCACCTGAACAATCGAAGACTCTTTTGTACAAGGGGCAAGATGTTGGGGGGGGCTCGTCCTCTATTCACGGGATGATTTTGGTTCGAGGTAATCCGGAAGACTTCAACCGCCGGGCATCCGTCCAGGGGTTATCTGATTGGGACTACACATCATGCCTGCCCAACTTTCAGAAATCTGAAACCGCCTTATTCGGAGATCAGCCATTACGCGGCGCAATCGGGCGGTTACAGATCAGTCGAGGGGCATCAGACAACTCACTATCCAATGCGCGGATTGACGCCGTTCAACATTCAGGATTCACCGTCACAACAGATTTCAATGGCGCACATCAGGAAGGCGGAGGACCCTTTGACCAAATGAGTTTCCCTGACTTACAATTCCATTTCCTACCCATTGCCAAGTGCTATGACGGTAAAGACCAATATCGGGGACACGGCTTTCGGGCTCATGTCGGGCCCATGAAACCGATCAGTCGCGGGGCTGTCAGCCTTCGCTCTTCAGACTCCTTCAAAGCCCCTCTCATTGAGATTAATTACCACGAGGTCGCGGAAGATCGAAGGCCATGTTTGATGGCTTTCAACTCGCACGCAGAATCATCAGCCAGAAAGCGTTTGATCAAACTCGCAGTGAAGAATGAAGGCCAGGAGGCAAGGTCATCGATCGATGTTCTGGACGCTTTTGTAAGTTGCCACGAAGAAAGCGCCTACCACCTGAACGGCACCTGCCAAATGGGGTTGCCAAATAGGGTCGGAGGAGCGTTCCGTGGTTGATTCTGAAAGCCGGGTTCCAAATAGGGTCGGAGGAGCGTTCCGTGGTTGATTCTGAAAGCCGAGTTCACAAGACGCAGGGTCTGGGTCATCGATGCATTCTTCATGCCTGAGATCACCAATGGCAATCTGTTTGCACCGATGGTCATGATGACGGAAAAAATTGCTAACAGCATTCTATTAACCTAAGTGACAACGCGAGCCGCCGAGAAAGGGCATCGCTCCCCCCCCTTCAACCTCTATCGCAAGGACGACCAGTTTCGAATCGTTGCGATACAGAACTTAAATGTAATTATCACCGAACAACCGGTCACGGGCGATAGAGGTTCAGATTCAACCCGCGTCACTCTCAAGCGTTTCCCAGTCTTCCATGAGCTGTTCCAGTTCCCGCTCCAGAGATGCCGCCTTGTCATAATGCTCCGTCTGCTTTTCTGCCGACATATTGAAAAAACCAGAGTCGGCCATCGCAGCACTCTGTGCTTCAATTTTCAGTTCCGTCGATTCAATCGATGCCGTTATCTTTTCTAAATCGCGCACCTTTTTCTGGGCCACAGCCTTGCGCTGCTTACGTTCCTGATGGCTGCCCCCTTCCGCCCTTGCAGCCGTTTTTTTCGAGGCATTGGCGCTTCCAGACCGGGAAGCCATCCACTGGCTGTAGCCGCCCATATACTCGGTAATCAAACCAGCACCTTCAAACACCAAGAGACTCGAAACAACGTTATCCATAAACGTTCTATCATGACTGACCAGCAGCACGGTGCCGTCGTAATCAAGCAACAATTCCTCAAGCAGTTCCAGCGTTTCTATATCGAGGTCATTGGTCGGCTCGTCGAGCACCAGGAAGTTTGTAGGCATGGCAAAAAGTTTCGCCAACAGCAGCCGGTTTTGTTCACCACCGGACAAGGTTCTGATGGGCGCTCTGGATTGATCAGGATTAAACATGAAATTCTGTAGATAGCTGATCACGTGAACTTCCTTACCACCAACATTGATAAAGTCACGGCCTTCAGCAATGTACTCCTGCACGGTTTGCTGCTGGTTGAGCTGTTCTCGCGACTGATCAAAATACGCTATCTGTAAACGACTACCCGTTTTGACGGAGCCACTATCTGGCGTCATTTGCTCTAGCAACAGCCTAACCAGAGTCGACTTGCCGCAGCCATTAGGGCCAAGCAAACCGATGCGATCACCACGCTGAATGATCAAATCCAAATCAGAGACGATGGGAGCACCACCTAGTTGCTTGGACAGCCCGATGGTTTCCTTAACAATTTTTCCAGAGGCTTCACCGCTGTCCGCCTGCAACCTGAGCTCTTTAAACCCGATCCTCTGGCTTCGTTCATCACGTAGGGCTTCAAGTGCCCTAACCCTGCCTTCATTGCGAGTACGCCTGGCTTTGATCCCCTGGCGAATCCACACTTCTTCCTGCTTTAATTTGTCGTCAAACTGTTTGTTGTGCTCGGCCTCGACTTCTCTGGCCGTGTCCCGTCTTTCGATAAAGGTTTGATAATCACAGCTATAGCGAGTCACCCGGCCCCGATCGATTTCGATCACCGCCGTCGCAACAGACTGCATCAATCGCCGGTCGTGAGAGACAAATAAAATGGTTCCCTGAAATTCCAGAAGCAGACTTTCGAGCCACTGAATACCTTCAAGATCCAGATGGTTTGTCGGTTCATCCAGAATCCAGACATCGGGCTCAAGCACCAGAGATTGAGCGATAGCGACACGTTTTAGCCATCCACCTGAGAGATGGGTCAGCTTATCGTCTGGATCAAGTCCCAGACGCTGCAGCGTGGCTTCAATACGATGGCTAATATTCCAGCCGTCCGAGTGATCCAATTGAGATTGGAGTTCCCCCATTCGATCCACAACGCTGCTATCTTCGGCGACTTTTAGCGATAGCTCGTGGTACTCGGCAATATGTGCGCCAAGATCATCAAAAACCTTCGCCACGGTATCAAAGACAGTGGCGTCAACCCGATCCGGCAAATCCTGGCGAAGCATCGCAAAACGGAGACTGTCGGCCCTCCAGATGCTGCCGTCGTCTTCTGTAACGCTACCCTGAATCATTCCCAGTAACGTTGACTTGCCGGCACCGTTGCGTCCCGCAAAAGCAAGGCGTTCTCCACGGTCAATAGTAAGGTCCGCGTGAGATAGAATCTGATCGGTGCCGAAGGCAAGATTTACGTTGGTAAGAGTGACGATTGGCATGGCGCGCCATGTTACACAGTTTTTCGAGGACTACACGCGATACTCGGGCTTAAAACAAAAACGAATAAAGAGAACAACCGCTATTGAAGCCACAACCCAAAATGTTTGGGAACGAGTGACCGAGGACTAAGTGAGTCGCCCGCGCTGCACTGCCCCCCAGATTAGGAGACTGCTCTGTGCCACCGATAAAAGCCTTTGCCGATTGAGCACCTCTCAATTCAATGTCGCTCTTTCGGTCGCGTTAGACGAGACCTTGATCACGCCAATCATAATGGCCTACAAAGACCCACCCCCCCGTGCACGGCGCTGGGCGTGGGCGTGGGCGTAAACACTAAAACTATCCACGCTATCAAAGCACATCAACCGCCAGCGGGGCGAGCGAACCCTGCGTTAAACAAAAGTTGTTCGTCGTTGAATCAATTTGTTGGTCGCTTAATATGGCAGTTCGCAGAACTCTTTTTTTACTTTTCGCAATCCTTTTAATCTTCGCTTGCGGCGGTGGTGGTTCCGGGTCAGACCCCGCGCCGGAAATTCCTGTCGCCCATCCAGCCTCCCCCCTCAGCTGAACCCATACCGGAATCCACGGCAGGCAACGATATATCAACATCAGAGACCGCAACCCAAACCGACATTGACGCTAGCTCGGCCCAGCAGTCTGCAAGCTCTGAAAGTTTTAATGCGGCTAATAGCGTTGAGTCTGTTCCGGAAGAAAACTCAGCCAGCGAACAGTACAGCGCTTCAAACACCGTACAACTTATTTTTCGCCTGAATCAGGGAACACCATCAACATGATCACAACAAGCCTAAAATCGTTGGCTATGCTTTCCCTGGCAGCCTGTTTGTACGGCACGCAAGTTGCTGCCGCCGGGATACCCGAGCAGCTTCCCATTCAGAGTGTTGTCAACGACAGCGCCTCTGATCTACCCATCGACGGAATATTGGATGTTCGTTTTACCCTCTATGACGCAACCGGAAGAGTCACTTCCTTTATGAATGCAGGCGGCGGATTTATCGATCCAACGGGGTTAGGCGCCAGCGTCATCTGAACAGAGGTGCAGCAGGTGGGTTTCGACAACGGCACCTATGCTGTTCTATTAGGCGGGGATGCCGCGAACCTGCTACCAGCAGACACCTTTCAGACCAACCAAGTGACTATTGGCATACAGAGTGATAGCGACACAGAACTCAATTCAAGAATGACGTTGGGTTCAGTACCCTATGCATTCAAAGCATCGGAATCAGAAAACGCGATTGGCAACATCACGCCGTCGAGTGTTTCTGTCATCAATAGCCTGGGACAGGTCACACCTGTTATCGATGTTGATGGCAAATGGCTTGGTGAGGCAATAGCGAGCGAACAAGGCTCCACTGGGCAGGAAGGCGCTCAAGGTTCAGCCGTTGTAGAAGGCACCATTGGACTAGAAGGACCTGAAGGCGCAGCGGGACCAGAAGGTCCACAAGGCCTGACAGGCCCCACGGGAGCAAAGGGTATTGCAGGCTCGGCATCCGCCGCCGGTGATCCAGGAGCGCAAGGTCCACAAGGCGATCCGGGCGCACAAGGTGATGCAAGAGCACAGGGTTCCGCGGGTGCACAGGGCGTTGCAGGTTCAACAGGCTCGCAAGGTGCTACTGGTTCCGCCGGTGTGCAACGCGATGCCGGCCCCCAAGGTTCCCAGGGTCTTCAGGGAGCTACCGGAGCACAGGGATCCAAGGGACCTTCAGGTGGCGGCCATACCGGCGCGATTTATCGTTGGAATGTGTTTTCGACCTATGATCAATCCGCTGGATGGATCTCAAACAATAAAAACACCATTTTTGGCAGCATTGCACCCCGCTGGTCAGACTCCGGTGCCACTGCTGAGGCGCTGGGTGACGTCGAACAACTCAGGGACCGCTTTACCCGAAAAGGGTATGGCGGTCTAAATGCCAATGTGGTCGCTAATACCTGGAGTCACACCTCCTCTACCAACGGTAAAATAGCGGCCGCTCTATTCCGCTTCAAAAACAAGACGGATAGTTCAATCAGCTGGACGGTTAATACCTACCAAACCGCCTACTACACCAGGGGTGAACGCGCGAGTGTCGCCGTTAACGGTGTTTAATTCTGGAGTAGCACGAGTAATGACATCGGCGCCATCACGCCACAGTCGCATGTCATCCCAGTCCCTGCCAATGGCACCAGCACCATCATCTTCAGAGCGGGCTTCACCACACCGAATTCCGTTGCCAATGGCACGCCCTCGCTGTTTCTCGCTTTCTATAACGACACACTGGCAATACCTACGGGTCTTGAGTACGCCGATGACCTGGATGTGGCGACGAATTATTTTGAACAACAAAGCGCCTGGATAACAGGCTTCAATCCCTAATAAAAGGCGCTCTCTAAAGACGGGCGGCGCTTTTTTTATGCAAGAAACTTACCCACAATCCCAAGTGGTCACCAGGGGATTTCAGATCCGTCCCATGCCAAGAATCGACCGCTGGTTTCGGGCTCAAGCATTGAAATAACACGTAGCAAATACTCCGCACTCTGCTCCGGTGTAAACAGCTTTTCAGGCAGAACGTTTTTAGAAAAAGGATCGGATAGCGGTGTGGCAACCGTGCCGGGATGCAGCGCTGCCACGGAACAAAAGGGCAACACACGCTGCCATTCAATCGCAAGTGACCTTACAAACATATTGAGCGCCGCCTTCGACGCGCGATAGCTGTACCAACCCCCAAGCCGGTTGTCCTCAATGGACCCGACCCTTGCCGACAAGGTCACAAAAACAGACGATTTGGACCTTCGCAGGTTTTGGCGTGCGTACTTCGCCAGCAGCATCGTTGGCCATGTATTCAACATGAAGTTTTGCGATAACTTTTCGAAAGATAATTGACTGACACTTTTTTCCGGTCCCATGATTTCATCATGCAAAAAGCCAATACAGTTGATCACGCCGTCAATATCGCCGATGTCGCTCATCAGGGCGGCAACGGCCGCTTCATCGGTAATATCTAATTCATGGAATTGAAGCTTTTCATGTGTCGCGCTTTCGCTCCCTGTGTGACGCGTTGCAATCACGCGATTAACTTCCACGTCCTGACACAGGCGTTCCACAATAGCGGCACCGATACCACCGGAACCACCGACGACGAGATAGCTACCTTTCACGCGAAGTTCCCGAGTAGAGTCGCTCATAGCGACGATGAGCCCATTTGATATAGACAAAATCTGCAATCGAAGCGATAACAGGCCATCGCATCCAGCGAAACAGGATTCCCCAGCGGGTATGCTGCCAGGCCAGAACATTGGCCTCGACCCCCGTTAACACCTCTCCATTTTGACGCTGAAGGTGGAGCACCTTGAGTAAATCTTCGCGCGATGCCGGGAGAGTCTCACTCGGCGCCGTGTGAACGTCAACCAATTGAAGTCCCGCATCGCTCAAAGAGCCGAGTCTATCCATCTCTGCAGAGCAAAGCGGGCAGGCACCGTCGTAGTAAAGTATGTCTTTATTATCCATGTATCTAATACGCAGGAACTGATGCGCGAGATGACAATCCGCAGGATTCATCTACCCATCCGCTTTGGACGTAAGACTAATTAGTTACACACTCAGGAAAACGGAATCCAAATGTTTAGCTTTTTGAAAAGAGACCCCACCAAAAAATTGCGCAAGCAATACCTCGCCAAACTTGAAGAAGCGCTCAACGCACAACGCAACGGAAAAATCCGTGAGTACTCGTTTCTTACGGCAGAAGCAGAAGAGTTTCGATCTCAGCTTGAGGCGCTTGACGCGCTTGACGCAAAACCGTAGCCAACTAGTGAAGCTCTGCTTAAATGGAAATTTATGCCAAGTCCTGCGGTCCGGCGCACTGGCTGGAACGCAAATGATGGTGCGACACAAACCCAATAGTGGACTAAGCGCCCCAACGTCAATGGGCTTTAACCATAGGTAGCCCCGCCTCCACACGCAAAACGTACAAATTTATGGGCCCCACGTGATGTCGGAAAGAGCGCGGGTAGACCAACGCTCACCTAACCTTCGGAAAAATTTGTGACAGCTCGACTTCGCTTGATTCTGGGAGACCAGCTCAACCATCAACACAGTTGGTTGATGGACCAGGATGACAATACCCACTACCTCATTGCTGAGTTAAAGCAAGAGACGGCGTACGTTGCGCATCATGTTCAAAAGGTCTGTGGGTTTTTCGCTGCTATGAACGAATTCGCAACTGAGCTTCGCGCAAAAGGCCACAAGGTTCTCCACCTCACCTTGGATGACACCGCAAAATATGATTCTCTCTCCGATTTACTGCTAACGCTTTTCAAAACAATGGACGTCCAGGTATTCGAGTATCAGTACCCAGATGAATATCGTTTAAAACAGCAGCTCGAACAGTTACCTTCAACAAACGTTACGATCAATTGCTGCGACACTGAGCATTTTTTTGTTCCTCGCTCTGAATTGGGCGTGCATTTCAAGCAGGGTAAACCCGCTCGGATGGAACACTTTTATCGGAACATGCGACGCCGCCTAGATATTCTAATGGAGGGCAAGCAGCCGGTCGGAGGCCAGTGGAATTTCGACGCGGAGAACAGAAAGAAACTGAAAGCGCAGGACCTGGCAATCATCCCGGAACCATTAGTATTTGAAAATGATGTAACGGCCATCTACGAGAGACTTCAACGACACGAGGTCAAAACGATTGGCCGTCTCAATGACTCATTTCTGTGGCCAATCAATCGAGCACAATCCCAACAATTACTAGATCACTTTTGTGATGAATGCCTGCCTTTGTTTGGGCGCTTCCAGGACGCAATGACAAAGCAAAGTCAGCATGCATGGAGCTTGTACCATTCACGCCTATCATTTGCGATTAATACAAAAATGCTCGATCCAATGGAGGTAGTCAATGCCGCACTCAGTCGTTACCGCAAACCAGGCAATGAGATTGAGCTCGCATCGGTTGAAGGCTTTGTGCGGCAAATTATTGGGTGGCGCGAATTCATTCGCGGAATCTATTGGGTCAATATGCCAGCCTATGGGAGCCTGAACGCGCTCGAAGCTTCTAGAGCACTACCCGACTTTTTCTGGACCGGCGAGACCAAAATGCAGTGTCTGTCGATCAGCATCAATCAGTCTCTCGACACGGCCTATGCTCACCATATCCAACGACTCATGATTACCGGGAACTTCTGCCTGATCACGGGCATAGATCCTGAGCAGGTAGACCAGTGGTATCTGGGCATCTATATCGACGCGGTGGAGTGGGTTGAGATGCCGAATACGCGCGGGATGAGTCAGTTTGCTGACGGGGGTCTCGTTGGCAGCAAACCGTATGCAGCTTCGGGTAACTACGTGAACAAGATGACGGACTACTGCAAGGGTTGTCACTACAAGGTTAAAGAGAAGCACGGTGACACTGCCTGTCCTCTAAATAGTCTCTATTGGCAATTTATGGTTCAGCATCGCACCCGTCTGGAGAAGAATCCCCGCATTGGCATGGTCTATAGAAACTGGGATAAGCAATCGGCAGAGCAACGAGATGCCACCCTCCTACAGGCCAAAACGAACCTGATTAACCTCGAGCAACTCTAACCTCACCCTTGAGCGCTAATCGACAATAGCCCTCTCAGTAAGCTCTGAACATTAGCTCTGAACATTAGCTCTGAACATTAGCTCTGAACATTAGCTCTGAACATTGTTCTTCCATTCAAAAGCTGCCGTTGCTGGACTCGTTAGCTGGCTCAACCGGAAGGGACCCACGCGACGTACACCGAGCCATTCCGCAGCAAAAGCGCCCACTTGCATCATTGCCGTCAGCGCGGACCCCAATAGGGCTAACCAACCCAACCATTCAATATGTGGATAAAGTTGAACATATCCGATCATGAGCGCAATAGGCGTACCAACGCTACCCATCGCATGAAGGAACACACGTTGGTAACGACCAAGACACAGATAGCGCCCAAAGTTCATCTTGAACCGTGGCTCAAAATACCAAAGAAAAGCGTAGTCGTAACGAAGACCTAAGAAGAGCCCGGTTGTGATTTTCATGACAGGCTGGAGTGTTGCACCTACCAGAACGCACCCGGCGATATCCAACCACAGATTATTGCTACTGATACAGAGCAGACCGATGATAATGATTGTCCATTCCAGCAAAAAGACTGGAGAAAAAGCCACCGCAGGAAAACCATTTCTCCCGTGAAGTTTTCTCGACACACGTGAGACATCATCGGCCATCGCCTCGCGGGTCGATCTAGGTGCGGCATCGAGTTTACGCACCAGCCTTTGCCACTGGCCTACTCGGTAGGTGCCGTCTTCAATATTCTTTTCTATGCCTAGCAATTCAGTGTTCATGGCGTACCTATATGCTCAACGTTCCTTGGCCCGACGGGAATCATGACTTCGTTGGACCGAAAAAATGAGGGCGTGATGGGTGGATTATAACGAGCCCACAGTGACTCACCCGTAATCTTCCAACGAGGGTTAGCTTTTATCAAGGCCCTCAGCTTACCTTCGTGTTCTCGATATAATTCCTCTGACCACCCACCTTTATAACGAAGCACCGCGAGGGTCTGAGATGGCAATTCTTCAACGATCACCTTGGCATTTCGGGGCTTGGGTAAATCAGCTAGATCATAGGCCGCTGGCATAAAGAAGGTCACCCAATAGGTATTATCACCCGCTGGAGACTGGGACACAGGCGCGGTCATGGATATCTTCTGTTCTGCCTCATTGTCACCGAAGATGTAGCCACCCAGCCTTCGAAATCCTTCGGAACCGGCTTTGTTAAAAGAGGCCTCAACCTGCGTCCTCGCAACAATCTTTGATGGATACGACCGTATCTCGCCGTCTTCCCAAGCTTCGAGAACTTCAAACTCTGGCTTCTCAATGCCAAAAACAGAGCAAGGCATTAGCAAAACCAAAGCGAAACGCCTTAACAGTAAACGTAAATTCATGGGCTTCGTCTTAAACCTCTTGTGTCTGAAAATAATGGCATCGTGTATGACGTTGCTGACCCAGTGTGCTTGGTTTGCACGTCTTCGTGCTTTGGTTGCACACCACTAGTTACGCTAGACCCGTGCACTTAGACCAACTAGATCTAAGCATCTAGCTAAGACTATTTAACGGCAACCAGCTAACAACATGCGGGACGCAGCACCACATGGGTCATGTAGAATGCATGGAAATCCCCCCGAGCACTGTCGCTGCCAGATGGAGACCAAACTTGCCCATTGATTTTTCTTTGCATACGGAAACAGTCAATACCTCACGCGGCCCAGGTCAATCAATGTTTACCGACACTGACGTGTTTGACGCAGAGATAGGGACGATATTTCAACAGGAATGGATTGCTGTTACCCGAGAAGAACAGCTCCCCAATCCCGGCGACTACATCACCTATCAGTTCTATGCAGACCCCATCGTATTGGCCCGATCCAAATCGGGCGTCATAAATGCGTTCTCTAACGTGTGCCTGCATCGCGCCTGTCCCTTCGCCCAGGACTCGCCGATTGCGGAAGGAGCCCGAAATACCAAACTATTCGTCGGCCCTAACCATAAGTGGACCTACGAGCTTGATGGGCAACTTCGCGGCGCCCCCGACAAGGAGCAAGCGGCGGATTTCGATCGCTCTGCCTCACTGCCTCAATTGCACGTTGAGGTATGGCGTGGTTGGGTTTTTATCAATGCATCAAAAAATCCGGCACCGCTGGCAGGTTCACTCAAGGATATCGATGAACGTTTGGCGCCCTTTGCACCCGAAGCTCTAAAGACCGCCGGAATACTTCACTACAAATCACCTTGGAATTGGAAAGTGCTGGTTGAGAATTTTATCGCGCCTTATCATCACATGGGACCCCATGCAGATACGCTCAATGGACTTTACCCACACAAATCCCCTTATCCGGCTTATCCGGCTTATCCGGCTTATCAATCAGAAAGCTATTTGATGCTGGAAAACCCAAGCATCGATGAATCAATAGCGTCATCATTTTGGGTCGGACTCATTTACCCCAACACCATGTTTGCCTTGTCTCGATATCCAGAAAAACCAATCCTCGGCTGGCATCAATTTGACATTCATTCCATCGCTTCTTTTGACCTGAACATTCACGCGCTCAGGCCACAATCCATGATTGACGACGGCTCAGCCAAGGTTGTTCTCGATACCTATGCCGTGGTGCACGGAGAAGATATCCCTGTCTGCGACGGCGTCTGGCAGGGGGTTCAAAGTTCTTACCATCAATCCGAAAGGCTCAGTCACCTTGAAGGTTGGGTCTGGGATTTTCACGAATACCTGTCGCGCAAACTCAGTCCGAACGTGGCATAACACGCGGTACTGCTCTAGGAAGCTCTCATGAACGACACCAACAATGTAAAAACCCCTATGTGGCTAATCGTTATAGCCGCCGCCGCGATGCTGACTTTCCTCATCGAAGCTGCACAGCTTCTAGCGTTCCCAGGGTTTATGTTTGAAGGCCCCTGGCAAGGGCTACATATCATAGCCGCCGCTCGAATACTCGAAGGGTTAACCCTGTATCCAGACCCGAATGCCGCGGCATCTCATTACGTTTACTCGCCGCTTCTGCCATGGATTCACGCTGTTTTTCTAGCGGCGTTGGGGAAAGGCATCTTCGCAATGAAGATTTCAGCTTTGGCTTTTTGCCTCGCAACACTCACGGGCATCTACAAGCTATCACGTGTAGTCGGCGCCACGCCGTTCGCCAGTGTCATCGCGATGAGTTTCTATCTTGCGTTCTATGAAATTTCGCAGTTTTGGCACCTCTCGATCAGACCCGACGCCGCAGGTATCGCATTCATACTTTGGGGCAGCATTTGCGGTTTTCTAGCCACCAAGGAAACCGCCACTAATAGGCTCTACGCCCTGACGATTGCTGCCGGACTCCTCTTCGCCTGCGCGGCGTTGTGCAAACAACCCTTTGGTGTCATGGGAATCGCTTTCTTTGCGTACCTGGCAGCATTCAAACACTACCGCGTATTGGTTATTTCCGTGATCACATGGGTGGCATTTGGTGCAGCTGCCACGCTTCCCTATCTTTTCGGTGAAGAGCATTTTCTTGAATCGATGTTGATACTTCGCCAACACGAAACCTACTCCCTGCTCAATACCCTGCTTTCAAACCAGCATATTTTTCTTATTCTTGCGGTACCGCTAGCGCTTACCGTTATCCATCGCGTTAGAACGGGACCGTTGCCGTTCCTCATTGCGGGCGCAGTCATCATGGGAGTGATTGGCACCATTAAATGGGGCGGGAACATCAACGCCTACCTCACCCTATTTGCTCTCTGCGGTCCGTTGATGGCATTTCAACTGTCCCGACCTGATCCCACATCCGGCGCCATAACCGCGATCGCTTGCGCAATCTTTATCACTTTTTTCGTCGCGGGTTCGGTTAACAGGATACTGAGTTATACCGAGGACAGGCCCGGAAATATTACTGAGACGGCACGTTTTATTGAAGAAAATGCCGACAAAACCATTTACTTCCCGCGACACAATTACCTGACGTATCTCTATGCAGACCAATATCATCATTGCGACTGGATGTCTGAAAACCTCGTAAGAGCAGGGTCAAAACCACCCAATAGTTTTCTCGCGAGTATCGCTGAAAAACAGTATGACTACATACTGGGGCGGTTTTCAACGAGCGGTCTGGAGGAGTTCCGGGAACATTTTTATCACGAAGATGCCAGCGTGAAAGGTCTGGGATATCCGGTGTACGTGCGAAACCTCGACTCAGACTAAGAGTAAGCGGGAATCCTACTTCGATGAGTTAACGCAGACCCGCGAGTTAGCCCTGCTTGTGCGCAAAGACAACCACATTCCAGCAAAGCATCCTTAGGGGAGGAATCCATTTCAAAAGAAACCGGTCAACGCGTGACATTGGATTAAAAATCCACGCCCATCGATCAGATTCCTGAATCACAGATTTCCAATAACGCTCCTTGTTCGGATTCCTACGCTGAAAGACTGCCATCATGATGAAGATAAGCAACGTGGTCAGCCAAAAATACTTGCGTTCAACCCGTTCGAAGTGAGTATCAAAAAGCTTCAGATCCTCCCATTTCAGTGGGTGCTCATCAGGCGTTCTTACATCAGTCGCCATGGCCCGGTAGACGTTAATCACGGGGTTGTAAGCCAAAGGGTCCCAGGCCACCAGAGTGCCTCCGGGTTTTAGATACTTGTTCAGCTCAATCAATGTCGCTTCGACATCGACATGGTGCAACAGGTTGCCGGTATAAATCACATCAAATTGAGTTCCCTCTGGAAATCCCACCCCTTCCGCCGACGCTTGATGCGTCTTCAAAGTTGTACCATGAATTTTGGCAAGCGCCTCAGTGGCCCTCAGCATTCCCGTGGACAGGTCTGTTGCCGTAACGGTCGCTCCCTGAAGCGCAAAGTAAACACTCGCTTCACCCAATCCACAGCCAACGTCGAGCAACGTTTTACCTGTGGTATCGCCCAGTCGTTGATGGATGTACCTCATTTCCGGCGCTGTTAATGCTTCGTTCGCGCCAAGCACATCGACCGATTCAAGATCTTCTCCGTCGGCCCATTCATCATGGAACTGCTCTTCAACTGACTTACTCATTGCCAGCGAATCTCTAGATAACGCTCCAGCGGCGGGGCACATGCCAGCCGCACCCATAAATTTTTGAAGGGCCTGACTCATGACTTCTGCATTGCCTACGAGCACGGCATCAGCCTGCTCCGTTAAAGGTGTCCGATGCTGACGTTCTATTGCACGTTCCGTGTCACCTTTTTGATAAAACGTAAAGTCTTTGAAATTAAATACCAGCGCAATGGATTCAGCGCACCAATCCGTCGCGGGTAGAGACACGCAAACGCCTGGCCCCTTTCGATCAAATGCCAAGCGGCCCGTGAGCGTTTCGTGAAGCGCCGAATCCGCAGGCACATCATGCAGAACTGCTTTCAGAAAGTGATACTTAAAGCTTTCTAATCGAATATCTTTGGGCATTAAACATTCCTGGCAACAACATGACGCTCTTCATAAATGCGGTGCGCGATATCAAGAACTTCAGCGTCCTGGAGAGGCCAGGGTTTCACTGGCGGTTTGGTTAAAAAATTCCCTACTCGCTGAACCGTTGCTTTAAAATAACGCATGGCAATGGTCATCTCCGGATAGCTACCGTACATACAACCCTCACAAGCACTGGCGATCTTACGCACTTCAGATCGAAAGACGGTATCTCGATATAGCTTCGGAAAGTCTTTATCAAAGGTATACACCTCTCTTTCTAAACGATGATCACAGCACGGCGCAAACATCCCATTAGGTAGAATAGCAAAATACAGATTAGGCGAATCGCATACGCCACCGTTTTTCTCACGCCAGCTCGTGTCACCGTTTCGGACAAACGTCTTGATGTCATCAAGATACTGATCGCTATCGTATAGAAGGTACCCCTGCTTCCTCATTTCCCGAACACGATCAAGAACCGCATCGACTCGAGGATACTCAGACTCAATGAAACTCTGCTGCTGATCAAATGTTCGAAAACCTCTTGGCGCACCGAAGTGAGTAACATGCACCGGCACCAGAGACGTAAACCATCCAATTTCACTACCAAATTTGATGACATCTTCAATGTCACCCATATTATCGCGTTGAAGTACGCAGCCCAGAGATGCAAAGGAAGATTCCGCGGGCAAGTGGCGCGTAAACATGCCAATCGTTTTTATCGCGGTATCCCATGAACCTTCAAAATCGCCATTGACCTTGTTCTGAGTGGCCGCCCGAAGGCTGTCCAGAGAAATCGAAATATCGTGACCACCCGCCTCAACCGCCTTTTCGATCTGG
Source organism: Candidatus Azotimanducaceae bacterium (assembly GCA_047634795.1). GTDB lineage: Bacteria > Pseudomonadota > Gammaproteobacteria > Pseudomonadales > Azotimanducaceae > UBA9659. The sequence goes on along the minus strand of JBLIIB010000032.1, from coordinate 2,583 downwards.
TGTTCCGTTGCAAGACCGTTCGTTTGCATTCGGACGTGCAAACCCCTTGACTCAAAAGCCCGGATAATTTCGGGTAAATCTTTCCGTATAAAGGGCTCTCCGCCGGTGAGCAAAACGATAGCAACGCCCATCTTTGCAAGGTTTTCCGCAATCCCCTCAATTTCATAAATCGTACTTTCACGGAGATCAGAATTGGCATAGATGACGTTGCACTGCTGACAGGTGAGATTACATCTCGCCGTAATATAAAACTGAACGTAGATGGGCGTGTCTTTAAATATGGTCGCTTTCGCCAGTGAGACGCTCGATAATTTAGAAAACATTATCCATCCCTCGCATCGGTGGAAGGCGCTGAATGCGCTTCTTTCGCATTGGATCCTGACTCGTAGCGATCAACAACATACAGTGGTCGATTTTTGGTCTCCTCAAATATTCGTGCAATGTACTGGCCTATCACTCCGACAATAAATACCTGAAGACCACCCATCAGGATGACCGTCAGTATGACGGCGGTAATCCCGGGCACTATCTGCTCGGTGAAAATTTTTAAATATAAAAGATAGAGCCCGCCAAGTGTTGCGATGCTCGTGGCGGCAACTCCGATATAGGTCGCATAATCCAAAGGCTTCCTTGAGAACGAAAATATCGCGTCCATAGCAAAACGCACCATCTTAACGAAAGGGTACTTGGTTTCCCCCGCAAATCGCTCATCTCGGTCGTATAGAAAAGCAGAACTGCGGAAACCCAGCCAAGGAATCATGCCGCGCAAGAATCTTTGAGACTCATGCATTTTTTTAAGCTCATCAACCACTCGACGGCTAATAACTCTGAAGTCCCCTGTATCCACGGGGATATTGGTATCACAAAGAAAACTGAGCGTTCGATAGAACATCGACGCCGTCATTTTTTTGAAAAAGCCCTCGCCACCTCGCGCTCGACGCTGCCCATAGACTACGTCAACCCCGGTTAAAGCAACGTCAAGCATGCCTTCAATCACTTCCGGCGGATCTTGCAGATCCGCATCTACAATAGCAACAAAGTCCGCGGTGGCGTGATCTAGGCCAGCAGACACAGCAAGTTGATGTCCAAAATTTCGCGTAAAGGACACAAAACGAACAAATCCATTGCCTGACGTCAGTTGTTCAAGCAATTCCAGCGAGCGATCAGAGGAACCGTCGTTCACAAACAATAACTGAACATCCACCCGACCTTTAAGCCTCTCGCGCAGAGCCAAGAGTCGCTTGAAAAGTTCATCGAGGCAATCTTCTTCATTAAAGATTGGAACGATGACATCCATTGTGTGCATATTAACTTCCTGTCTGCCTTTGGCCTTTTTCGACTCGATCGTGTCCGATACCGTATAACCGGGCCACGATTGGATGGCGCACGGGAATTAATTTCCCGACTAGGCAACCGTACTGGCAGCAACACCAACAATCAACCGTGACACGAGACCGTCCAGCACCATTTCCGCCTTCTCCGTCGGCACGATGCCCCATTCTCAGTTGACGGGCCATTGATGGCTTTGATTTGCTATGCTGAAATCAAACCAATGACTGACCTGCTCACTTATGAAAATCGGAACTTTCTCAACATTTATGTCGCCTGTTTGCACCCCTGACAAGATCAAGAACTTCGCTCGCGACGCTGAAAACGCAGGCCTTGATTCAATATGGATGGGCGAACACGTCGTCCTTTTTGACGAAACTGAGTTTCCCTACCCCGGCTCCGCAGACGGAAAACTGCCGGTGCCGGAAGGCGGTGGAATGCTGGACACCGTAAGCACTTTCGGATTTCTTGCTGCCTGCACAACGACCCTCCGGTTTGGCACAGGAATTACCCTGTTGCCTCAACGCAACCCTTTATACACCGCTAAAGAATTTGCCACACTGGACTGGTTGACACAGGGAAGAATCGATTTTGGCGTTGGTGTTGGCTGGTGCAAAGAAGAGGTAGAAGCCTGTGGCTTTGATTTTCACACCCGAGGCAAACGATGTGATGAGATGCTGGAAATGTTTCAGCAACTCTGGACTCGACCCGTCGCTGAATTTCACGGGGAATTTTACGATTTAGCCCCTTGCCGGATGGACCCTAAGCCGGTGCAGAAACCTCACATCCCGATTATCGTCGGCGGCCACAGCAGTGCTGGTATCTCGCGCGCTGTAAAATATGGTAACGGTTGGTATGGGTTCCAGATGGACCTGGATGCAACCGTTGCTATTTCGAGCAAAATAGAAGCCGCGTTAAAGGCCGCTGGCAGATCACGTGAGGATTTCGAACTTGTGATCACACCGCCCTATAATGTCTCACTTGATCAGGTCCGGGCATACGCTGATATCGGGGTTGATCGCCTAATCGTTCATCTTGGTAGTCAGAAGCCTGATCGCATCGCACAACGGATGAAACTACTTGAATCATTCGTGAAGGTTGCCTGATTTGGCGGTCCAAGCACTCAAGACTATCGACCATTGCTCAACCGCTTGGTTAAGCGACGCCCTCGATTCACCCGTTCGGACTTTTCAAGCGAAGGAGATTTTGGGAGAAGGTTACGCAAGCAAGATGTACCGTTTGCATCTTGAGTAC
>JBLIIB010000031.1:0-19084 GCA_047634795.1 Candidatus Azotimanducaceae bacterium | reverse complement strand
TTATTGATTGCCGCATTAGATGCTGTTTTTCGGTTGCTCGGGCCCGCTGTCGCGAGGTTACACCTCGGCGGCCCCACGGCCTGGGGTATCATTTCTGCCGGCGCTGGTTTTGGCACTTTAATTGGGGCTTGTTCGCGATTCGTTTACGCGTTGAATGCCCCATGCTCATTGCAGGTTGTCTTGGTTTCGCTTTCGCCACTAATGCCTTAACACTGCCTGGCCCCTTGATGTCTGGATGATGACCAAAGGTGCGGTAATGGCGGGTATCGCAGGGCAAATATTTGGGGTTGCTTTGGTACACGACACTGCAGACACATATACCCTCACACTTGCTCTCACATGTCAGCGCCTTCGATCACCCGGGAACCATTGGCCTCGCCCCTCGGCATAATACTCTTTGCGTACCTCTTTGAAGCGATTGGTGATCGCCACACGCTCTGGATCTCACACTCTGGATCTGCGCCGCATTCGTCATCGTTGCCACGGTGTTAATGCTTTGCATTGGCGAAGTACGAGAAGGCAAGACGCGGGCTTTTGATACCCAAATATTGACTGAGCGCTGGCGGAGAGTGGGCGGAGCGAGAACTCCTCGTTATAGGAGCTTCGAGGTCAAACGCAGCAAAGGTACGCCCATCGTCACCGTCACACCCTGAACGTCCTCCCGATTCGCAACGGTCAGCGATGCGCCATGAAAATCGGCAATGACCTTGGCGATATAAAGCCCGAGTCCCAAATGACTTTCACTATCTCGACCGCTTTGCCTTACGCTAGTCATAGACTCGAACAGTGTTTGACCAGAATTTCCGTTCGGCAGCGTCGGCCCCTCATTCATGATCCTCATAATCGCTGTATCGCCCTCCACTGAAACACGAAGCTTAATTAGGGGCGCAGTCGAAAACTCAGCGGCATTGTCGACGAGCTTATCAAGCAATTGCGCCATCAACTCGGGAATACCGGTGACTGGAATCTCGTCTTGTTCAAGCAACAACTCAAAGCCCACCTCGGAGAAAGCTGATTCGTAGCCAGACACACAGCCGCTCACCAGCTTCGCGAGATCAAAACGAATCATCTCATCTTCATCCAGAGCTTCTTCAAGTCGGCGAGCTTCTGCCAGTTTGTTCATGATGTTAGTTAAACGCTGAATACCCAAATGGGCCCGCTCAACATAGATCGAGGCGTCTTTACTCAGGGTCGAATCCTGCAGATTTTCAAGGGATGATTTAACAACCGACACTGGCGTTCTCAGTTCGTGGCTCAGTCTCGAGGCCATTCTTTCAAGGTAATCATTGTGCTGCCTTAGCCTCAGGACATTTGCGCCAAGGTTATCCTCGAAGCGACCAACGCTATCGTTAACCGAGCCTTTTTCAACAGAGCCGTCTTTGAATGAACCCTCCTTGGAAGATACAGGCAAAGGCGCTTCATCATCCAAGTTGCCCATAAGCATCCCGTTAAGCCTGGCCTGACTACGTTGAAGTTTGATCATCACCAACCACGCTGCTATCCCGCTCATCAATCCAATCATCAAAAGCGTTACGCCTAGAATAAGCAGGGTTTGTTGATTGATACGCACCAATAATAAATTAGCGGAGGTCTTTGATTGCCGCAGTATCACCAAACCCAACTCAGCTCCATCTTTAGCAATCGCGGCTGATGCCTCGACAGGGTCAGTTATCGCCTCAAATCCGGACGATGAGATCATCTCGCCCTGTGCACTTTGTACTCGAACAGCATACGGCAGATCAGCCAGCAGACGTTCAAATCGGGTGGGTGAATAAACGAGCTGTCCCAAAAGATCCGGGGACTCCGTGTGACTCAAACCCATCATGAATTTGATCTCGCGAAGACGCTCGTCATCAACGTCCACCACAACCAATGAGAGCTTATCGCCGATAACATCCTGGCGAACACTTAACTCAAGGTTATAACCAGATTCCGTCGCCATCCACCGACCCGTGAGTTCGGCAAAGGGCCTCAGCGCCCGACCAGATTCTGACACGATCATTGCCGTCACCTCACCAGGCTGAGTCACGGCAAGGGTAAGTTTGCGAAACACGCCCTGCGGATCGACAAACGCGATTCGCACATGATCATTTCGATGCACGCTTATTCCACCGACAGAGCGATAGACGACGAAATCATCTTTCACTTCAACATGCAGATAGAGTCGCGCATCGTCTGAGCCAACACTCAGGGAAAAACTCAGATCGTCAGACTTGTACGGGAAACGGATCTCAAGCAGATGATCGAGACCCAGACGTTGCGACGTGACAGCGCCCCACTCGTCTCGTCGTCCATCAAGTGTGATCTCTTCAGTCAGTTGCTCGCTTCGATAAATTGCTCTATCCATTGATGGCACCAAATCCACAAATCGAGCGTCATCGCGCAGTAACCGCGCAATACTGGTGGCAGCAACGCTGAGGTTTGACTGTTGATTGGCAGTGACATCCCTGCCCATCAGTTGCGGCATCAACAGGTAAACCGCAAGACAAGCGAGGCCGCTCAGGAAAGGCAGCCAGCACAACAGCCAAAGTGGAAGCCGGTTCACGAATCTGCATTCCATCGATAACCCATGCCATAAACCGTATCGATGCACGCGAATGATGCATCCACGGATTGAAATTTTCGGCGAATCCGTTTGATATGCGAAGTAATCGTACTTTCATCGACGAACATTTGAGATTCCTGCATCAACTGATCTCGGTTTTTCACGTGTCCGACACGTCGAGCCAATGCGTGGACCATCCAGAATTCCGTGAGCGTCAGATCAATCACCTCTCCGTTCCAACGGCACGTTAGCCTGACCGTATCAAGATTAAGCAGACCTTCAGAAATAGTCGCATCCGGCGTTTGCTCTTCACTCGCCATCGCTTCAATTCTACGAAACAGCGCGGCAACACGCGCCGTGAGATGCGGAAGGCTGACATCTTTGGTGAGATAATCGTCAGCGCCCATTCGAAGGCCGCTCACAATATCAATATCATCGTCGCGCGCACTCAAAAAAATGATCGGAAGCGTCCTGGACTTTTGCCTTAGCCACTGACACAAAGCAAAACCTCCATCAATCTCATCACCAAGACCAATGTCGATGACAGCAAGGTCGGGCAAACGGGATTGAAAGATTTCCTGAGCAGCAATGCGGCTCTTAAAGCTATCCACAGAATAGCCCTGCCGGGTAAATACGTCGGAGTAGTTTTCACGCAGCAACGCGTCATCTTCAATAATTGCAATTCGATATGCCATATCTCACCTTAGGTTATGCGCCATCTTCCCGCCACAATTGGTCACAGGGATTGCAGGAAATCAACGTAACGATGCCCGATTTTGCGGGCTTAATAAACCTCGAGTATGTGGGAACACCCAGATACGACTAACAATTTTAACCCGAGGATAAAACATGAAAGTAAAAACACTTGTCACTGCCATCACGCTGGCCATTGCAGCAAGTTCAACACATGCGATAGCGGCAGAAGCACCATCAGCCACCCATAAGGCCGCCGCGTCAGGATTAGTGATTGGCGCTGTTACGGGCGGGCCCATCGGCGCGTTTGTTGGCACCGTGGTCGGGGGCGAAATCTTTGGCCGATTGTTTGAACAACGTAACGAAAACAAAACACTTGAAGGCAAAGTCGCTGGCTTGCAAACGCGTCTTAGCCAATTGCATAAAAAGCACAAAAACGAGGTGTTCGCGTTGAACCTGGATCTCGATACGGTTCTCGCACTCCAGGCAAGCCAGGCGGAAAAACGCAATGTTCCCATCCAGTTTAAAACGGCCTCAACCAGCATCGAGCCGCAGTACAGAGAAGAACTGAAAGAAATCGCACAGTTACTAAAACTAAACAAGGATGCCACCATATCTCTGATGGGTTTCGCTGATCGTCGCGGAAACGAGAACGCCAATCTTGCCCTGTCTGAACAACGGGTTCGCAGCGTTGAGGAGTTCCTGCTTCAAGCAGGGGTGGCCAAGCGCCAAGTCAGAGGCCTTGCATACGGAGAGTCCCGCCCTTTGAATGCGCAGGAATCCCTTGAAAATAACTTCTTCGATCGACGAGTTGATGTAGAACTTCATTTAGAATTAGATCCTCAATTAGCGACGCGATAGTCATACTGAAACCAGAGCGTGGAATAGCACTGGGAATAGCACTGAAAGTAAGCGGGTTGCCGGAAGGCAATCCGCTTTTTTTTATGCACCGGTTTCAACCCTTTGAGCCCTCACGACATACCGCCGCGGCCCGCCCGGCAGCACCGCGTCGAAGGGATAGCATGTAACGAGAATGACTTCATCGATCCGGTCTGAAATCTCCCTTGCCGGTGTCTTCCTGATATCAACGACTTCGACCGATTCTATTTCATAAGCCAGCCAGCGACCGTCACGTGTTTGTACTAAATACCTGTCTCCTTTCTTCAATGTTCGAAGCACACCAAAATGCGTATCACGATGGCCGCCAATCAGTGCGGTTCCCACGGTACCGGGTACGTAGGTACCACTCATCAGGCCCGCACCAAAAGCAAGAGCGCTTCCGTTGGCACCATTAAGTACAAAGATGTTACGAAGCCTAGCGACGGGCCAGGTATCAGCCCAGGGCCAGGGTTTCGAAACATCACCCTGCCCCAGGCACGTTCGATCAAGTACTGCGCAAAATGAGCCTTGAGATGAATGTACGCCGTGTTCCCCCACGAAAAGAAAAGTACGAGCGAGAGCACAAGCGTGAGGACCAGCACGAAACCCGAACGGTGATCTGGGAAAAGACCCATCAGCATGTGGGGTAGCGAGCCATCAGCATGTGCAGCAGATCTCCATTAAATGACACGGGTTCGCTTTAGAGCATTCACACTCACCAGCAACACCAATGCAAATAGTCCGATCAAAAAAGACAACGAGCCCGACGTTGAAGTCATGGGATAAGTGGCGGTCTGCGTGGATTGCCCATAAGCCGCTGCATTAAGCACTGCGGTGGGTTTCGATGGGTCCTCGGGTAATCGACTGATCAACTCTTCGACCGCCACCAGACTGGTATAACGAGACACCAGTCTCGTGTTGCAACGCGACGGCCGTCATTGCACTTTTTAGCTCATCTGACTCACCTTCCCTTACACGTTGGTCCTCCAGCGATTCGATTTTCTTTCGCGCCCACAAGGTGCCAACGCCGGGTTGCGATGTGGTTCCACTCAGTGACACAGACTGCGACCAGGGCAACGCCGCCGTGACACCGCTGATATGAATTTCATCACCTAACGCTTCGGCTTTAGCGGCAATCACCAAAGGTTCGCCGCGGTAGAGTGTGGGGAGCTTTTGAGGATAGCTTTCTGTTTCCACCGACCAGTTAATATTAAGATCGGTGACGAGCGGTGACTCGATTTTTTCGAATAGCTGATCCATTCGATGGCCGACCTCTTGAAGACTACCAATATGCGTGAAGAATCCCGCTCCAAATTTGGCTGCCTGCCTCATAAAAAAACTATTCGGGGCAGAACCAATACCAACGGGGAAGAGCCTGATATCGCCAAGCTGTTGATGAATGAGATCAAACAACGCCCTTTCATTACCCACGGCGCCGTCTGTAATAAAGACAATTTGCTTTAGGCTGGGGGACTCTATGTCTTGGGTGTCAATCGCAACTCTTAGTGCCGGATGCATTTCAGTGCCGCCTCCTGCTACCAGTGCTGTGATCCAAATATCTGCCATATTGAGATGATAGGGATCAACCGGTTGCAGCGAATCAAACAACCCGGCCCATTGGCTGTTGAATTCAATAATATTAAATCGGTCCTGCGGCCTCAAACCCTTCATCGCTCTTTGAAGGCTACTTTTTGCCTGATCAATGGAACTTCCATGCATGAAACCGGACGTGTCAATAACAAAAACAATGTCGCGCGCCATCGACACATGCGCACCCTGGCGCTCGTCCATTTCATCCGGCGGCAACACCATCAGGAGTAGGTAGTCGCTTCCCGCGATGGACTCCCTAAACACCGCGGCACGAGGTTCGCTAACCACCACCGGGCGTCAATTTAGGACAAAGTCTCTGTCCATTGGTACGACGCTGCCCACGATGCCGATGACATAACGGTTATGCTTCTTTTTTAACCGAGATGTCGTGATAGTCACTGGACACTTCCATTAACGGCAATCCCGGATCCAAAGACACCGACAAGCTGACGGGATTGACCACTTCTCCATGAACCGAACGTGACATAGGTGGGCTGATCAATGACGCATCGGGTACTCGCGTTGTAGCGAGCGCCCATCCCATTATGTTTGGGCTGAGCTTGACTGCTGACAAGTCCATCTCAGCGGCGGCTTCACCGATCATTGGCGTTTCAGGCATGCAGCGCGGCGTGATCGTCATGGGAAACCGGAAAGAAAAGGTTCCACGGTCATAGTCGACCGGCTGCACGTAACTTAATCGAATGATGATTGACTCGCCGGCGCAATATTAGCAACGGCCTGCTGGAACATGTTCGGGCGACTTTGTTCCACTAAAGCCGCCTTCTTACCCGCCGCATTGGCCACCTGATAGATCTTGCGAGCCTCCAGCTTTTCCTTGATCTGAGCCCGGACGATCCGTTCTCCAATGCGCATCTCCATTTCGTTCACGGCCGCAAGTTCATGCATAGGCAACACGTAAACCCCCTCGCGCCATTCAGCGGAGTCATTGCGGAAGGTTTGCTCCAGGGTCACATGAGCAATAAGTCCATTGATTCGAAACTCGGCAGAACTATTAAGGTGCAGTGCCCGGTTCGCTTTTGGGTGGTGAGACGCTTTATCACCCGCCTGACCATGAGTAATAAAAAGGAGTTGCCCCGCGCCAATACCTTCAGTTGTGGCTGCCAATACCGGACGGGGCAATCCCCCCCAAACGAGCAGAAGCATCAGTACATATCGACAGTTTTTTAACGTGAGAGGACATTGCGACGACATGACTGAGTTCCTGTACATTAGGTTCAGCCATTAAACCAAGCACACGGGACGAACTTCTGACCACAACCGGTCAATTTGATGATCAAGAGTGGAGGAAAGAGGGAGCCTTCAGCTGAACAAAGAGCCTTCAGCGGAACAAAGAGCGTTCAGCTGAACAAAGAGCCTTCAGCGGAACAAAGAGCCTTCAGCGGAATTGAGAGCCTTCAGTGGACCTAAGCGCCTTCCGCGAGAACAGAGCCATACTCGAAATTAGCAGTCCTCATCGCCATCAAGGACAGCCAGAACCAATCAGATCTGCCAGCAGGAGCGATGCCTTTGGCAACTCAACATTTTTAGACGCTAAGCCCCGGTGCTTATCCCAAGCAAACCAGTCAGTAGAGCACCGCGCAAATCAACATTTCGACTCAAACAGCGCGCCAATAAAAGGGCACGAAATTTACAAAATAGTCGCCACCATGATGACCATCAGGCCAACACCAATTGCCAGCCAAAGCTCCCAGGGGTGGCTTTTATCCTGTTCGATCTCTTCTGTAACTGAGAGCTGTACAGGTTTGTCTTCCGCTTTCCTGGCGGCTCGGTCGCGATCAATCGCATCATTCAAGTCAAAAATTCTGGCCTGCGTATTGCTCATGGGTATTCGCTCCGTGTCCGTTTACTCAAACAGGCACAATGACGCTATTTCGAGTGATTTATTACCCGCAGTGTCCAAAATTGTGACCTGCGTCACACTTTGAACACAAAAAAGGGATGAACGGTGGGAGGATTTGCTCAGATAAGACGCTATAGGTCAGATCAGCACTATAAGGCGCTGTGAATGGCCGCGATATCAGCAGACCACACAAACGAACTTTCAGGCGTTGTGCCCGCAAGAGAATTTCTCTTCGGCGCCCTTCTCACCAAAGTTTGTTCAATGTACCAAACGATATCCAATATCATTGAGCTGAGCTAATTCAATCACCATCAATAGGCGAAAATTAGTTTCCATTTCCGCATTTGTTGAGCTTAAACCGCACCCCTGAGGCATACTGGCGTCATCCTTAGAACACGTCATAGAGTTGAGTACTTTGGTCTCCCCGCCCCACCACAAAATTAACGCAACGCACCGCTACTCCTACTGGCAATCGACCCCTCACCTATGATTAAGTACAAGTACCCAAAATCAAATAAAACACTAAAAGGAGAAACAAATGATTAGTTCCGGCCCTCTCGAAGATCGTATGGCAATTCGGGAACTTGTTGATTCCTATAACGACGCTGTCATGAGAATGGACGGTGACGCATGGGCAGAAAACTGGCGAGATGATGCAACTTGGGAACTGCCTGGCGCAGGTCCTATTACGGGTAAGGAAAACTTCTTCCCTATGTGGCAGCAAGCAATGAGCGCTTTTTCTTTTGTTGGTTTCTTTGCGTCTGCAGGCCCCATGGTCGTCGATGGAGATAAAGCTCACGCCACATGGTACCAACAGGAATTCTTGCACGAAAAGGAAGGCGTGAAGCGCACCATTACGGGTCAATACGAAGATGACTATGTCAAAGTCGACGGCCGCTGGTTCTTCCAGAAGCGCATCTATATGGTGCTGAATGCCGAGGAAGCTTGACCCCAAGCCGAACATCGGCTGAGTACGTAAGCGAAACTCGAAAACTTTTCCATCTGGCACTGCCGCTCATGGGAGCCCAACTGGCGCAAGTTGGCATGGGCGTTGCCGACACGATTATGGCTGGTCGATATTCGTCCGCAGACCTAGCGGGCGTTGCTCTAGGCTCCAGCATACTCTGGCCCTCGATGATGCTGGTATTCGGCATCATCCAGGCCATCACACCCACCATCTCGCAGCTCAACGGAGCAGAGTCGTACGCCAAAATTGGCCCCATCATGCGGCAAGGTTTATGGATTGCCGTGATCGGCGGGCTGATTGTTTCCGCCATCCTGAACAACGTTGCACCGGTTTACGCGTGGATGAACGTCGACCCCGTAGCCGTCGCTATTTCAGTACCTTATCTAAAGATGTGTTCCTTTGGCATTCCCGCGCTGATGTGTTTTTTCTGCCTGAGGTTTCTGGCGGATGGCATTGGATTGACTCGCCCTGCCCTGATGATCGCGGTCTGCGCTTTGATCCTAAAAATCCCGCTGAACTACGTACTAATCTACGGAAAGTTCGGCTTGCCAGAAATGGGCGGCGTAGGCTGTGGTGTCGCTCAAGCCATCATCATGTGGTTCCAATTGTTTCTAGTGATCCTTGTCGTCACCAGAAAACGATTTAATCACACGGGTTGGATGAGCCAATTTTCCTGGCCTAACTGGAAGATCATTAGATCACTGCTGGTCATCGGCATTCCTATCGGCACCACAATTTTTGCCGAAATGGGTTTGTTTACGTTCACCACTTTATTGCTAGGGCAATTTGGCGCAGCGGTGGTTGCTGCCCACAACATCGCCATGAACCTCAATGCGATATTTTTCATGCCCCCGATGGCGCTCGGTATCGCGGCGACCATTCGAATTGGCTTCAGGGTCGGCTCAATGGAAGTGACCGAAGCCAAGACAACGGCACTGATTGCCGTCGCATCAAGCGGCGGCCTGGCACTCTTCGGCGCCGTCCTGATTTTCATCTTCAGGGAAGACCTCGTCACGCTATACACCACAGAAACAAGCGTATTGACGCTGGCAGCCACTCTCTTGTTGTTTGTTGTATTCTTCCTCTTTTTCGATGCAACCCAAGCCACCTGCATCGGTGCACTTCGCGGTTACAAAGACACACACGTCCCTATGTGGATTGCGTTATTCAGCTATTGGGGAGTTGGGTTACCTATAGAATTCGTTCTAGGTTTCGGATACATCGGCGAGCCAATGGGTGTATATGGCCTCTGGATAGGACTTGCAACCGGTGTAGGAACCGCCGCCATTTTACTCGCGATTCGATTGTGGATCGTTAGCGGCAGTGAAGAGAAAATTCGCAAGCTATCAAAAATGGCAGAACAAAAGCCTGCCATGACCGTCTCTGAATCCTAAACCTCGCCGAAGGCGCCATCCCGCCCCAACGCTAAGACCTCTTCTTCGCTATATCCCAACGAGCGCGCAATCTCCTCGTTATGTTCACCGAGCGCTGGCAGTGCAAAATTGACCCGACCTGGTTCGTTGAGAAATTTTAAGGGAATACCAATGTGTTCATGGCCATTTTTGTCATGGACAATCATCTCTCGAAACTGCACCTGCGGGTCGTTCATGCCTTCTCGTAAATTGTTCACTGGCGCAAACGCAGCATCAACGTCTTCAAACCACTCTACCCAATAAGCCTGCGGCTGTTCTCTAAATGTTTCTCTGAAAAATTGCCGAACCGGCTCCTGGTTCTGACCCGGCGGCGGTTCACACAAGGGGAGCAGGTCCTCTCGGCCCAACTTCTTTAATACCGATGCGGCAAAATGGATTTCTGATGCGCCAAGGACGACATACTTTTTATCCGACGTCTCGTAAATATTGTACATGGCATAGCCACCCCAGATTCGCTCATCGCTCACCACGGGGGGCTCTTGTTCTGCGAACACGCGGCCCATGGAATTGGGCAGGCACGCGATTAACGAATCCATCATCGCAAGATCTATATAGTCCCCTTCCCCGGTTTGTTGCCTACGCAGCAACGCCATTAATACCCCGGACAAGCCGATCGTTGCCGCCAACATGTCAGCCGCAGGCAACGCTGGTATCGCCGGTTTGCCATCAAAACCAAGGTTGGCACTGAGCACACCAGCGTAAGCTTCGGTCGCCAGGTCGTGTGCAGGCTTTTTCACGTAAGGTCCCGTCTGACCAAACGCTGAAAGTGAAGCGTAAACTACGCTTGGATTGACTTTCTTGACCTCGTCATAGCCAAGTCCAAGCCGCTCGATAACACCGGGGCGGAAAGCTTCAATGATGACATCCGCACTCGCGGCCAGCTTGAGCGCAAGCGCCTTGCCTGCGTCACTTTTAAGATTGATCTGAACACTTCGTTTGCCACGATGAGTATTCGAAAAATAGACAGAAACACCATCGCGCTTTTGACCAATCTCACGATTAGGTTCACCAGCCCCACGGGGCTCCAGCTTGATCACGTCTGCACCATGATCTGCCATCATTTGGGTTAGCAGCGGGCCCGGTAAAAATAGCGATAAATCGAGAACGCGAATGCCCTCAAGCTTCATAAGACTTCCTTAGTGTATTAATGAACGGAAACATTCATTTAAAAAAATGAACGGGGGGAAATGCTGCTCGATCGCAAACCCATATTATTTCGAAGACCGCAGTAGCCGACCAGGTCTTGCACCGGTATCTTCGTCAAATCGCCGTGTGACCTCACCATTAATCAGGGTCGCCAAATATCCGGTCGCACCCTGCATGAGACGGCCGCCACCTGCCGGCAAATCTCTTTGGATTGTTAGCTCAGTCAAACCAAGGTTTTCATAATCGATTACGTTGATGTCCGCGCGCATGCCGGGCGCAATTAGACCTCGATCGTTGAAACCAAACAATTCGGCATTCCTTCGGGTTGCTCTGTGAATCACATGCGCCAATGGCAGTCGTTCGCCGCGGGTGCGATCTCGCGTCCAATAGGTTAACTGGTAGGTAGGATTCACCGCATCAAAGATCAGGGACACATGGGCGCCCGCATCCGACAAACCGGTCACGGTAGCTTCATCCATCTGCATTTCGCGCACAGCGTCAAGATTGTGGTCGGTGTAATTGGTGAAAAACATAATCGCCATGTTTCCAGGCGCGGTCACCAGGTAATCGTAAAAGGCGGATTCAGGAGACTGGTTGATTCCAGCAGATTTGGCACCAAAGCTCTCGCTTAACTCAGGTTCATAGTTGCTGTCATGGTTTAGCGGAAATGTCTGCTCGTAGCGAAGCTCTGCATGGGCGATACCAAATTCCATAGAACCCACAGCGACCCCGTCAACGACATTATCTTCACTCATGATGGCGCGCTTAATCTCAGGCTTCCTGAGTTCAATGAGTCGTTCGGCGAGCGGTAGCGAAGCCAGCTTTTTATAAGTCGGTCTCAGCATCCAGAGGTGGTAAGTTTCCATTGAAAACACCAGCCCGGTTGGCCTGCTACCCACCTGGGGATATACATTGGCACCCGCTGCGTTTTCCTGTTTGACGAGATCAATCGCAACACGCCATTTATCAGACCAATCGTCTACCTGAAACAACGTAAACGTTGCTGGCCTACCGCTCTCCCTACTCACCCGAGCAATCAGGTCAACTTCTTGCTCAAGCGATGTATGCTCTTTGAATTCAGGTCGGCCCGGCCCGAGTGTGCTGGAGGGAATGATCTGGAATAGACCCTGCCCCGCTCGGCGCAGCGCACCCGCAATCACCATCACTTCGGCATCATTCGCAAATGTGCCCGGTACTGGTTCACCATGAATAGAGCGGTGACCCAGGATCCTTGAGGTGGAAAAACCAACGGCACCGGCGAGTAATGCTTCTTCAACGACATCAGCCATTTGATTCAAGTCGACTTCAGTCGCCGCTTCGTTCAACCGACCACGGTCGCCCATGACGTAGTTGCGAACAGCACCATGTGCAACAAGCGAGCTGATATTGATGGCGTAATGTCTGCTGGCAAGGAAATCCAGATATTCAGGATAGGTCTCCCAGGCGCCCCAGGGCATCCCTTCGTAGAGTGCGGTGCCGGGGATATCTTCCACCCCCTCCATCAGATCGATTAGATCCTGTTCGCCGCCCTTGGCAACCGGCGCAAAACCCACGCCGCAGTTACCCATAACAATGGTACCCACGCCATGACTGGCCGACGGATTGAGTTCGTCATCCCAGGTGACCTGACCATCGTAGTGAGTGTGTATATCAATCCAGGCAGGGGTCACTATGGCGCCGGTGGCATCGATCGTTTCACGCGCGGGTCCCACTTCCCCGACGGCGGTAATGATACCGTTGTCGATGGCGATGTCAGCGATTACTGCTTCCGCGCCGCTGCCGTCATAAACACTACCACCCGTGATCCTGATATCGTGCATCATTCCACTCCCTGATTTTGGGAAATACCATATCAAAACTTAAGGACGAACACCCGCGTGCAACCTTGATCGCGCGGCGTAATCATCGGCTGCTTTCAGATGACGCGAGGAAGCATAGCGTTATCCACCAAGATCATGGGCGACAGCGCCATGGCCAGTCCGGCAAGGCCAGAATGAGCGCCATATCGAATGACGGATGCACAGCGCTGCGACAATAGGGTAAGAAAAATTGGATCGGTAGATAAGGTCATGGCCGCAATATAATGGTTGATGTCACTCCAAGGTCCAGTAGCATGTCGGGCTTAGTGTAAAAAAAGCGCGATTGTCTTCTTATTTGGGGAGCAGTTTGTGTAGGGCATAAATCAATTTGGTATTCGCGCACTGGCAACACCTCTGCGAGATGGATTGCATCACTCCCATTAGAATGTTCTCCACCGGATTCTTTCTCTCCAGACTGGTCATCCGCAGACTAAGAAAAAACCCAGTGGAAATAGACGAGTAACCTTTTGTCAGATAATTCAGGAAAATGGCTCGTTCTCTTCGGCGTCTGGTTGCTCTACGGCACCTTCGGACTGATTGCCACCAGCCTCGCTCCACTGGCTTCCATCATGATTACGGATCTTCGCATGACCCATTCAGAAATGGGCATGGCGATGGGAGCGTGGCAACTCGTTTACATATTCTTTGCGGTCCCCGCAGGCATCCTGCTAGACAAAATTGGGCCACGCTATGCTCTTAGCCTTGGGGGCTTTCTCATTGGCATGAGCGCGCTGGCTCGCTTATTTGCGGACGATGCTACCTCGCTGATAGCAGCAGTCATGCTCTTCGGTATTGGCGGGCCTATCATTTCTGCCGGTGCACCTAAAATTGTGGTGTCGTTATTCCAAGGCAGTAGCCGAGGGCTAGCGATGGGTATCTACATGACAGGGCCTGCCGTCGGCTCAATCATATCCCTCACGGCAACCCACTCGCTGCTCTTGCCCGCATTTGATGGTAATTGGCGCGCGGTCATGGGATTGTGGACGATCGTGACGCTGGTCGCTGCCGCCGTTTGGTTTTTCCTGGCAGGCTTCAACCCTGCCCCATCGCAGAAACAGGATTCTACCGGTGAATCGCAATTCGGAATCATCGGCAATCTCATCAGCAAGCCTACAGTGATCATTGTGTTATTGATGAGTGTCGGCGTATTTATGTTTAACCACGGATTAAACAACTGGCTGCCTGAACTCCTCCAATCCCATGGACTATCCGCAGTGAATGCCGGTTATTGGGCAGCAATACCAACGTTGATTGGCATAGCAGGATCTCTACTGATTCCAAGGTTAGCCACACCAGAACGCCGGTTCAATATTCTCATATTGCTGAGCGCGTCAGCGCTTGTCGCAAGCTTACTGTTACGTTTCGATGAACCCGCGTCGCTGATATCAGGTTTGATCCTACAGGGCATCGCCCGGTCCAGTCTGATGACGGTACTGATTCTCACTTTGGTGGAACTGCCTGAAATTGGCGAAAAGTATGCAGGGGTAGCCAGCGGGCTCTTCTTCTCTGCAGCAGAGTTTGGCGGTGTTATGGGGCCCCTTTTGTTGGGCATTCTGTATGACCCAGCGGCTGGTTTTTCAACGGGTCTGACACTACTAAGTGGGGTTGCGATCACCATACTGATCGGCGCCGTTCTATTGCAGCAACGCCGTCAGTTGGCTATACGATTGCTAAACCTTTCCTAAACTCTTCTAAGGATGGAAACCCTGAGAAGAGGTGGGATCGAAGATCCCACGGAAAGGTTAGCTCGGGTCTGCAATCTTGAGCAATTGCTTACCCAGATTTTTACCGGTGAACAGTCGCTGTAAGGTATCAGGGATGTTTTCAAAGCCTTCCTCAACATCAACTAGATACTTCAACTCACCTGACGCAACCCATCCCTGAAGTTCCTGAATCGCCTCACCCGCTTTATGCATGTAATCAATCACAATGAAGCCTTCCATACGAGCGCGCATGATCACGAGGTTCATGAGATTGGCAGGACCAGCAATAGGACCCGTGGCGTTGTAGCTCGAAATACCACCACAAAGGACAACCCTAGCTTTCATATTGAGATGGTTGAGCGCGGCTTCCAGAATTTCGCCACCCACGTTGTCGAAGAACACATCGACTTTATCGGGGCAAGTCAGTGCAATTTGCTCATCAACATTCTGGTTTTTGTAATCAATCACTTCGTCAAAACCAGCTTCTTTCTTCAACCAAGCGCACTTGTCAGGTCCGCCTGCGATACCAACGACTCTGCACCCTTTGATCTTGGCAATCTGACCAACCACTGACCCCGTGGCACCTGCAGCACCAGAAATTAACACCGTTTCTCCAGCCTTTGGCTCGCCAAGATCTAGCAAACCGAAATAAGCCGTCAGACCGGTAACGCCCAAAACCGACATCATCATCTCAGGCGAAACGCCCTCTGGAACTTTCGATAAACCCATAGGCCCCTGTCCTGGCGCGACGGTTAAAAAATCTTGCCAGCCACCTGTGGTTTGAACCATATCGCCAATCGCAAAGTCCGGATTATTGGTTTCAACTACCTGACCCACTGAGCCGGCACGCATTGGCTCGCCGATTTGAACCGGTGGCAAATAGCTCGGTCTGTCTTCCATCCAACCGCGCTGCGTGGGGTCGAATGAAAGGAACAAGTTTCGTACCAGAACCTCGCCCTCACCCGGCGTTGGGATCGGTGTTTCCACATACTCAAAATTCTCTTTCCCCACCATGCCATGAGGCCGCTTAGCAAGCAGCCATTGCCGATTTGTGTTCATGATTAATCCTCTGTCAAAACGTTAAAGTGGAGAAAGTATACGTGAGGTGACGGATAGATGAGAGCATCGGGGCGGGCTCAGTGGGCCTTGTACACCTTAAATGCAGGCTCTCAAAACCCTCTGCCGACTTCACCGTTGAGTCGCTTCAGGCTCGGAAACTGGTCGAAACAACTCGCGAGCCGTCGCCATCTGGAGGATATCAATCAGCGCATGGATGATGACCGGAATCCATATCGTGCCCGTGCCGACATATGTCATCGCTAGCACCAACCCGAGTCCGCCAGTCTTAAACACCCCAGCCACGCCTTGGTAACTGTGGGCCAGGCCGAAGGCAACAGATGAGATAACAAGCGCCAGCCAATCAGGGAAGTAAAGAAAGAGGCACCACAATACAAAGCCTCGGTAGACGATTTCCTCTACCACGCCTGCGGTCACTGACAACAGGTAGCCCGCGCGCAGTTCTTTATCGGTTTGAGGCAGGAAATGCATCAGGTCACCCAAACTACCGATTTGGGCTTGTCGCGAATTCGCTTTCAAGCGCCTTGCAATGATCAACGCGTATACCAGCAAGCCTGTTGATAACACGATAATAACTGCCCCTATCAGCAGACCCTGCCTCTCTGGCAATAGGATGCCAAGATCCTGAAACGGCCTATCAAGGATTGCCCAGGTCACCAGCAAAACAAGCAACGCCGCGGACTGAAGCAACATTGAGCCTAGGTAGAGGCTAACCCTATCAGCCAGATCACCCGCAGCGATGCGTTGCAGATAACGTTTGTATGACACAGCACCATAGATAGGCATCACGCCGAAAAGAAAAAACAAAAAAACCGCGTCGATCCAGTGCATCGATTCCTCTTACCCAATTTGGGAGCCCATTGATGACCCTGATGCTCTCCACAGCTAGACACTCTATCTGTATTCACGATAGCTTGCCCCAATCTACAACAGCGCTTTAACTTCGCCGAGTCTCTCGATACTGGCCAATGATTCACCCTGATCTTGATTCAGATTTCTAACAATGACGTCGCTGTAACCCAATGCTTCCAAAGCCCGCATTTGTTCCGCAACCTGTGAAACGGAACCGAACATCAGCGCCTCTTCAGAAATACCCCGGTATCCTTTATCGATGTAGGGCTGCACCACACGCTTAGCCTCTTCAGCACTTGAACCGACATAAATATCCCGGCGTATCGCCGTGGCCGTGGGGGTTCGGTTGAATTCAGCACAGTACTGCTTGTAACGCAGCAGCGCATTACCTGCTTGCGCCATTGACAATCCCGGTGACCCTAACCAGCCCTCAGCCATCCTCGCTGTGCGCTCAATGGCCTTGTCTGCCATGGCACCTACCCATATATCGACGTTATGTTCGGGCACAGGAGAAATGGAGGCACCCTTGATCTTCCAATAGCGCGGTTCGTCCACTTGCTCACCTCGCCAGAGTGCGCGCATGGTATTAATACTGGCGACAAACATTCCCACTCGTCGCGACATATCCACCCCCATGGCGGCACCCTGTCGATCATCGCCAAGCCCACATTGCATAATAAATGGACCCTGCGCGAGACTGGCCAGGGTCCCTATCTGTTCTGCCAGTAAAACAGGATGCCACAGGGGCAACAGATACAAAGCACCAAAGGGTTTATCCCCCCATTCAGCCAGCATTCGCGCGAGAATCACATTATTTTGATAGTAAGGAGTGGGTGTGACGTGATGATCGCCAACAAATAGCGTATCAAGGTCAGCCGCTTTCGCCGCGGCTGCTCGCTCGATCATCTGCTTTGCGCCCAGCCTAGGATTAACCTCGGTATAGGACGACTTTACGGATATCCCGATCTTCATGTTATTCCTTCACCATATCTAAAAGGATTACCTCACTCGATTGCATCGCCGGACTGAGCCAAACAGTATTGATCAAGCGCCTGCGTCATGCCTTCGTACAGGGTCGGCAGCAATTTCTGGATAGATTCCGGCGTTGTGTCTGCAACAGGTTCAAATTCACCAAACCACACGAGCTCACTGCCTCCTGATGCGACAGCTTGAACACGGATACTAGCGCGATACTCTTTCATGCCAATAGGTTCGCCATAAACAAGATCATATCCCAGCGTCATGCTTGATGAATCACATTCAGTCATTCGCTCGGCCAGCTCCCCGCCGCCCATTTTAAGGTGGCGAATCATTCCAACACCTTCGCCTTCAGATTTAATTTCATCTTCCGCGCCACCGGCCCAGTTCAAAAAACCGCCAAAATCTGCCAACGCATCCCACAGCAACTGGCTTGTCGCCGCTGCCGGAACGGTAATATCAACTCGATACTGCATCGTTAATCTTCCTTTTTCTTATCTTAGAGTCTTAGAGTGCTAGAGGACTAACCAACCGCCATCAACAGGCAGATAGATGCCGGTGACAAACGAGCTCATGTCCGAAGCCAAAAACACAGCGGCTTTACCTTGCTCCATGGGATCACCCCAATGTCCAAGTGGTAGTCGCGCAATACGACCGGCCACCGTATCCGCCAATGGATTGCCGGTAGGCGGCGGTACCTGAGCATCAACGGGTGGCGGCTCGCCTTCGTTCACCCAGGTAGGTCCCGGAGCGAGCGCATTCACATTAATCCCATGAGGTGCCAATTCGAGCGCCAGTGACTTTGTGATCATGTTAACGGCGGCCTTAGAACCGTCATAGGTCACACCAACGCCTGGTGTCATCGCTTGCGTTGAAGCCAGGTTAATAATACGACCGCCGCCCTGGGACTTCATGATCGTCGCTGCCGCACGGCAGCAGTAAAACACGCCGTCCACATTAATTTGCCAGAGTTTGGACCACATCTCATCGGTGATTGTCTCGACCGGACCACCGAATTCCATATAGACTCCAGCGTTGTTCACTAGGATATCGAGAGAACCTAACTGATCAACGGTTTCTGCCATCGCTGCATCTACAGCCATTCGGTCTGACACATCCAATTCCATTGATGCGCCGCCAATCTCTTCCGCCGTGGCGGCTGCGCTATCGGGATTCACATCGCTCACCATCACTTTGGCCCCGGCCATTGATAGCGCCGTCGCAATGGCGCGGCCAATGCCTTTACCGCCACCGGTTACGTGAGCGACCTTACCGGTTAGATCAATCCAGTCTGCTGCTGATGTCATATTAGTTTCCTGATTTTTTATCTTGTTTGCCCCAGTATTTTCCAGCGCGCCTACCTTAGTCAACGCGTGTCATTAAAAGAGTCCTCAACCGGTCTTCGATAAGAGTCCTCAACCGGTCTTCGATAAGAGTCCTCAACCGGTCTTCGATAAGAGTCCTCAACCGGTCTTCGATAAGAGTCCTCAACCGGTCTTCG
>JBLIIB010000030.1:0-19153 GCA_047634795.1 Candidatus Azotimanducaceae bacterium | reverse complement strand
GACCGAACATTTTGCAGCTCAGCCCGAGACGTTGAGGTACCTGAACTTTGTGGCCGATAAGTTTTCTCTGCGAGAACACATGCAATTCGGTTGCAGGGTTGCGTCCGCACGGTTTGATGAATCTGCGCGTTGTTGGAAGGTGATCACGGTAGCGGGTGAAACGCTGACGGCCAACATACTACTCACCGCAATAGGAATGCTGTCGACGCCAACAATGCCTCGTATTGACGGCCTTGAGCGGTTCCGGGGACCTTCTTTTCACACTTATCATTGGCCCCAAGATAAGGTTGAGCTTGCGGGTAAGCGCGTGGCAGTCGTTGGCACGGGCGCCACCGGCGTCCAGGTCATCTCTAATATCGCGGCAAAAGTTGGTTCACTTACCGTATTTCAGCGCCGTCCTAATTGGTGCGCACCACTTCGAAACGCTTCAATAGATCCAGCGGAGATGGCAGAGATCAAAGCAACCTACAATGACATTTTTGCGAAGTGCCGATCAACCCCCGGCGGGTTTATGCACGGTCCTGATCCTCGCCATGTTGAGGAAGTTTCTGAGCAAGAGAAGTTTGCATTTTGGGAGGAGCTCTACGATTCACCCGGGTTTGGCGTATGGCTAGGCAATTTCAGAAATGTCCTGCTTGAAGAAGCCGCTAATGCGGAGTTTTCGAGCTTCATTGCGAACAAAATCAGGCAGCGGGTCAATGATCCTGAACTCGCAGAAAAACTCATTCCAACAGATCATGGATTCGGCACTCGCCGAGTGCCGATGGAAACCAATTACTATGAAGTCTACAACCAATCCAATGTGCGGTTGATTGACATCAACGACACACCCATTGAGGAAGTGACGGAGACCGGCATTCAAACTTCAGCCGAGTGCATGGATTTTGATCTGATTATTTATGCCACGGGTTTTGACGCGATCACCGGGTCTTTTGACCAAATTGATATCAAAGGCAATGACGGAAAAACGCTAAGAGAAAAGTGGATCGATGGGCCGGAGACGTTCCTCGGACTGCAGACGGCAGGTTTTCCAAACATGATGACATTAGCTGGGCCACAGGGGGCATCTGTGTCCTCAAATTTCCCGCGTGCGATAGAAGAAGCCGTTGACTGGGCCACTGCATTTATCCTTTATCTCAAAGAACATGGGTTCACGCGCTTTGAGGCTGAAAGTGCAGCTGAATCAGAATGGCTGGATCATGTTAAAGCAGGGTACGACATGATGTTGCTCACCAAAACCAAATCCTGGTTCACGGGTTATAACTCCAATATTGATGGTCGTGACAAGCTGCGTTATCAGATATACCTTGGCGGGGCACATGCCTACCGCCAGCGACTTAGAGACGTTTCAGAAAGTGACTACGCGGGTATTACGTTAAACCGCTAGACAAAGTCTTTTAGCGTGACTAGATATTTTGTTCCGCTCTTCTTAACCGATTTCTTAAGTTAGGAAAGATCCTGAACAGCTACAGTGAACGCCTCGCGATCAGCACTGACCTTGACGCGAATTTCACCGTTTTTGCCCTGTTTCAATAGATCAACAATTTCGGCTGCCATAATAGAGGTCGGCATCATTCCGAATTCGGGTCGTTTGTACTCATCAGGCACGATGGCGGTATCCACAACGCCGGGACAGATGGCATTAATCCTAATGTTTGAACCCTCATTTGCAGCTGCAACCGCGCGAGTGAATCCGACCAACGCATATTTGGTGGCAGTGTATAGCGGGTCGACAGGAACAACGCTCAACCCGGCGGTGGACGCCGTAATTGTAATGGCGCCACCTGTTTTTCTAAGGGCAGGGATAGCAGCTTTGAATCCGTGATAAACCCCATCAAGATTTACACCCAAAATCTTCCGATACTGCGCTTCCGAGACGTCTTCGATACCCAGATACGGATCGCCTGTTGGAACCGTCATGATGCCAGCGTTAAGGTGGATAAAAGTCGGCGAGCCCAATTTGGTGACGCAGGTACTAAAGGCCGCCTCTACGCTCGCAAGGCTTGTGACGTCGCAATGGATAAAGAGCCCACCTAGTTTTGTTGCCAGTAACTCACCCGCAGTAGAATTCACATCTGCGATGGCAATCTTGATGCCCTCTGAAGCAAGTTGGGTTGCAACCTCCGAACCAATACCTGTTGATCCTCCGGTGATAAACGCAATGCCTTCTGTCATGTTTGGTCCTTATTGTTATTTGCTCTTATTGTGGGATCAGTGATCAGTATTCGATTCGCTACCTTTGTCTTTGCCATTGGTTTGTCGCTTTCCCTTTCCCTGTCTCGCCACATTAAGTCTTGTCTCGTGTGAGGCATTGAATCTGTCGATCACCCGATCTGCGCCGATCTTAATGTTATTTAGCGCGCCGCCTTTTTCGTACTCTTTCAGCACGATATTTTCGGCGTGCTTCACAAAGGTGTCAGCGGATTGCTCGCGTTCGCCTGCAACACTTTCATTTTTATAAGTATCGAAAAGATTAATCCATCGATCCGTTTTGTGTCCGAACGAGAGTAGCCTGTAAAAATAAACGCCGGGCTCTCTGCGATGAGTCAGTATGCCTGCGATAGCGGCAATCAACGAGACCGGACTCAGTAGAATATCTCTGAGGCCGTCCAAGACCAGCTTGAACTGAAATGCCACCACGTCTCTTAACAGCTGCCATCGTGAGGCCGGCTCTGCTGCTCTTTCTATTGGTAAATCCATGAATAGGTTCCCGTGTTAGGTCTCTTGGACCGGCGCACCGATCTCACCTTCGTATCTGTCTTGATACCAGGCGCGAAGCGCTGCCGCGTTGCCTACGATCTGGACTCGGTCTTGTTTTTGCGACAACTGATATTCATACATTGGATCGTAATAATCGGTGAGCAGGCGTTCAATCCATTGGCGATGTTGCGAGGGATCGTTGCGCTCAATCAAAGCAGCCATGGCGGTGATCATCCATTGTCTGATTTCTGCATGTGCCACGCCGCCCAGTCTCTTTTTGATAGCATCTATCGCCTTTAGAAGGTAATTCGAAAAATGCTCACCGGCGTCGGTCCCAAAACGTTCTTGATACGATCGCCACTGTTCGACGATGTATTCATTGTGAATATTGCCCACACGATGTTCTAACGTCTCTTCCAACACCATGATCGGGGCAGCTTTCATCGAGGTCTGGAGCGGCAGTGGCATGCTAATGCGACCAATGAGTCGACTCTCATCCTCTAGTACTACTGGCTTTTGGTCGTCATGAGCTAAACGATCGAACTGACATTTAAGAAACGCAATAGCGGTTCGGTTTTCGAAATCGATTTGGCTGGGCTGAGGTTCAAGATGCGCGCCAAAGGCGCTGCCACGGTGGTGTGCGAGTCCTTCAAGATCAATCATCGCTTCGAAATGTTCGATCACTTGAGTTTTACCTGATCCGGTTTTCCCGGACATGATCAACACGGGAGGTAGCGACTCGAACACATTGAGAAGGTGAGTACGCATGCGTTTATAGCCACCCTCGATTCTCTCAATCGGAAAGCCTTCGGCGCGAAGCCATTCGCAGGCCAGTTGGGAGCGTTGGCCTCCGCGAAAACAATAGAGCAGGGCAGTGTCGTTTTGCTCTATAAACGAAACCCAGCGTGAGATTCGTTTCGACTTTTTTTCACCCGAAACCAGGCGGTGTCCAAGCTTTACGGCTTCGTCGTGCCCGGATTCTTTGTAGCAGGTTCCTACCGCTTCACGTTCTTGATCATCGAGTAGAGGCAAATTGGACGCGGATGGGAATGCGCCCTTGGCAAACTCCACGGGGGCGCGAACATCAATCATGGGTTTTGATTGCACAAAAAAAGCGTTGAGTTCTTGGTTCCCGTTCAAGGTATCTAGGTCCAGCGATGTGACGAGTGCGAACATTATATCCGTCACATGAGGATTGAAACGTAATTTTCCTGCCCCCCCTTGTATCGGCAGGATTCCGGTGTCAGCGCTAGAGGCTACCAACATGACACTAGAGCCTACCAATAGGACGTTGGAGCCCACCAACCTAATAAGACTTGCGTGCTCTACTCGATGCTAGAGGCTCCCAATATGGCGCTGAAGGCTCCCAATACGGTGCTGAATGCTCCCAATACGGCGCTGAAGGCTCCCAATCAATAAGCTGAAGGCTCCCATTACGACGTTAGAGGGGTGCATGCGAGCCCCACGCTCAGCGATCAGCATGTTGGCTAAATGTTTGTTCAGAAGGCTTCATTGTGGATCAAGCTCGCTTCGGATTTTCTTGAAGTCTTCAAAGTGTGGATACAGTGTTTTTAATCCGGCGGCCTCAAGTGAATGCACTTTGCCCCCATGTGGTCGCCCGCCTTAATTTTCGAATATGGGCTCTATCGCGTTGAAATACAGTACGTAGTCGTAACCGGCGCTCCGATGAATCGATATCGTGATATGGGCGGTCCCGCCGGAGCTCATACCTAGCCTGGGTTTCATCACCCTTCACGCAGCGAACTTCTAAGGGGAAGGCCACATCAATCTGATCGCGCTCGATGGTCTGCAACACCTCTTCTAGGCAAGCCATCCCTGCATCAATTTCAATGGAATATTCCATTTCGTTAAAGCGATCCGTTCAAACATTGCTCAGAATATTGTAGGAGTCATCAACAGCTTCTAGAGCAGTCTTGTTTTAGAACTGTGGTGTTTTAGGGTGGTGTTCTGGATGCGTGAGTATGTGGTGCGCCTTTGTTTTGAAAAAAACAAGGTAGAAAACAAGGATGAATCAAACAAGTCTTGAGGTCTATCACCGTAGCAAATAATCGACCCACGAGACAACCTTGGTGCGGGTTTCAGCATGCCTGCGCGCTGTTAGTTGCTTGACTTATTACATGTCTGCTCTAAACTGCGAGCGTCTTAAAACGCCTGATTCTCCGTCAGTAAAATCGACAAATTCGTCGACAGCCTCCTAGTAATCAGTAAGAACTTCTCGCAAGGCGTCCCGCTTTGGGTGTACCGCTCTCATAGGCTTCCCTCATGTTTTTCTCCGTTGTTTACTCCCTAACTTGCAGGGGTTTACTGCTCTGCTTTGGCCTTTCTATCATGCTTGCCGCCCAGGCATTGCCAACTGAGACGACGGGAATTCCTAAGAATGCCTTCGCCACGGATAGCGGACATGGCTGGCACTGCGAACGCGGTTACATCCAAGCCGAACAAGCTTGCACCAAAATCAGCCTTCCAGAAAATGCCTATCTTAAGGACTACTACTTTGATGAACGCAGGTCCTGGCTTTGTTCCAGAGGCTATGAACGCACAGGCTCGAGTTGTTCTGCTATTGTGGTGCCCGAAAACGGCTACCTTGCATTCTCATCTAACGGTGATGGCTGGTTGTGTGAATATGGTTTCGAGAAGAAACCAAGGGGTTGTTCGCCTGTTAAAGTGCCGGCCAACGCGTTTTTGATTGAGAAGTCTTTTGGTCACTCTTGGGAATGTGAGCACGGTTACGAACAGCAAGGCAATAGCTGCCAAGAGGTTACCATTCCAGAGAACGCCTATTTTGTCGATAGTTACCGAGAGCAAAAGTGGGCATGTTTCCGAGGCTTTAAGACCTCAGGCGATGAGTGCCTAAAAATAGAAGTGCCAGAAAACGGTTATCTTTCTTCGTCAACATCCAACCGTACGAGCGGTTGGGCTTGCCGTCGCGGATTTCAGTCTTCTGGAAACCTGTGTGTCGCTATCGTTGTCCCAGAAAATGCCTTTTTGAATGACAAGAACGTACCGCAAGGTTGGGAGTGCAAAAGAGGGTACAGTACAGTCGGAACACGTTGCGAGACGATTGTGTTGCCGGAGCACAGCTTTCTGCGAGAATCAGGCAAACAATGGGAATGCGAGAAACCGTATCGGCGGGAAAAACAAACCTGTCTGAATCAAAATTATTGAGAGTATTAAGACAATGGCAACAGAATTAAAAATCATTGGATTTGACGAGACTCGTCCGCCACTGGTTCAACCGAGACCCTGTATTGATCTCATATTGGAACTTGATCAGGAAGCGACCCCCGAATGGTGCAGCATGCTGCTTTCGGTTGCGTCAAAATCCGTTTTTTCAGTCAAGATTGAACCGGATCCCGGCTTGTTCGTTGAGACCTGGGTTAAGACACCCGGAGATATAGCGCGTGCCGTGGAATTAATGAAGGGTTATGTCGCGAGTTGCAACGTGGCTTACGATGCTGAACTCAAAAGACAGATGGGCGAGGTTGATACCGAGACCCAAGAAGTTATCATCACGCCTGAGCAAATCGCATTGAACACGATCGTTGCTGAGTTGGTTTTCGAAGCACGTTCTGAATAACGTTTTTATCCAGAACTCACCTGATGGGATTTAGTAGGCCTAATTAGTAGGTCTGTTACTGCAGAACATCACGATAACGTCCCGAAAGGAATAAGCGCGTAATATCAGCAGAAAATTGCGTAGATGATTAAGCTAATCCCGGGTTAACGTTCCGGGGTTAAGCTGTTCAACGCACTGCGACCTGTTTAGGACGCTTCCCATTAGGGCCATAAAGATTAACCTGCAAACTCGAGATAGCGTGGACCAGTGGGTTGGGTGAGATGGTTTGTTTGCCGGTCCAGTGGATATTGGGAAAGCGGTCAAAAATTCGCTCGAAAGCCATTCGCAGTTGCATCTTTGCGATTCGAGATCCTAGGCATTTATGCACGCCGTGACCGAACGCAATATGCTTGTCTACGTTGTCTCGGAGCATGTCGAAGGTGTCTGGATTGGGGAAGATATCCGGATCACGATTGGCGGCTCCGTACCAGAGAACCAGTTTCTCATCCTTAGATATGTTTTGGCCATTCAACTGCGTGTCTTCGCTCGCTGTGCGTCGCATGTGCATGACAGGAGATACCATTCGTAGGGCTTCTTCCGACATTTTCGGGATGAGTGCAGGGTCATCCAAAACCATAGCGCGCTGATCTGGGAATTCGGTCATCAATCGAATGGTGCCGGATAGTGAATTGCGTGACGTATCGTTACCCGCAAAGATAATCAGCAGCCAGGAGCCATCAAGAAAGTCTTGTGGTAGTAGCTCTCCATCCAGTTTTGATTGGGCGATCACGGTTAATAGATCTTTGCGAGGGTTTGCTCTCCGATCCGCCATGACACTTTCACCGTACGCAAACATGTCGTTCACGACTGGATTGAAACGAAACGGGAACAGTGGCTCGGAGAAAAACGTTTGCCACGGATTGGATAAAAATTGCGCCGCCAACTCCAGGTGGTGCATCCAGACTTTGACTTTGGGTCTATCGATTTCATCAATCCCGAGCATTTCACAAAGTGTGAATAGGGGAAGCTCTTCTGAAAATAATTTGACAAAGTCTACAACCGGACCCTTTCTCTCCATTTGGTCTAGGAGTTCATCAATTCTAAGACCCACTTTGTCCCGAATCGTCGCAACGTAGGCAGGGAAAAAGAAATCGCTCTGTTGCATGCGCATGTCCCGATGCATCGGTTCGTCTAGATTGATCAAGGAGTTGAACGCTGCGGGCATGAGCTTTTTCGGCCGCCAATGTTTTCTGTCGGGCACAGCCATGTTGATGCTGCCACGCTGAGAGGAAAAAACACTGTGGGCAAGTTCGACCTCTTTGATGTCGTCATATCGTGTGACAGACCAAAAGCCCGAGATGTCCTTTTCCCCGGGTGACCACATGACCGGCGCTTGTTCGCGCATTTTTCTGTAGAGATCGAAGGGATGGCCGCTTGTCCACGCAGCAGGATCCGAAAACTTGAACCCTTCGAAGGTCGGGTACAGTGCCTCATGGATTGGGAGTTGCTGTCCCGTATCAATCAAAATTTCGTCGCTGATGAGTTTCAAATCTGGTTTCCTACTCTTTGTTTTCGTTGATTGTCGTGTCGCAAGGATACCTGGAAATTAAATCTGCGGGTATTCAGGGCCCAGTTTAGCCAATGGGTTTTGGACCAGGCTTGCGGCGCTTCAATGCACTGTTGGATTCCCCCTTAACGCGAACTGCGGAAAATCGCAGTTGCCTGATGCAGGCTAAGGCTCGGGACACTAGCCGCAGTTTAGGGAGATGAGTAAGCTGCAGCCGTGTTAACTCCTCCGCCAATACGACTGCAGTTCATATCCTCTCGCCCCGGTTTGTTAACTACTTATAAGCAGGTTCATCCCACCAGGGGAAACTGTCGGGTAAATCCGATGAGACCTTATCTGGATAAACGGGCGTGCGTTTTTCAAGAAAGCTCGCAATTCCTTCTTTTGCATCTGGAGATTTCGCTCGCTTATAGATGATTCTGCTATCCACTTTGTGTGCTTCCATTGGATGAGGGGCGGAGGGTAACTGCCAGAGCATCTGCCTGGTCACGGCGACCGAAACAGGCGCGGTGTTATCGGCAATTTCCCGGGCAAGGGTATAGGCCGCATCGAGGAGCTCTTCCGGCTTGTGTAGTGAACGGACGAGTCCGCCTTTCAGTGCTTCCTCGGCATCAAACACACGGCCGGTCATGCACCATTCGAGCGCCTGCGCCCGGCCAACAATATTGGGCAGGAACCAACTCGCGGCGCCATCCGGAGCAATTCCGCGCCTGGCAAAGACGTAACCAATGCGCGCTTTCTCACTGGCGAGCCGTATATCCATCGGCAATAACATGGTTGCGCCGACACCCACCGCTGCACCATTGATCGCGCCAATCACTGGTTTCAGAGATTGGTACATGCGCAAAGTGAGAAGGCCACCGCCATCGCGGACCCGTGGATCGGAGTAGTCATCAACTATCTCCTCGGTGGCGAAGGGCTTTTTGCCATCTTCTGGTGTTAGATCTGCTCCAGCACAGAAGGCCCGATCTCCCGCGCCTGTCATTACGACAGCTCGGACATCATCATCGGCATCAAGCCGATCAAACGCGTCCATTATCTCTTTCATCATCGTGCCGGTGAAAGCATTCATCTTTTCCGGGCGATTAAGCGTGATCGTCGCGATCCGGTCGGCGACATCATAGAGGATCTGGGTATAGGTCATTGGGATAGTCCTTTTTCGTTATTAATTGGTTTAGTACTGATCAATTGCGCGCAGTGAAACGTTACCAAAGACCGCGTGACTGGAGCTCCGCACGACCTACGACCATATGGTGAACCTCATCGGGGCCATCAGCAAATCTCAGATAACGCTGAGTTGAGTACATCTGAGCCAACGGCGTCCATTTAGACACTCCGGTAGCGCCGTGCATTTGGATCGCTTGATCGATGATCAGGCACACTTTCTCAGGCACCATTGCCTTAACAGCGCTGACATATACTCGGGCCTCTTTGTTGCCAAGTACGTCCATAGCTTTAGCTGCCTGAAGGACTGCTAGGCGCATCGCCGTGATTTCGATTCTGGCGCGAGATATCAGCTCGAGATTTTTGCCCAGCTTGGCGATAGGTTTACCGAAGGCGACGCGGGTACCAGCCCGATTGACCATTAGATCCATCGCTTTTTCGGCAGCGCCAATTGAGCGCATGCAATGGTGGATTCGGCCAGGACCAAGGCGCAGTTGTGATATTTCAAAGCCGCGACCCTCACCCAACAATATGTTCGCCTTGGGTACTCGTACATTGTTAAAGCGCATGTGCATATGACCACCGGGAGCGTGCACATCACCGAACACGTCCATCGGCCCGAGGATTTCGACGCCTGGTGTATTTGTCGGCACAAGGATCTGGGACTGCTGCTTACTGGGCGCTGCATCCGGGCTGGTCTTAACCATCACAATCATGATCTTGCAGCGTGGGTCAGCTACTCCGGATATCCAGTATTTTTCGCCGTTGATCACCCATTCATCACCATCCAAAACAGCGCTTGTGCTGATGTTTTTTGCATCGGAGGAGGGCTGTCCTGGCTCGGTCATAACGTAGGCTGATCTAATTTCACCGTTGAGTAACGGTGTTAGCCATTGCTCTTTCTGTTCATCTGTTCCGACCTGTTCCAGTACTTCCATATTGCCGGTGTCTGGCGCACTGCAATTCAGGGACTCTGAGGCGAGGGGGTGCTTGCCTAGTTCTGTCGCAATATACGCATAGTCAAGATTGGTCAGACCTTCTCCTGAATCGGCATCGGGCAGGAAGAAGTTCCAAAGACCTGCATCGCGCGCTTTCTGCTTAATGTTATCCAGCAACTCAAGCTGGCGAGGGTGCCATGACCAAATATCATCTTTTTTGTCATTCAGGCTAAAAAACTCTTCGGTGATTGGCTCGACATTTTCCTTAATGTGTTTCTGAACAGCGTCCATAAGCGGTTGAGCCTTTTCCGACATCGCAAGATTGAAAAGGTCTGCACTGAGGTCAGCCATGATTGTCTCCTTATTTCGTTTACTTTCTCTTAGCTTATTAGCGTATCTATCATTTTGAAAATGGACAACTAGAAACAGTGAGCGAATGGATGGCAAAACATTTCATGAATTTTCTCCGTGGATTTGAACTTCCGGGCATCTAGGGTGAGCGACCCAATCGTAGTGTGAACGCCTTCAGGAACATCACTATCAACCGTTAAAGAAGCTCAAACGTGGGGGGCAATCGCAAGCCTGCTTAGTCGTTTAGGCGTGAACGCCCAGTTGTTGATTTGAGTTAGATCGAGCCAACAAACCAATAGGTCGGAAGTAGTTAGCGTTACAAAGGTTGGATTGGTAGATATTCAACGATTTAAGGCAGCCATCGTGTTGAAGCCAAGCCAGCCTGGGCGTCGCCTTCCTTTGAATGACGTAATTTAACATAATATATATTATGCGCATTCTGGTAGCGGGCGGATGAGGGTAGCTAGCCTTTGTTGAGCCTATCGAGCAGTATCTACGCCCCAACACCTCAGGCTGCTGGCAAACACTGTTAGTGACTCTCCAGATTGTTGTCCCACAGTGCTAGCGACATAATCATCCCTTCAATGGCGCTTGCAGGCGCGAGTCCGTAAGCCAGCTGGCGTGCATATTGAGTTACTGCAGCAGCGATCAAATCGGATCTCTTTTGCAGACCAAATTCCTGAAGCTTACTGCCGAGATAAACAAACGGGTCAATCTCTTGTAAATCACCCGTGCGGGCTAACTCATCGCCAATGGTGAACAGTACACGGCCAGCAGGCGTCGCTTGCTCTGTGAGCATCGCTGTCAAGTAACGTGTAGCCTTATTGTCTGACTCAGGTTCCTCGTTCAGGTTGATCCGCGCTTCAATCTCCTGAAACACCGATACGGCCACGGCACGCATTAAGCCGCTGCGGTTTCTGAAATGGTAATGGATCGTTCCTTTTGTGACACCGGCGTCCTCAGCAATGCTTTCCAGTGCAACTTCAGGCGAGCCTTGTTTTGCGTAGGCGGTGAACGCTGATTCAACGATGGCTTGTCGTGTATTTCTTCGTCGTTCTTCTTGAGTCGCCAAGTTTGGGTAACTTTTCAGAGATGGTGAGGCTGTATAGCATACTTGATAACTTACTGACTGTTGGTTAGTATTTGTCAACAAGTCTAGATTGCGGCCGCCAACATGCCAACCGAAATTGTTAACACAATCACGTCAACGATCACGCCTAACGACCATCCTTATATGAACGGCCCGTGGACACCACTCCATGAGGAGGTCAATGCCACGGATCTGGAGGTGATTGGCCAGATCCCGACGGATCTAGACGGTATCTACATCAGGAACACAGAAAACCCTGTACACGATGCGATTGGTACTTATCACCCTTTTGACGGCGATGGCATGATTCATACGATGTCGTTTCGTAAAGGTCAGGCTGAATATCGCAATCGGTTTGTGCAAACCAAAGGTTTGATCGCAGAAGCGAAACATGGAGGCCCGCTGTGGACGGGCATCGCAGGTAATCCCGACAAATCGCTCAGAGACGGTTGGGGCGCACGGGGACGTATGAAAGACGGCGCCTCCACGGATGTTGTTGTGCATGGCGGAGAAATACTCGCCACACACTATATGTGCGGCGAGGGTTACCGGTTGGACCCCTACTCTCTTGATACGTTGGGCACTGCGCCCTGGGCGCCAGAAGAAGGTGTTTCCGCTCATCCCAAGGTTGATCTGGAAACCGGCGAGATGATGTTCTTTAATTACTCAAAGAACGCACCTTTTATGCATTACGGTGTGGTGGGTGCCGACCGCAAACTTAAGCATTTCATTCCCATTGAGTTGCCTGGGCCCCGATTACCCCATGATATGGCCTTTACGAAAAACTACTCAATCCTGGTGGACCTGCCCATGTTCTGGAATGCAGAACTCATGGAAGCGGGTTTTCATTACCCAATGTTTCACCCGGAACTGCCCACGCGTTTCGCGATCGTGCCTCGATATGGCTCGGTGAGTCAGATTCGATGGTTTGAAGCAGATCCAACCTTCGTGCTGCACTGGGCTAACGCCTACGAGATCGGTAACGAAATCGTGTTGGATGGTTACTTTCAGGAAGACCCTGATCCAGCGCCACTGGAGATCCCGGGCGTTGATGCGGGCCTGGGGAAGTTGATGGCGACAATAGACGAGCAGTCATTTAAGCCTAAATTGCATCGATGGCGATTTAACCTTGAAACCGGCGAAACTCGCGAAGACCATCTCGATGAAAGATTGCTCGAATTTGGCACGTTTAACCAACGTTACGCGGGTAACCCTTCGTCACGCTACCTGTACTCCACCACGACAAAACCTGGCTGGTTCTTGTTTAGCGGGATTGTGAAACATGACCTCAAGACGGGCGACTCGTCATCCTTGAGTTTTGGTGAGGAGCGATGCGGTAGTGAAGCGCCCTTCGCACCTAGAGTGGGCGCCGTGAGCGAGGATGATGGTTATCTTGTTTCCTTTATTACAGACATGAAGGAGAAACGGTCGGAATGCATCGTTGTTGATGCGCAGCAGATTGAGGCAGGGCCGGTGTGCCGAATCATCCTGCCGCATCAAATCTCCAGCGGAACCCATGCAACATGGGCTTCCCATGATGAAATTAAGGCCGCTGGCGGTTAACTCTGCTCGAGGTTCCCCCATGTCTTATTGACGAACCGACTGCGACCCTCAAAGGGTCACAGTCGGTTCAGACAACCTGTATAGCTTTATAGACCCGAAGCTTACAGACCCGAAGCATCTCATCGACAATGGTAAAACCCGCACCTCAGTCATCATCCATATTGGCCATCGCCTCACAGAAACAGTCGACTTCTGCGTTAGAGACTTCATCTGGTCCCTGGATTAGAACAAGGCTCGTCATCACTCCTGCAATTTCTTATGTTTGGGTGGTCATCTGGTCGCGCAATTGTTCGAAACGATTACTGGAAATTATTAATCAAAAATTACTCATCGAAGCTATCAATCAAAGGTACCCATCTAAATGATGAAACAAGATTATCTGTCCAGAATCGGCGGCACTTATTAAGTCAGTCCAGGGCACCGACCATTGCTTCGCATTTAATTTGGCCAACCTAGGTGTTCGATGACGGCGTCTTTTAATAGGACCTACGGTTTCCGGTACTTTTAATTATCGAGAATGTGCTGGCTGACACCTCAAAAAAAGCGCTGCGAGTTCCATGACAGATGCTTCGCCGTGCTTAGCCAAGTGCCTTAAAATGGACCGCCGCGTTCCGCCCGACAACGCGACTAGAAAGCGCGTCCAGATGTTTCTAGGCTCGAGTTTGGTTCTTGATACTCGTTTGTCAGCATGTGAACGTCCTGAATCTTGATCAAAACTGTAGATGCGATTAAATGATAAAACTCATTTGAAATATGTCGGTGCGGGCAAAGACCTAAAGTGTCATTCGAAGATGGCTCTCTAGCGTGTTGTTTTTAAAGTATTTAATCGCCGAAAAAGCAGAATGAATATTCATCGGAATATTCACTCTGTTTTTCTGGGAAGTTGAGCGCGGAATCGACTCGGTGCTGACGGTGAATGCCACCTTGGAATGACTCGAAACCCCGTTGGGTTATCGCAACTTCTGACTCACGCCTTTTGAGGCAGGTCGAGACTAATCCAGACCGATTAAGACCGGTTTAAAGTACAGATTCAAATGTTTCTAGCTCGGGATGGTCAAGATAGGTGCCCTTGGGTGCACTGGTTTGTGCATGTGCTTTTCGGAAAGATTCGGATTCAGTCCAGGCAGTGAAGACTTCTTTGGACTCCCAGACAGAGTGCGATGCGTAGAGCACGTATTCCTCTGTTGCCGGCCCTTTCATGAGTGAAAATGTTTTGAACCCCGGTACCGTTGATAAGTAGGAATCTCTCTCTCTCCAGATCTTTTCGAATCCTTCTTCGAATCCGTGGGCAATCTTAAAGCGATTCATCGCTAAGTACATGTGTCTTACTCCTGTTGACTGATGTCACCAGTATAAAGAGTGGGAGGATTTTGGCAAAAGCCGCAGTGATCTTTCACGTCAATGACCGCCTAGAAAGCCTCTGGTTCTCTCACAGAAAACCGGTGGTCCATACCTTGTCTGAATGTCTAATCGGGGAATGAAAGATTTGTGCTCACAATCCGCATGCATCTTGGAAAGAGCTTCAGTATACTTTCGAGACGCTGGAGCCATGAGGGTGCCAGACGAACCTGAAACAACAACAAGATTGGAAGGTAGAACCGTTATGGAATGTCCGAAGTGCCATGCTGATATGGAAGAAGTAACTTATGGTCGCAATATGACGGTCGACCGTTGTACCAATTGCAAAGGCATCTGGTTTGACATCGGCGAGGCAGAAGTCCTCAAGGGCAAATGGATGTCTGAATTCGTAGACAGCGGCGACCCTGAGATAGGCAAAGAATACAACAAGATCGTAGATGTGGAATGCCCACGCTGCGGCAAAAAGATGGACAAGGTTGCAGATCCCAAGCAGCCACACATCTGGTACGAAGCCTGCCAAGAGCATGGCATGTATTTCGACGCGGGTGAATTCACCGACTACAAATACGAAACGCTGCTGGATAAGTTCCGCGACTTGATTACTGGCAGGCGCGACTAGCGCAGATAGCCTGCCCATGCGCCGGTCGAGATGTAACTCATGCTAGTCACTTTCTATGGTGTTCGTGGGTCAATTGCTGCGCCGGGTCCCAAGACCATCAAGTATGGCGGTAATACGTCATGCGTGCATGTTCGGTTAAATACTGGCAACAACATCATTTTTGATGCTGGAACGGGTATTCGGGAACTCGGTCTCAGAATGGTTCAGCATGACGAACCGTTGTTGCTGTTACTGAGTCATGGTCACTGGGATCACATTCAGGGTTATCCTTTTTTTGGCCCTATCTACCAGAAAGATCGTGAGATCAGGGTTTGCCAGGGGGTAGAAACCAACGCCCTTGCACTGAAAGCGATCCTTGAGCAGATGGACGGATCTAACTTCCCCGTACATTCAGAAGATTTGCCATCAAAGATAACCACCGTGCAACTGGTTGATGAGTATCTAAACGCGCAATCGTTCAAAACGGTCCGCAAGAACCTGAATCATCCCGGTGGCGGTAACGCCTATCGCATCGAAGAAGACGGCGTAAGCGTTGCTTACATTACGGACAATGAACTTGATCCGCCTGGCATCCCAAGTACAACTTACGAGGAGTGGGTGGACTTCTGCAGCGGCGTGGATCTTGTAATCCATGACGCTCAATACATCGAAAATGACATGCCCTCAAAACATGGTTGGGGGCACTCTCTCATCTCTCAGGTCAGGCAGCTTGCGGTAGATGCGCAAGTCAAGAATCTGGTGATGTACCATCACGACCCGGAAAGAACGGACAGCGAACTCGACGAAATTGCGATTGAGTCTGCCGGATTCTTCAAATCTAAAAACAGTGTCATTGGTTCCTACATTGCGGCGGAAGGCCTCACGTTTGAACTGAAAGCAAGACAAGACACCAGAGTCAGCACTGTCGATCTTTACGAGTAAAACTAGCAGGTAACCACCATCAGGATTGTATCTTTTAACGTAAACAGCATCCGTGTGCGTTTGCACCAACTTGACGCTGTTATTAAACAACACGCACCCACGCTGATTGGTCTGCAGGAAACCAAGGCCACAGACGAAGACTTTCCGATCGATGATATTCGTGAGATGGGATACGACGTTGCTTTCATGGGCCAGAAAACCCATTACGGCGTCGCCCTGCTCTACCGTGCAGAGGCTACCAGCATCATCAAGGGTTTCGAGCACGACACCGAAGATTCGCAGAAGCGTCTCATTGGCGGGACCTTCAAAACGAAAGATGGCGCACCTCTGACCGTGCTCAACGGATACTTCCCCCAGGGTGAAAGTCGCTCGCACGACACCAAGTTTCCAGCAAAACAAAAATTCTATGCTGATCTCAATCGATACCTGAAGGAAACACAGGATCCCAAAGGGGCTGTGATTGTGATGGGTGATATGAACATCGCACCTGTCGATGAAGACATCGGTATCGGGGATGCCAACAAAAAGCGCTGGCTACGAGATGGCAAAACGTCTTTCCTGCCGGAGGAGCGCGAGTGGCTCAAAGAGATGACCGACTGGGGGTTAACCGACTTGTATCGGCATCTTCACCCGGAGGTCGATGACAAATTCAGTTGGTTCGACTACCGAAGTCGTGGATTCGAGCGCGAACCAAGACGAGGGCTGCGAATCGACCTACTTCTCGCAACCGATATTTTGAAGGGTGGATGCACCGCCGCTGGTATCGACTACGATATTCGCGCTATGGATAAGCCTTCAGATCACTGCCCCATTTGGGCTGACCTTGATGTTGAGTTGGCCTAGTACCAAATTCAGTACTGACATCAGTACTGAACTAGTGCAGACGTGGGCCGCTAGAGCCCGCGCTTACTCAACGGTGACCGCAGTAAACCTCAGATCAACCGTCAAGGGGATCATCAGTTCGATGGATTGAAGCCCCGCTATTTTTCGAAGTGACTCAACGCCGTCCGACAGTGCGAACTGTGACGCGTGGATGAAAATAGGCCCCAGGCTGGTGACGTCATAGCTATTCTCGCTGCTTCGCACGACTTTTACCGGGATAGACCGGGAAAGTTCAATGCCATGCAGTTTGATCGCAACGTCGATCGCCTGTTGTACCTGCGCGCCGGTGGCGAGAGATGACATAGAAGCGATATCGAGTTGGCTCGTGACCACTGCAATCCCAAATTGGTCAGTCTTGAACAGCATCTGTTGCATGCGTTCATTTCTAATGGGAATCATCGTCTCAACGCTGGTCAGATCGACGGTAATCGTGGCGAGCCCCGCGCTGCTTACAGTGCCTTGCAAGCGCTTGAAATGGTGGTTTTCTGCAATCAGATCATTTTTCACTGAACCGAAACCCAGATAGCTAGCCTCGGGGTCCAATTTCCAATCTGCGGCAGCAATAGGTGCCATGATTAATGTCACGGCACTGATCAGCAGTGTAGTAAAGCCCCGGGCTATCCTGTTACTCATCTCTAACTCCTATCGAACCAGTTTAGTTACTGTAGCGATTGATTTCGTCTCGGGTTTCAATGGCCACTCGCCGTGCAGCCTCTTCAAAATCGTCGCCATCACTTGCATACAGTACGGCGCGGGATGATGATATCAGCATTCCACCGCCCTGCCCCGCACCCATCATTTCGCCGATGACAGCACCTTGCGCACCGACACCCGGAAGTAAGAAGGTCATCTCGCCGCAAATCTCTCGGATGCTCTTTAGCTCTTCTGGACGGGTTGCCCCGACCACGAGGCCAACATTACCATTCGCGTTCCAATGATCCCGCGCCTGAAGTGCAACGTGCTCGTAGAGCGTATCCCCGGTGGATAGTGTCAGGTTCTGTAGATCTGATCCGCCGGGATTGGAGGTGCGACAAAGTACAAAGACTCCCCGGTCCGCATAGTCCAGGTAAGGATCCATTGAATCTTTCCCAAGATACGGGTTCACCGTCGCAGCATCTGCACCATATCGTTCAAACAGTTCACGTGCGTACATTTCTGCAGTACTGCCTACATCGCCTCGTTTTGCATCAAGCAAAACCGGTATACCCAAGCTCTGGACGTATTCAATCGTAGCCATGAGTTCTTCTTCAGCCGCCTCACTTGCGTAATGGGCAATCTGTGGCTTGTAGCAGGCTGCGATATCTTTCGTCGCATCTACAATCGCGCGGTTGAACTCGAAAATGGGTGCGCCTTTAGATTTGCACGCCTCCGGAATCCGGCTAAAAACAGGATCGAGACCGATACACAAGCGAGACTTGATTTCTCGTTGTCTCTCGTCGATTCGGGTAAAAAATGGTGTCTGTTGAT
Organism: Candidatus Azotimanducaceae bacterium; assembly: GCA_047634795.1. Classification (GTDB taxonomy): domain Bacteria; phylum Pseudomonadota; class Gammaproteobacteria; order Pseudomonadales; family Azotimanducaceae; genus UBA9659. The sequence goes on along the minus strand of JBLIIB010000030.1, from coordinate 955 downwards.
TGCTGATGATGCTTCCTATGCCGCCGCCCATAGCCACAGCGTTATATTAAAGAGGCCACAGCGTCATTCTAAATAGCCACAGCGTTATATTAAGTTAGCACTACCACTTTGAAAGTGCCTTAATGGGTGTGCCCCTTCGATGCTGACACACGGATGTGTGACGTATTTGGCATCAAGAGTGTGACGACTGTCACATAACGTCACGGAGTGACGAATTCGGACGCAATTATAGACCATTGAATCCCGCTGTTCGAGCAATTAAATTACAATAAGTCCCTGTTTTATAAGGAACAAAATGGCAAACAAAAAGTTGGCACGGAAATCGCTTTAACCAGACTGATGAATATTGATAGGGAAATACACCATGCCAACGCCGTCTAATGTTGTCAGTCTAAGTTCAGTTAGAGACGCCAGGACCTTAAGCACTCGAGGCAAGGACGCCGGCAGTCCTGAGGATAACCGAGCTGAAGCTCGTGAACTCACCGGTGAGCGACTCTTTGTTCAGATAACGCAGGCCGACGACAAAGATTTAATTGGTAAAACAATGGCTTGCAGTGCTATTGATGCGTCAGCGCACGGGATCAAGTTTCTTGCTGATGACTTCATCCCCGTGGGATGTCAGCTCGATTTGTGGGTTGATGACGAAGCACGGCCAGGAAAGTTCTTCTTATCAGGTGAATCGCGATGGACCCAAAAGGTGGGCCGAACATCTACTATGGTGGGCGTGCGATTGCAGGACGGGCTTGCGACAGATATTGAGAGTTGGCAGGACAGCCGCTCCTCGTAAAAAGCAGCGCGTAGACGTACCACTATTTAGGCATCCTTCCCTGACCGCCTGAAATCAGAGACCCACCGACACCGTCGCGGGCTTTTTTATGGGTGACGTGAAACCTCACACCGTGTAATGGACCTCATGCGACCTCCCGATGCAACGCACTCGGTATAACCGGCGGTG